>JAFIFA010000017.1 GCA_020832225.1 Balneolaceae bacterium
GGTACCAATCGGGAAGAAGTCCCAGTTCATACCATTGACCATCAAAGGCCTGTCGTTTACGAGGAGGTGCCACCCTTCCTCACTCTCCTTCACTTCGATTCGATCGGACTGCGCAAAGGCAGAGCTGGAAAGCAGTCCCAGAATTGTGAATAGGTACAAGAAATATCTGATTTTATTCATATTCGTAGATTTTCTTAAGGTTTATTTACCGCGAGAGGCATACACATGAAGTAAATACTTCTCCCTGGCTCTTAACCCTGTATTAAACTTGACTACCGACAACCACCATCTACATACTTTCCCAGAGTAAAAACAGACCAACATTTCTCCCCAATTGAAAATCTGCGATAGAGTGGAACCGCTTCCCTATATTAAATATTGACCGCTTGTTTTGCAAATTTTTCTCACAATAATGAAAATAGTTCTCACTATTTTTCACCTAATTTTCAACCTAAAATGATCTCCCCCAACCGCTTTAAACTTTACAGCACCCCCGACAGAATTGAAAAGTTTTACATTTAAACTTAAACAACCACTAAAATAACTGTCACTAACCCCCTTAATCATTGTTTAAACAAGCTTTTCAGAATGGGAAATATTTTAGTTCTTAGTGCAAAATTTTTTCATTAGATTATCAGTGACTTTCAACCTTTATGCATGAGGGGTTTGGTATTAAAAAGCCCTTTTTTAACTTTTGGAAAAAATCAATCACATCCGAACATCATGGTCGACAAGGTCACACTCAAAGATATTGCCGAGGATACAGGGCTCTCCATATCAACTGTTTCCAGGGCTCTTTCCCGATCAGGCAAAATCAGCAGGGAGAATGAAAAGAAGGTATTTGAAAGCGCTTATCGTTTAGATTATCCACTTTCAAATATGTACACCCCTATAGAGCTCAGGAAGAATCTGAATATTGCCATGATTACCCGACACTATACCGGGGAATTCTATGCATCTCTCTTTGAAGGTTTTGATCAGGCCACCAAAGATACCAAGGCAACAATGCATCTTACCAGCGTAACCCATTCCTCCTCACCCATACCTCAGATTGTATCAGAACTAAAGAAAGCTAATTACGATGCGGGTGTTATTTTTCTGCCCGATTTTAAAGCAACCGACTACTTAGAGTTACTAAAATCTGTATCTCCAAACTTTCCTCTGGTCTCAATTGCGCCGATTGCAAATCCGGTTATGGATACCGTTACTTTTGATAACTACCGTGGCGGACATCTGGTTGCAAGCCATTTTGAAGAGCGTGGCTACAGGAAGCTGGGTATTATTCAGGGCCCGGTAAAACAGTCTGAAGCGATGCTTCGCAAGAGTGGCTATGCTGACTATATCGAGGCCTCTGATAATATGGACCTTATCTGGCAGTTTAACGGCGACTACTCATTTCAAAATGGAAAAGTGGCATACGAGGATTTTAAACAGCTCGCGGACAAACCGGATGCAATTTTTTGCAGCAATGACGGCATGACACTGGGCTTTATGCATAGCGCCATTCGTGATGGAGTTCACATTCCTGAGGATGTAGCGGTAGTCGGCTTTGATGACCTTCCAACCTGTGAACTTTATACACCAACAATCACCTCGGTTCATACACCTTACACGATGCTGGGTAAGAAAACCCTGGAGCTGATATTTACACGCCTGAAGGAGAAAACAGACAGTCCTCATACCGGCTATACAAGCCTTGTCCCTGTTTCACTCAGTGTTAGAGAGAGCTCCACAGAGCTTAATAACGTCTTCCGTGACTACTATCCCAATCACGCCTGAGTTCAACAAACGGTTCTTTGATTTGAGCTTATCTTGGCTCTAGCAGAGGAACAGACACCATTATCCATATGATACCTTCTTTGAAAAACGAAGCGTGAAATTCCCGGTTGTTGTAAATCCTGCTTCTTACCCCGAATAGCACTTTACAACATCCAGAACCTTATCCAGCTCCTTGTCTCCAACCTGAAAATGGAAGGTAGCACGGATCGTCTTCGGGCCGAACGGGATCATCCCTACTCCTTTCTCAGCAAAGACCTCCAGCACATCTGCGGCAGTCCCGTTCCTTACATCGAAAATGACAATGTTGGACTCCACGCTATCGGGATCGATCTCAAATGCAGGATTTTCGAACACTACTTCAGCCAGTTTTGCCGCACGCACCTGATCGTTTTTCATCAGTGGATAGTGATGCTGAATAGCGTAGTCGGCCGCAGCCGCCAGTAGGCCTATCTGCCGCATTCCCCCACCCCACATTTTCCGAAGCCGGCGCGCCTTGCGGACCTGATCTTCCGATGCAAGCATCATAGACCCAACTGGCGCTCCCAGTCCTTTGCTGAAGCAGACCGAAATGGTATCGGCAACGCTGCCAAAAAACTCCGGTTCAATATCGGTTGCCGCCATTGCGTTCCAGATACGGGCACCATCCAGATGGAGTGCCAGTTCATGTTCGGATGCCAGATTGCTGAGCTCAATCAGTTCTTCCCGCGAGTAGCAGGCTCCCCCACCCTTATTGGTCGTGTTCTCAACGGCGATCACACTGGTATGGGGATCCCAGTCGTTGCGCGTGCGAATCGCCGGCTCGGCGAGCCTCCTTGAAAGTTTACCTCGTACCCCCTTGAGCGGACGCAGCTGTACCGAAGAGAGATGTGAGGCAGCGCCCGACTCGTAGTTAAAGATATGCCCCAACTCATCAATGATCACCTCATCACCGGGCTGTGTGAGCACCGCCAGGCAGAGCTGATTGCTCATGGTTCCACTCGGCACAAAGAGACCAGCCTCCATTCCGAACATCTCAGCCACCTTTTGCTCAAACCGGTTCACCGTCGGATCCTCCCGGAACACATCATCCCCCACTTCAGCAGAGGTCATCGCCTCCAGCATTCCGGATGTCGGTCTTGTTACGGTATCGCTGCGAAGGTCTATCATTTTATTGGAGTGAAAAGTGAAAAGGGAAGACGTGAGACGTGAGACGTGAGACGAGGAATTTGGTTCATAACTTGATTAGAACCCAATTCCCAATCTCAAGACTCAAGACTCAAGACTTATATTCAAAAAATCCAACTCCTGTCTTGTCGCCGAGTTTTCCGGCATCAACCATCTTCACCAGAAGCGGACATGGTCGGTACTTTGGATCCTTGAACCCATCATAAAGCACATTCAGTATATCGAGGCAGACATCCAGACCGATAAAGTCGGCCAGGCGAAGTGGTCCCATCGGGTGGGCCATTCCAAGTTTCATCACCTCATCAACGTGTTTTGGCTCTGCAACGCCTTCATGCACACAGAAGATCGCCTCGTTGATCATCGGCATCAGCACGCGGTTGGAGACAAACCCCGGAAAGTCGTTGGCCGGAACCGGTACTTTGCCCAGCTTCTCCGATAGTTTCATGACAGCATTTGTAACACTTTCATCGGTATCAAGCCCGTTGATCACCTCAACAAGCTTCATTACCGGAACAGGATTGAAGAAGTGCATTCCGATAAATTTCCCCGGCCTGCCGGTTACCGCCGCCAGTTTTGTAATCGATATAGAGGATGTATTGCTCGCAAGTATGGCGTGATCGGGCGCGTGCTTATCAACTTCCTCAAAAATCTTCTTTTTGAGCTCGAAATTCTCCGGTACTGCTTCAACAACCAAATCACAATCCAATACAGCACCGGGTATATTCAGATGCGGCTGAATGCGGTCCATGGCTGCAGCCTTATCAGCTTCAGTGATCTTCTCCTTTTTAACCATTCGGCTCAGGTTCTTATCGATGGTATTCATCGCCCGATCCGCAAACTCCTGCTTGGTCTCCACAAGTTTCACATCAAAACCGTTTTGTGCAAATACGTGCACAATTCCGTTACCCATTGTACCGCCACCGATGACGACCACTTTCTTTATTTCACTCATTGTCTGGCTCCATTACGTTCATTATTTCAATCTTCATTTCATTCGGTTCAGAGAGTATGTATTTTGATTGGAATTTTCAATCTTTACAGCCACATATTTCGACTTTTAACCCCGCTGATGAGTTCACTTCTAAGAATCGGACTATTCCTGCTTATACTGCTTACCGGATTAGCCGCTATCGGAATATACTGGACATTCTACAAACCTCTGCCCAACTACAGCGGCACACTTGAGTTGGCTGAGCTGCAGAGTCCTGTTGATGTTCACTGGGATTCATATGGCGTACCCTATATCCACGCTCAGAGCGAGAATGATCTCTACTTTGCCGCCGGTTATGTTCATGCCCAAGAGCGAATCTGGCAGATGACCCTCTCCCAGCTATCGGCTGAAGGGCGCTTTTCGGAGTTTCTTGGAGAAGAACTGGTGGAACTCGATAAATTTCAGCGCACCCTTGGCTTCTGGGAGACCGCCAAAAGAATTGAGGAGGAGAGCTCAGCTGAGGTTCTGAATATCCTGCAGCGTTATGCTGATGGTGTGAACCGCTATGTGGAAGATAACCGGAAGAATCTACCCATTGAGTTCTCCCTAACCGATGTTAAACCGATTGAGTGGACGCCTACACACACAATCGCACTGACCCGTTTGATGGCGTGGGACCAGAATATGCACTGGTGGAGCGAACTCTCTATCGCATACCTTGCCGACATTATTGAACCACAACGTCTTCAGGAGCTCATACCGGTCTACAACGACCGATACCCCACTCTGCTAAACGACAGTGAAAGCCGTGGTTTTGCATCATCCGCTCTGCCGCTTTTGGAGACCGACCTGAAGAGAAGGTCGATTCTCTCCCTGGAAGGGACACAGTTTGGGAGCAACGCATGGGCGTTAAGTGGTGAGAAAACCGAGTCCGGCAGCCCGATACTAGCCGGTGATCCCCATATGGGCCTCACCATTCCCGGCTTCTGGTTTGAAGTTCACTACTCACTGCCCGGCCATCGGGTAACCGGTGCAACCATTCCGGGGCTCCCCTTTGTTATTCTGGGCAAGAACAACAATGTGGCCTGGACCATCACCAATATGATGGCAGATGTGACCGACTTTTTTGTTGAAACCCCATCACCGGAAAACCCCAATCGCTACATCACGGACACAACATCCACTCCAGAAACTACGGAAGCTTTCGAGTTCCGGGATGAGATCATTCAGGTGAAAGGCGGAGATGACCGGCTCTTTAGAATCAGATCCACCATTAACGGCCCCGTTATCAGCGATTTCCTAAATCACGACACATTTCCTGATGACAAGGTGATCGCCCTCTCCTGGACCGGCAACCAGGTAAGTCATGAAACACTGGCGGGCTATCGGATGAACCGTGCCCGCAACATGGAGGAGTTTGAGGAAGCAATCTCCGGGTTTCGATCTCCCGCAATGAACTTTACCTATGCCGACCGATTCAACAATATCGCAATTTTCAGTGCCGCATCGATTCCGGTGCGTTCCGGTCAGCCACTGCTATTCCGTGATGGAAGCAACCCCGCCTCAGCCTGGCAGGGCACCCTTCGCCAGGATCAGCTCCCAAGGGTCGTAAATCCGGATAACAGTTTCGTGGCCCATGCCAATAATAAAATTCATACAGACGACTATCCGCACTATATCGGCTCATTCTGGGCTCCGCCATCACGAATCATGAGGATTACTCAAGTGCTTGAGGAGAGCGAAAATGTAACAACGGATGATGTTCGAACACTTCAGTTTGATCATTTTTCGGAGCATGCAAGAGAGATCACCGAAATGATTCTCCCGATGCTTCGCTCCGACTCCCCGTACGACTTCTCAACCGTTCTCCCCTATCTGGAGAATTGGGATTATCTCTACAACCCCTCCTCTACAGCCGCCACAATCTTCGATCTCTTTTTTCTGAATCTCTCCAGAAATGTTCTTGCAACTGAGATTGGTGAAGAAGCCTATCAATCCCTTGCATCACTTAGCTATGTACCGGTGCAGATTATCAGCCGCATGCTGGACCAGAACAGCCCCTACTTCAACAGAACCGAGTCACCGTTAAATGACGACCGTGCAATGGTGGTGCAGGAATCGATGCAGGAGACGGTTGAGCAACTCGGGGAGATGTTTGGCGATGAACCGATCAACTGGCGATGGGAAAATGTAAACACAATTACGCTTCGTCCACCCCTGCTTGGAGAAGCAGCAGCTGCACCGGAAGCTCCGGCTGTACTCAGAACCATTGTAAATAACCTCTTTAGCCGGGGGCCCTATCCCGTTCACGGTCATGCCCTTTCAGTAAACAAAGCTGAATATGGCTGGGATCGGCCATTTGAAGTTACGCTGGGCCCTTCAATTCGCCGAATTATTGATTTTTCATCACCGGGCAGGGCGTTGTCGATACTTCCAACCGGTCAGTCTGGAAATCCGATCAGCACCCATTACGGAGATCAGACCGATATGTGGCTCGACGGGCGGTACCGATTCATCTATCAGGACAGCACCTTTTTCCAGCAGGCAAGTTACAGAACGATGCGGATGCTGCCCTCCGACTGAAATTGACAACACGATCTGATACCCGATTCCCGGATGATCTTTTACTATCTTCCAACACGATTTCAACAACTGCTTCGTACTTAATTAAAAAAAAACGCCGTTATCGAATGAAACTTCGTACAGCTCCATTATCCTTCGCTTTTGTTATTACCCTCATAACACTGTTGATGCTTTCAGCCTGCCGCACTACAGAACCTCCGGCAGAAGAGAGAAGACCCGGGCTTCCAACACCCCCGGCAGATGATCGTGAACTCCGGACAGAACAGATCCCCTCTGATGTCGATATTGATTCTCTTCTTGCAGAAATGACGCTGGAAGAGAAAGTGGGACAGATCTTTGTTGTACCCGCCTATGGCACCTTCAGAAACGACCGTGATCCTGATTACCTCCGTCTCAAACGTCTGATCCGCGACTATCATATCGGTGGACTTATTTTCATGAGCGGTGATATTTATGGTCAGGCCGTACTCACCAATCGTTATCAGGAGCAGTCTTCGGTTCCGCTCTGGATCAGTCAGGATATGGAGTTCGGTGCCGCTATGAGGGTTAGAGGTACAACACGAATTACACCGGCCATGGGAATTGCAGCAACGGGAGATCCACATAACGCATGGCTGAAAGGTAAAATCACGGCACGGGAAGCATCTGCGCTGGGTGTACATCAGATCTTCGCGCCGGTTCTTGATGTCAATAACAATCCGGAAAATCCGGTGATTAATGTCCGCTCCTTCTCTGCATCTCCCCAAATGGTTGCCGAGTTTGGGATGCAAAAGGTGGAGGGAATTGAAAGTGAAGGCGTGCTTGCCACGGCGAAGCACTTTCCGGGCCATGGTGACACCGACACAGACTCACACCTTGCCCTGCCAGTAATCAATCACGACTATGCACGCCTCGACTCACTGGAACTTCATCCATTCCGTGTCTCTGTGAGCAACGGGCTTCGAAGCGTGATGAGCGCCCATATTGCATTTCCCGCCATCAGCGAAAACATCGACATGCCGGCCACTCTCGATGCAAGTGTTTTGAACCGCGTATTGAGAGACACACTTGGCTTTGATGGGCTCATCGTGACAGACGGACTGAATATGCAGGGAATTACAGACACATTTTCACCGGGAGATGCGGTGATCCGGGCGCTCAATGCCGGTGCGGATATGATGCTGATGAGCCCTGATGAGATGACTGCTGTGAACGAGGTGATTCGCGCAGTTGAGAGCGGACGAATCAGCGAGGAACGGATTGAACAATCTGCAAGAAAGATCCTTCAGCTGAAAAAAGAGCATGGTGTATTTGAAAACCACATGGTTGACCTGGACGCATTGGCCAACCGGATCAACACCCCCGACTATCAGACAATTGCTGAACGTATTGCACGCGAATCGGTAACCCTGCTTAAGAATGAGAACGATGTTCTCCCGATCCGTGAAGTGGATAACCTCAATATTCTCGCAGTTGCCCTCGCCGACGACCGTTCCGGCTCAACAGGTTCCGGTTTTGCACGTGAGCTGCGCAACTATCACAGCAACGTCAATTTTCACGTTCTGGATCAGCGAACCAGTGAAGAGGAGAAAGAGCGAATCGTAACAGCCGCTGAGAATGCAGACCTGATTCTGATAGGTTCATTCATCATCGTGCGTTCGCATCAACCAATGCAGGTACAGCCCGAACAGCTGGCCCTTCTCAGAAAACTCACCTCCATGGATAAACCCTCGGGTGTGATCGCTTTTGGAAACCCTTATGTGGTTCAGGATTTGCCCGATGCCGATGTCCATATGATGGCGTGGGCATCAACGGCCCATCAGATCAGCCAGACCGTACCGGCTCTCTTCGGGGCCTCAAAAATCAGCGGAAAACTCCCTATCAATATTCCGGGGATGTATAAGATCGGAGACGGAATTGAGATCGATCAATCTGTGGTTCGTCTGGATCGCCCTGAGGCTGCAGGTCTATCAACCGACTCGCTTCTCCATATCGATATGATTATGCAGAAAGCGATCGACGATTCGGTATTTCCCGGCGGAGTTGTTGGCGTTATGCGAGACGGTGCCCTGGTTTGGCAAAATGGTTATGGATATCACGACTACACAAAGACCACACAGACAGCACCGAATACCGTTTTTGATCTCGCATCCATCACTAAAGCGATGGCAACTACTACGAGTATTATGAAACTGGTTGATGATGGAAGAATCTCCCTTGATGACCCCGTCTACCAATATATTGAGGAGTTTGACGAGGGAGAGAAGAGGGATGTCACCATACGCCATCTTCTGCTTCACACCTCCGGACTGGCAGCATTCAGGGTCTATGTGGATGAACTACAGACCCGGGATGAGATCGTTAAGGCTGTTCGCAATGAGCCCCTGGAAAACACCCCGGGTGAAGAGTATGTCTACAGCGACCTCGGATTTATTCTGCTCGGCGAGATCGTTCATGAGGTGACGGGGACGCGCCTGGATCGCTTTGCGCGAAACCACTTCTTCTACCCAATGGGCCTCTCCTCCACCCACTTCAACCCGAAGCGTGTTGGCCGATGGGTAAGCAACCGCATTCCTCCCACTGAGATCGATGTCAGTTTCGACCGCGGTACGGTTCAGGGAGATGTACATGATGAGAGAGCCTTCTTCATGGATGGTGTTGCAGGGCATGCAGGTCTCTTCTCCACAGCCCGTGAGATCGCTTCCTGGAGCTATATGCTGCTCAATGGCGGCAAGTATGGGGGACATCAATATCTAAGCAGAGAAACCATCGATCTCTTTAGCGGACCGAGATCTCCGGTAAACCACCGCGGTTACGGTTTCGACAGGAAAAGCGGCAGTGCCAGCACAGCCGGGCAGCTAACCGGTGAACGAACCTTTGGGCATCTTGGGTTTACAGGTACAAGTGTCTGGATGGATCCAGACGAAAATATCGCCATCATTCTGCTAACGAACCGTACCTTCCCAAGTCGCGAGTATGGCAGTGATATAAGCCGGATCAGGGCGCGAATAGCAGATGCAGTAATGAACAGTATCGAAATACACTACAGCCAAACTGAAGAAGAGTAGATAGACCATGGATCAATATGCACCATACTCTGACAGCAGAGAGACGTGCCTGGTGAGGGGAAAGTCGGGGATAATCTATCCCGGAGTGAGGGTGGAGAACATCTCCTATCCACTTACTATTACATCCATACAAGCCGCCGTCTGCAGCTGCCTCGCAAATGGTGATACACCGGAATCCTACTCAATCACCAACGGATCACAAAGACCTGAACTGCTCTCTTTCTGGACAGCAACATTCAGCATGGAGGAGCGCGCGAGTTACGGTTCTGAAGAACCACGCTTTAACCCGCTCATCTCTATTGAATCCAATATCGGCGGGGAGCTGACTGACCTCTGCTCAAAAGCAGTCACCATTCACTCCGGATTTCCCGTCTCCTCACTTCTCAAGGTAGCCGATGGGTATATACCCGGAGCCAATGTTGAGGTGGAGGCGTGGGCCCTTGGCTTGTGTGCAGAGAGGGTTTCCATTTCCAGGGCCATTGCTGCCGGTTACACTGAATTTGAGTCGATCCATGTCCATGCGCCAAAAAGCGATTTCAGCAGCCCGTGCGGCGCCTGCCGGCAAGTTTTGAACGAGTTCATGCCCACCGGAGTTGTTGAAATGCACCATGGAGACGGTTCACTATCCAAACATATCACTTCACACCTGTTGCCACACGGCTTTATCTCTGAGGAATTAACAAGGAAGATATGAATTTCATCGCAGTACTCGACTTTCAACACCTAGACAACGGTATTTTTCTAACCGCCTTCGCCCGCTCTCTTGCCAGACGCAAAAAAAGGGGCATCATCATTCACAGCGATAGCGAATATACTGACCGTCTGATCCAGACAGGAATGATGCGGGAGGATGCCATGCGAAGATCCATCCGCGATCTGAATCACAGGCTGGTTGCACTATTTGCCGATCAGGGGGTTCCAACCATCGCACTTAATGGCTATCAAAAAGCGATGGTTACAGCCGGCAACGGAACTACTCTTTCGATCAAC
This sequence comes from Balneolaceae bacterium, assembly GCA_020832225.1. Lineage (GTDB taxonomy): Bacteria > Bacteroidota > Rhodothermia > Balneolales > Balneolaceae > Rhodohalobacter. The sequence continues at coordinate 10,495 of JAFIFA010000017.1, forward strand.
AGAAATGAGATCGACCGACTTCCCGAGCAGCCAATGCTTCTTTTATCCGGGCTTGCTCATTCACCGGACAGTAATCTCCCAACACCGGTGAGCCTGCCCGATTTTGCTTTTAGTCTTCAGCGAACATACTCTGTGGACGCCATTACGCTGTTCAGTACCAGTGAATCGTCTTCGATCATCAAATCGGACCTTCCAAAAAGAGTGGCTCTGGGTGACGCAGATTCTGATTTCCTTGAAGAGCATATCCCGGAAAGTTTTCACGGTAGAGATGAAACGGTAATTCTATCCACGGCAGACGCTTTTGGGAAAGATGAGTAAATCCATCCCTGTATTTCTAATCACCCTTTTCCAACAGAACAAAACGATAACCCGCTTCCCTGAGCTTCGGAACGGCAGCCTTTAATCCATCCAGTGTACCATTTTCCGGACGATTCATGTGCAGGAGTACGATATCTCCGCTCCCGGCATCCATAAGATTCGACTTAATCTCCCCGGCAGATAGTTTACCTCCACCATCTCCGTTAACAGTGAAGCCAGCCACCGTAAGTCCCATTCGTTCTGCAATTTTCAGGCAAACTTCATCGTAGTGCGCCGTTCCCGATCGAAAAAGATGAGTTTCGCGACCTGTAATCTCACGAATAAGCCGGTCATTACGAGCAATTTCATCAAAAATCTCCACTACAGAACCGGTACCCTCAATCTCTTCTGCCTCTCTCCCATCTGCTGAGCAGGGAAGATGTCGGTATCCATGGTTTTCAATTTTAAAAAGCGGGTTGTCAGAGAGTCTAACGGTCAATTCCGGATGGTTGGCGATCCAGATGCCGCTCAGGAACAGCGTGGCCGGAATCTTTTCCTCCTTCAGCCAGTTGATCAAACCTTCATCTGCGTCTCCGCCACAGGCATCAAATGTTAGCGCAATTTCCTTGTTTTGATCCCCCGGTATCTTCTCTTTTATCAGCTCATGATTCATACCCCAAAACTCAGGCTGCAAATCTTCAAGCCCCTCAAGTACCTCATTACGGTTAAACCGTTCATCTTCGATATAGAAATCGGCAGATAGAAGAATCAATACAAACAGATAGATAAAGCTCGGGAAGCTATGTTTTAATGTAAAAAACGACATCTTTTTATCTGGAAAACTGATCGTTGCTATCGGACTAAGGCTATTCTGCCGATAAATATTTTTAGCACCTCACAATGAACCCTGCAGTTGAAAGTTATCAGATTATAACGGGTTCGCAAGCAGGCCACGAAATAATGTCATGAATCGTTCCGGGGCGCTTGCTCTTTTAGTTATTAGTTGATTTATTAAACATACAAAAGACGCACGATCATCATTACAGACGACAGAGAACTCTTATGAAACAGCTTACCACCCCCCTGACTGCCATTATGGTGTGTCTTATGATTACCTTGCAGGCCTCAAGCCTTTCTGCACAACAGAATGGGCCACTCGCTGCACTAACCACCCCCAATGATCCGGTACCGGAAGAGTTGAGGGGAAATATCACCAAACTAATTGAACATTTTGACAGCAAGGGTGTGGACCTGAAATCCCTGCTTGAAGACCCCCGTTTTGAGTATTACGAAGGGATTACACAGCGATTTACCCGTTCTGCCGAGCGCCGAACGCCCACTTTTGAGGAGTATAAGCGCATTCTCGGTTTCGACGCCAAAAAGCGTCAGATCAAAGCGTTTATCACCGAGCATGAAAAGCAGCTGATCAAAGCAGAAGAAGAGTATGATATACCCAGATACGTCATTGCGGCGATTATTGGGGTTGAATCCGATTTTGGACAGAATATTGGCCGTTTCAATCCGCTCAATGCCTATGTATCGATGATTGCCGAGGATTACCGTGCAGATTTTGCCAGGGCACAGCTTGAGGAGCTGCTTCAATTTACCGAGCGAAAAGAGATCGATGTTTTTGAGCTCAAGTCGAGCTATGCGGGCGCCATGTCGTTTGCACAGTTTATCCCCTACTCCATCAATCGCTGGTGGGTTGGCGACGACATTTTTGATATGAACAACAACATCCTCTCAATTGGCAACTACCTCGCCCACTTCAAGGGCGTAACCGGAAGCCTTGAACGCGCTGTCTTCCGCTATAATCCAAGCCAGCTATACACTGATGCTGTACTTGCGCTGGCCAATGAAGCTGAAGCGATGTTTTAATCACTTTAATTCTTTTGGGGTTACGTAAAAAAACCGGTCGGTAAAAGCTGTCCGGTTTTTTTGTGTTTGAAAATCATCCTTGTGATTAAAGATATGGACCCAAAACCGCTGCATTGATTCTACCAGCTATCTTCTGCCAAAGCGGACGCCCTTCCCACATCTCCAGAGTAATCTGCTCAGACTCTTCAAGGTTTTGATCGAAATAGTCGTTCATCTCCGCAGCAAACTCTTCACTAATCAGATTGACGTTCGTTTCGTCATTAAGACGAAAGGAGCGGTTGTCGAAGTTGGTGGAGCCTACCGACACATAGCTGTCATCAACCAGTAGTAGTTTGGCGTGATACATGGTTGGCTGGTACTCAAAGATCTCAATACCGGCCCGCAGCAGGTCGCCCCACAATGTTTGGGACGCATACCTCAGGTAGTTCTGATCGATCTTTTCACCCGGAACAAGGATCTGAACATCCACACCCCTCTCTTTAGTCTCTACCAGCGCTTCTATGAATTTTTGATCCGGAAAAAAGTAGGCCGAACCGATACGCACACGCTCCTCGGCCGATGAAATTGCATGCAACATCATTTTCCGAACCAGGTGTTTCCCTTCACGGGGATGGCTGGTTGTAATCTGAGCCTTTACGGAACCGGCTGAGTCAGACTCAGAGTACCATCTATCCCCCGTCAGTAGTTTGCCTTTTGCAGAGACCCAGTTTTCAGAAAAAGACCCCTGCATTTCGCTGACTATTGGCCCCTCAAACCGAAAATGAAAATCCTTGTACCCGCCATCTTCAGGAGCCGGAAGCCAGTCATCGGCAGTGTTCGCTCCACCGGTGAAGCCAACTTTTCCATCAACCACAAGAATCTTTCGGTGAGTTCGATAGTTAAAACGAGCCATTTGATACCAGGCGGGTTCCCTCCATCGAACCACCTTCACACCGGCCTCCTCCATCATGCTTAATTGTTCATCGGTAGCCAGCACCGATCCAATATAGTCCATTATAAAACGCACATCGACCCCTCTTTCAGCGGCCTCAGATAGCGCTTCAGCCATTGGTGTTCCCACATCTTCGTCCCAATAGTTGAAGGTCTCTTTGGTGATGCTCCACTCTGCTTCTTCGATCTCCTCAAGCATCGCCCCAAAAATATCTTCACCCCTGTTCAGGATCTCAACCCGGTTGCCCTCACTCCATGCGCTGCCGGTGAGAATTCCGCTCTCCTTCATAAATGCCGGATCATCCACGGAATAACTGTAGGGAATACTCTCTGTAATACGGATCTCTTTCGGCGTGGCATTAAAAAATAGTACGGAGGCCAGCAGATAAAGAGCAAGCAACCCGATAACGGATAGAATGATCGTTCTCAGCCTGATCTTAAATTTCATATTCACCTTACCAGTTTTTTGACTATTTATTATTCACTTATACTCCCCTCTCAGGTTTTATGAGTGAAAGCTTTTCTGAATGTGCTCCCTTCAGAAATAAAAAAGGGTACAGGAATTAAAAATCCTATACCCTTCCAAATCAATGTTTGCAGCAATTCGTTAGTCATTCAAGAGATGAAGTCCCGGCAAACCATTTGGCTCTTCCTGCTGGAACCAGAGGCGACCAACTGCATGTTGACGTGGCCAGACCTCGTTGAGGGTATCTCCATCGTAAAGACGACCGTTTTTCATCACTTCTCGAATCGTGTTTGTATTTCGGATATTCTCAAGTGGATCTCTGTCCAAGATCAAAAGATCGGCAAGTTTGCCCTCCTCAATGGTTCCGATATCGCCATCAAGACCGAGCGCTTCTGCACCCTGAATGGTTGCGATTCGCAAGGCAGCGTGCGGGTCCATATCGTCCCAGGCCATCGCCCAGAGCTCCCAGTGGTAGCCAAGTCCCTGCAGCTGACCGTGACTTCCAACTCCACTTATTCCACCGGCCTCGTAAAGTTCCTTAACCGTTCGCGATTGACGATCCATCACATACTCATCTTCATGGAACCAACCTGCTCCTCTTCGGAGTGCTTTTCCATCCAGGTCGGGGCGAGGTGTGAAATGGCGCAGTTTCGGATCGTTTGCCGCATCTTCGGTCATGAAGAAGTAGTTTTCAGCCCATGGCCCACCATAGGTAACCAGCAGTGTAGGTGTGTAGGCCATTTGTGATTCGGCCGTTACCTGAATAACGTCGTTGTATACCGGCGAAATCGGGTAGTTATGCTCCTGCCCCGGGTATCCGTCGATTAGCTGAGTAAGGTTCAATTTCATATCGAGTGACCCCTCAGTAGTAGGCATCAGCTCCTGCTCCTTTGCAGCTTTCAAAATCCATTGACGCTGCTCCCGGTTACCGGCAACATACATCTTGATCGTCTTGGTGTTGTAGTATTTGCTATACCGTTTCAACACGTCGCGTGCATGATCAAGATTTCGGATCTGCTCGTTCCAGAATACTCCCGGGCCTGTTTGATAAATTCGGGGACCCAGAATTGAACCGGCGGTAACCTGATCAGCGTATGTGAGAAGGTCGGTTGTTCCTGTTTGAGGATCACGGATCGTTGTTACACCGTAGGCAAGATTGGCCATAAACGACCAGATTTGTGGCTGATGGAGGTTCCGGAATGGCCTCACGTGGGCATGTGTATCCACAAACCCGGGGATAATCGTCTTTCCGCTTACGTCGCGTTCATCAGCACCTGACGGTATATCCACGCTTCCGCGCTCGCCAACCGCTTCAATTCGGTTGTCTCGGATTACAATATCCGCATTCTCAATAACCTCATAACCGTTCATCGTAATTACGGTTGCGCCTCGCAGTGCAAGAACGCCTTCCGGAATATCACGCTCGGCACGGATTTCAATAGCCATCTCTACCGGTTCATAGTCCTCAGGGCGATCATCGTTCTCTTCAGACTCTCCGTTTTCCGGATCCTCCTCATCGCCATTCTCGCCATTTTCACCGTTTTCACCATTCTCACCCTCTTCCTCTTCAGCTTCCTCCTTCAGGCGGTCATACTCCTCCTGCTCGCGCTTGCGCTCCTGAGCGTCATCCAGATTGTATGTGAAGAATCCGTTTCCAATCGACCAGTGAATGGTTCGGCCGTCCCAGCCCCATGCAGGAAACTGTCCACCAATATCGGTCAGTCTGGATACAGGGAAAGATGCGTTTGATGGATTCCCAACGTTGATCGTCTTCGCCTCACCCGCTCTTGGAATAGTAACGGTATAGATATCGCTGCCAACCTGAGCCAATGCCTGATCGCCTTGTGGTGCCTTAAAGATTGCAGATGCCCGAGTGGGCTGAGTCTGACCCGGAGGTGAACTACCGGTAACTGCAACATGGCGCTGCTCATCAGTACCGTCAAAACGGATGGAGATGAGTCCTCGCTGACCGTGATTGAGATAGATTCGATCATCATCCTTCACAAAATGTGGATTACTGCGGCCATTGGTACTTGCAATAAAGTTTAGTGAACCACCATCAGACGGGATCCAGACAAACTCATCTGCCGCGAATGGCACAAAGGGTCCGGGCGACTCGTGGTAGACACGCTTATCACCACGTATGGCTACAATACGGTCCTGCGTTTTGGACCACGCAATCTGCTGATAGATGCCGGGTTCCTCTGTAAGGCGCTGAGCACTTCTTCGGCCATCAGATCGCTTTCTGTAGATATGACCTCCCTCTTCGGGATCCCATGTTGCAAATGCAATCCAACGCCCATCTGGAGACCAGGCCGGGAATGCCTCAACCATATCCAGTTCAGTAAGTTTCTGTGGGGTTCCGTCCGGAAGGTCCATCACGTAGAGATCATTCAGAACAGTAAAGGCCAGTTTACTTCCGTCAGGTGATGGTACACCATCACGGATCTGTCTCGCTATAAACTCAGAGTCGTCCTCAATCGGGTACTTGAATTCAAGTCTTGGACCAAGATCGAGTTCCATATCAATCTCGAATGGAATTTCAGATGCCTCAGCTCCCGGCTGAACAGGGACTTTCCAGATTCGACCGCCAAAAGTGGTAATAACAGCCTCATTATCCGGCGTAAAACTCATGGAAGGAAGAACATCGCGTGTAGCCCTTGACTCCTGATCATCCCGCTGAATCGGATAGGCCAGCCATCTTTCATCACCGGTTTCGAGATCACGGATTCTGAGACCGGTCTCCTGATCCTGACGGGTTCCGTAAACCAGATATTTCCCGTCGGAAGAGAGAGTGGGGCGAAATGCAGAGCCCTGACGTGCAGTTTGTGTGTGTCGTTCGCCTGTTTCCAGATCGATCTTTGCAATCTGGTACTGTGGCAGGATGGCGTTGTAGCTCCAGTCTCCTGTACGTTGTGAGAACCAGACATATTGGTCATCTCCACCAAAAGCAGGTTCTACCGTTTTCAGATTGCTTGGCCCGCCAACAAACTCCGTACCACTGCCGCCATCAACGTGGTACATCCAGAGCTTATGGACACCGCTTCTCAGCCCGGTTCTGGCAGCAATGATATAATTGCCATCAGGTGTGTAAATTGGTGACTGCATCCGGAAGTTATTACCTCGCGTTCGCTGTTCTACATCACCGGTTTCCCGGTCCAATATCCAGATATTGTCGCCGCCGCTGCGGTCTGAGATAAAGACAATTTTATCTCCGTCCGGATTGTATGATGGCTGAGAATCGAACGCCATTCCACTTGTGAGCTGTTTCGCTTCTCCGCCCTCCATCGGCATTTCGAAAAGATTGCCCATATACTCAAATACAATCGTCTCTCCGGATGGATGAACATCGAGTGATATCCATGTACCTTCATTCGACTGTATGTGAACCGTACGATCCGGCTCGATAGGAAGATCTTTATGGCTCGGTTCAAGGCCGTTATCATTTCCGGAATCCTGGGCAACCAAAGATTGCGGAATTGAGAAGGCAGCCAGAACCAATAACGTTGAGAACAACAGGGTCTGTAGCACTTTCATAGTCATAGACAGGTTAAGATGATTGATTAGAGGAAAAATTTACGAAAGTGAGTGCGGAGCTTTTGTAAAAGAAAATATTTACGGGTTCGATGATTCACGCACGACCGCACTCTCAATTACTAACTATACAGGGCTCTTTTGAGTTCAACCTTCTCAAAAATGAAAATGCCGGCAGTAAACCGGCATTTCGTTAAAGATTTTTAAGAGAGGTCGATCACGATTTGCCGGTCATACCATCCACTGAGTATTTACCGCTGCCAATTATCGCCAGCGCCAATGTTGCAAAAAGGAGCATCAGATCGAGACGTGCAGCTCCAAAACCTTCACCCATTTTAGTGGTCAGAAGCGCAACTACCATAATTACGGCGAGTAGCAGATTCGGAATTCTGGCCCACGCTCCGAAAAGGACCATCAGTCCACCAACAAACTCAACCAGTGCAACAACCCACGCCATCAGGCCCGCCATCGGAATTCCGATATTACCGAAAAAATCTTGTGTACCCTCAATACCGGTTAGTTTACCCCAGCCTGCAAAGATGAAGATAAGGCCAACTCCGATTCGAAGTAACAGGGGTGCCAGGTCGTGATATTTACTTAAACTTTTGTTCATAATGTACCACCAGATATTTATTTGATTGATTTGTTTTAGCATCAACATCAGATGCTTCTAAATTAAACGGTTTCGTCAGAATTGCAAGAGGCTTGAATTGGGGTAACGAGATGCGGGAATTGAATTTCTGAACAAAAACCTGTATTTGGTATGAAGCCTTTTTAACATCGATCAGATCTACAAAACGGATCACACATATGAAAACATTCTCAACGCTGCTTTCTCTTTCAATTTTTATTTTGGTTGGAGCCTTTCATCAACCGGCTGAAGCACAAACCGATGACACCCTTTATCTTAAAGTCGACTACTTTAAAGCAACCGGACCTCAAACTTCAGAGTATCTCGAAATTGAACAGGAGATCTGGAAAGCGCTGCATGAAGAGCGCCTGAATCGCGGAATTATCCTCAGCTGGGATTTCTACGCCGTAGTTGCCGGTGAACCGTATGTTCCGTATAACTACGTAGCTATTAATGTCTTTGATGATTTCTCAAAAATTGACTATTTCGATCTTGACGATATTATGAATGAGGTCTATCCCGACAAAAGTCCCGATGAACTGATGGAACGTACCCGCGCTGCCCGTGAGGTGGTGCGAACGGAGATCTGGCAGGTGAACGGGCGGATCATGGATGAGGGGCAGACCACTCCGGGTGGCAACTATCTCACCATCAACTACTTTGATGCCCGCGGCGGCAGCGGTGAACATGTGGAGATGGAGCTAGATTTCTGGGGGCGTATTCATGAAACCCGGATTGACCGTGAGATTCTCAATAGCTGGGCAATGTACACCATGCTCTACCCGAGCGGTGATGCCGCCTTCTACACCTATAGCACGGTCGATTACTATGATGAGCTGGGTGATCTTCGTGAACCGGTTGGGACGGCACTGGCCGCAATTGCCCATCCCGATCTCTCGGACGAGGAACTGGATAAGTACTTCACCCGAACAGCCGATTCGCGATCGGTCTTTAAGACTGAACTATGGAAGAGAATTGATCATGTGGGCGATGAACCGCTCGATTAAGATCAACCTGAACTAACGAACCTTCACTTTAAAAAACTAACTCTGCGATATGAAAACGTTGAAAATCGGAATCATTGGATCAGGCTTTATAGCCAAATTTTTAGCCGTTGCAATGAAACAGGTACGGCACTGCGAAATATCAGCCATCTACAAGCGGGGCGGTGCTGATGAGCTTGCCGACATTGCCCGAAAAAACGGTCTTGGAGATCCAAAAATCTGTGACACCGTAGCTGAAGTCTGCAATCACAGTGATGCGGTAGCGATCTACTCCCCCAACTACACACGTCTTGCGATCATGGAGGAGATTGCCGATGCAGTTCAAAAAGGAGCCAAACTTACCGGTGTGATCTGTGAAAAGCCGTTGGGGCGAACGATGGCCGAATCACGCAGAATGGTGGAACTGGCCCGCGGCGCCAATCTGCTCACCGCCTACTTTGAAAATCAGCTCCACATGAATGCCATCAACAATGCACTCGTACAGCTTCGTCCGCAGCAGGAAGCGATGGGGAATTTCACTTTGGCCCGAAGTACCGAGGAGCATGCAGGGCCACACAACAGCTGGTTCTGGGATCCTTCAAAACAGGGTGGCGGCGTGCTGTCCGACATGGGTTGCCACAGTATCGCCATCTGCCGGCACATCCTTACCCCTCCCGGCAAGTCGCCCACATTCCTGGAGCCGGTAGCTATGCAGTGCGACACCTCCCTTCTGAAATGGGGTCAGCCGAAGTACCGCGAACAGCTCAAAGAGCGCTATGGTGTAGACTACTCCAAAACACCGGCTGAAGATTTTGCAACGGGGATTATCACGTTCAGAAATCCTGAAACAGGTCAGCTGGTTAAGGGGCAATTTACCGACTCCTGGATGTATGACAAGCAGGGACTTCGTCTCTCCATGGATGGACTTGGCCCCGGTTATGCCATGGAGGTGAACACGCTGATCTCCCCTCTCGAAATTTTTATTGGTGATGAAGCCGCCGCCGGTGCTGCCGATGCGGAAACCGCACTTGAGAAATCGACCGCTTCCCGTGGTTTACTCGCCGTGCAGCCCAACGAAGCCCACCTCTACGGATATGTAACCGAAACCGAGGATATGGTAAACAGCTTTCTGAATGGCGAAGACGCGATGCTCGATTGGGAGTTCGGGGTTGAAGTGACGTTTATGGTTCAGGCTGCATATATGGCTGCCGAGCAGAGAAAGACGATCGATCTGACAGACTCAGGCGTGAAAAAGGAGTTGGAAAGCTACCGTTCACTCATTTCCCAGGGAAAGGGAGCTGAGGTGCTTTTTTCTTAAAAAGGCCAAACCTTTTTTAACCACCATGATCACAAAGGTTTTTCACGAAGAGCACAAATATAACTTTGTGCTTTTTGTGGTTAAAGCTTCTCGATTCATAGATTTATCCCGCAACTTAAGTGAAGCATGCCATATTTCGCTTCGAATCACGTCTGTCTCACGACTCATGACTCACGACTCACTACTCAACCCTACTCATCGCCGCTTCAGACAATAATCGAATTGTATTGGACTCATGCGGGGTGACCCGGATCGCATAGTGGCTTGAACTGTTTGAACTTTCATCACTCGATCCCGCAATAGAACCGATAATTGTAAGGGTGGAATCAGTGATGGAATCCTCAATCCTGAAGCTAAATTCGCTGTTCTCATCCCATGTTTTCAAATCGGTAAGGCGAATCTCCCGTGATGTCGCTTCGCCAGGAATATCGATAAAGCTGCCGTTACCGCCGCCATAATCATGAGGCATCAACATCTTTTCTGCTGCGGCAAATCCATGAATCATCAGCTGGCTGCGAAGCTGATCTCTTAGCACGTTTTCTTCTATCTGTCTATTTTCAGCAAAATAGCTGGTGGCCATCAGGGCTGAATTAAACAGTGCAAAACCCAGGGAACTGACAAGCAATATAGCACCCAAATACCAAACCAATGATCTCTTGAGAAGAGTTTCCTCGCGTATCGCACGGTATCCTTTCACCAGCAGAAACGGCGTTAAGGCCAGTACAACGATTAGACCGATGATGGCAGTTAGTCCCGTCTGCATAAAAGGCTCTAGTGTAAAAGTGCCCCCACCGAACACCGTAATTGCATGTACGGTAGTGTATTGAAGCAGTGGCATTGCCGGGGCGTATATGGCATACGCTAAAGCATACATGCCTGATGTATGTTTTGGAATAAAGATAAGAATGGCTGCGATCAACGCAACGATCATCCAGGGCAAGAACGGTTCAATTTTCTCTTTCATAATCGATGCCTCCGCTGGTTAAAGTGGCTCTAACCTGGAGTTTGCCGGTTTCTCCGTTTAGGTTTGCAAAGTCGGGATCGGCACCATTGGAAATAGCTGCTATAGCTGTGAGCCTCACCGTATCCGCACCCGCTACATCGTATATATATAGAATAGGAGGATCCTCAGCAGCATCCATTTGAGCCAGGGATTTGGTGATGAATCGTCCATCCTCGCCGATGCGATCACTATTCAGCTCTTCAAATATCGACGCCATTGTAACTTCCCCATCCCGGTCTGTTTCCAGGTGATAGTGACGGAAGGTGACGAGAAGTGCGTTTTTCATATCGCTTTGAATCACGCCGCTGTCAATGGTCTGTCGGATGTCGGAAAGCAGTTTTTTTTGCCTATCTGCTTTGGCATACATGATTAAGGCCATGAAGAGTTGTGCAACCACCAGGCAGCCTACCAAACTGCGAATAACGACTTTCGCGCCGGGCAGTTCCATGGTTTGAACCATCCGTTTATCTAACAGGTACAGGTAGATGAGTGCAACGACAAACGCGGAAAAAAATCCAATCCAAAGATCCTGAAAAAGGTAAGAGAGACTGAATGCCGTCAACATTCCCCCGATCCCGCCGGCCAGCAAGAAGATGTTTTTATCTTTCATATAGCTGTTGTTGATGATTTTTAGGTATTTAAGGAATTCCCCGGAGATATTCCATTAGAGCTAGGGGCAAATTTGGGTTGGAGATGTGCTGCGCCTTGGGCGCAGTCGGGAAGTCCTGAGAATTAGTGGCTATATTTTTTATTTACTCAATCTATTGAGTCAATCTACTCAGTAAAATGAGTAGACATGGAAACATTTGAGAGATTTCATTTACAGATTCTGAAAGAACGCATTGAAAATGAACCCTAAAGTTCATGCAGGTAATCTATGGACCGCGTCAGGTTGATGAGTTCAGATCTGACAGCATTCCCGGCAGGTTTCAGGAGTTGAATGTTGAATGTTCAACCATGTATCCTGCGCCTTTCGAGAAGCTGCAAATCCAGAAAGGCTAACAACCAAATGCTTGAAGGTTTTCACCCGTACCCTGAGCCTTGAGCCTTGTACCTTGCACCTACCGGTTCCATTTTTCAAACTCTTCAAGCAGTGCCGGGCGGTTTGAATAGAGATCGCATAAGGAGTCTGATAATTTTACGGCTTGCTCTTCTGCCCCCAGTGTATAGAGATATTTCAGTTCCTTACACATTTTCCGGTAACGCGTTCGGCCGGTATTCTGCTCCAAATAGTTTCGGATAAGCGTTTCGTATAGGTCAAAAATTTCATCCAAAGCCGTTTCGGTAAAAAATCGGTCGTATCGTTTCAGGGTATAGAAGTCTGGATACTTCTTCAGGTACTCCAGAAGCTGATCCCACATTTTTTCATGCACATATATTTCAGCCAGCAGTGTTAACCCGCGGTAATTGGAGCTGAGGTTGGGAATCAGGTTTTCGCGCAGATAGCTTGCCCAGCGATCCTCCGGCCACGTCTCTTTAAGTTTTGTATAGGTTTCCATTGTAGGTTCATTAAATAGAAGTGCTTCCAGTAATTTTTGCACGTCACCGTCGCTTTCATTGGTTTGGTGAACTTTTATCAGCCACTTCTGCCAACCGGGAATTAGACCGGGTGCCGATTTGCCAAGAGATTTAATCGCATCTTCAGCGAGCGTTTTTACAGTTTCCGGTTCTCCCCTGTCCCATGCTGTTTGAATCATCTGCTCCCGAACACCAGTTAGCATCTTGAACTTGTTCAGTAAAGCATCCGCTTCCTTTTCCCGGCTAAATTTTCTTAAAAGCCGGGCTTTCTGCAATACCGATTTTTCAAGCCGGTAATTGGAACTCCAATCATCTTTAGTTTTTGATGATTCTTCAATACGCTTGTCCAACAGATCTTCCATTTTATCGGCCTGTTTTCCGGCATTGGCCAGGTTGACGCCCATCACAATAAAATCACCCGGAAAGTCCCAGCCTTCATATCGTTTATCATCGATCGATTTGATACACCAATTGAAAAACTGTTTCTGCTCTTTGTTCTCAAATTCTTGGCCGGCCAAATCGTGCAAAAGATTAATGGCCCAGCGGACGGCATCCCCTACATCCGCGCTCGAATCATCTATAAACTGAAAAGCGGGCACCATCTCTTCAACCACTGTCTGGCTGATGGCAATAGCCGTTTCATGTGATCCCGATTGATTCAATTCATCTGCACGTTCCAATAGTTCGTACACCGGGGGCAGCATTCGCCTCGCTTCGTTTGAAAAGACAATCCCCTTGCGGCGGGCCGGAGCCAGAGCTGATTTAATCAGTTTGCGAAATTGCGGTTTACCGGAGCCGGGTTCAGTTGGAGTCATAAAAGAGAGAAATTGATTTTTGAAATTGGGATCGTTCGCAGCCATTATCCGGATAAACTCTGCCAGCACATCTTTTCCGGAGCGATTCAGAATTTCATCAAAGTGATCTGCAGGGTTTGACGAATAGGACTTTGCTTCCGCTTCCTGCACACCACGGATGCCGGATTCATCCTCAAGGGCCATCATCACGGCGGAAATGTGTTTATAGGGAGCATCATACGCATACGGGCAAGTGCATCGGCAGTTGAACCAACCGCTGTCAGTGGGTTTTAGGGTAATAAGATACGTTTCGGTTCCCTCCACCTCGGCAATCCAGGTGCCGTTATCAGACTGCGCAAGATTACGGATCGCCCCGGATGAATAATATGAGGCTCCACGCTCCATGATTACCGATGGAAAGTAGATCTCAGGTTCCTCAGGATCGATGAAGAAGCTCATGGTATATGCTGATGCAGAGTAAAAAATTCATTGAAACTGTGAGAAATCAAACTATCAATTTTATAACTTAAAACCCGAAACCGTTGAATTAAATGGAGAATACCAATGTCCTTACCCGTATCCCTGCAGGAAGTTATCGATGAAATGGGCCAGCAAAATGAGTTGATCACGGCGTTCATCAACCGGAAAACCGGTGAACTGAGGATCCTCACCGAAGACGATTACTACGCTTTGCGGCACCTGGATGATGGCGAGCCGATTGAAGACCTCCCGCCCTGGCAGCAGGAGACTATACCTATACTTCGCGAAACGGACGAGTCGGACGATTTTATCCCGCTCCCCTCCAAGTTCGAGATTCACGAATACCAAATTATGGAAGATTTTATACGGTCTCTGGATGACGGGGCGATAAAAGATGATTTGTTTAACGCCATTCGCGGACGCGGTGCATTCCGGTATTTTAAAGACAAGGTATTTGATTATGGCATCCGAAATGATTGGTTCAGCTTTAAAAACCAGGTGATGAAGAAAATTGCCGCTGACTTTCTTGATTCGGAAGGGATTGCGTACAAAGATGATTTAAGAGAGCAAAAGAAATGAGATGAATCTTGAGTCCTGAGTCTTGAGATGAGATTAAGAGATCATTTATGCAGATTCAATTTTTCGAACATTAAGCATATCGTTCTCATTGAGATGCTCAATTTCAGACTCCTTAACTGTTAAAACGGTAATTGTATCACCAACTGCATTGAATACTTCCAGGGTATATCCAAACTCTTCCTTGACCGGATCGTGACGGTCTACTACCGTTGCCAAATCACCTTTCCGAAGGTGTTTTTCCTTAAAATCTCTTAGCAATACAACTTCTGAGTAAAGTTCAAACTTCATGTTTTTATGATTTAGCCGGATACATAGTTATGAACCTGTAATTTTCAAATTTGTAGTCATTCATCCAAATTGACTTTACAGATAATGATTTACCATTGGGTCCAATTAAGACTCCCTTAGACTCAAATAATTCCCCAAACTGTGTAATTTCAATTAATTCTGCATTAGTAGGCAATAATTGTATCCTGATATCCCTTTTAAGGATCTGCCAATTCTCTTTAGAGTATCCCGCCAAACCCAAGCCATTTGGATTTATCATTTCGCGGTCTGTACGAGAGCAGATAATGTTCAATCTTTTCATCCTCAATTATACAAGATCGAGAAATTCTCATAGGAAGTAATCAATTGTTATATCTTTTTTGAATGATAATATTAGTCTTATGCATTGAGTCCCGTCCCTGTCCCAAACGCTTCAAGGATCCCGGAAAAGCCCGGGAACGCTTGAAGGTTTTAATCTTTCGCCCTGCTGCCTGAGACTTGCACCCTGAGCCCTGCTACAAATGCTCCTCAAACCACTCGAACATCTCCACGAGCGTCTGGTAGATCGACTCACGGGCTCCGTAGCCGTGATCTTCAAAGGGCAGCATCACCAGCTTGGCCTCTTTGCCCATTCCCTTCAGGGCATGAAACATTCTCTCAGACTGCATCGGAAACGTTCCCGGGTTTGGATCATCCTCCCCGTGAATCATCAGCAGCGGTGCTTCGATCAGGTGGGCATTCATGAATGGTGACATCTCCATATAAACTTCCGGTGCCTCCCACAGCGTTCTCAGTTCATTTTGGAATCCAAAGGGTGTAAGTGTCCGGTTAAATGCCGCACTTCTCGCAATTCCTGCCCGAAACAGATCCGAATGTGCAAGTAGGTTTGCCGTCATAAACCCGCCATAACTGTGGCCGCCTACCCCAATCCGGCCGGGATCGATCACTCCTTCAGCAACAGCGGCATTCACAGCTGCCTCGGCACTCATCACCAGCTGTTCCACATACTCATCATTGGCCGTTTCACCACCCAGAATCGCGATGGAAGCACCATCAAGCACCGCATATCCTCTCAGCAGAAAGAACATGTGTGAAGAGCCCCCAATCATCTGAAAGCGGTTGTCGTCGGCGGGAACCTGACCGGCAGCATCCGCTGAGACATATTCCCGCGGGTAGGCCCAGAGCACCATCGGCAGCTTCTCCTCTCCGTCATATCCGGGCGGCAGGTAGAGCGTGCCGGCAAGCTGAATACCGTCTTCACGCTCATAGACCAGCACTCTCTTCTCAACTTCACGAAGCTGAGGAGCGGGATCTTCCATATCGGCCAGTACCAGCTCACTTCCGTCAGAATAGTCTGCCAATACCAGGTGAGGCGGGGTGCTGGCCGACTCCCGGCGAATCACCATCCGCTCTTCAGACATCACATTAACCGGATATTCATAATAGTCCTCACTGCTCTGCCATACCCTTTCGGTTTCACCACTGGTGATGTTGAGCTTATCAACAAAGGGCGTGGCGCCATCCGGACTTAGTCCTGAGCCCCGGAGGTAGATCCAGTCGCCATCGTTGCGAACGGAATTACCGCCGCCAAGCGGAGTGCCGGGGTCATCAAACTGATCCTCCACGCTGCGGTCCCAAAGCAGGAAGGGTTCCCGATCGTCCACGGAGCTGAGCACCCAGGTCCGCGACCAGCTGGCGGCTCTGAATGGATACCGGTCCACCTCGGTCACCATCGCCCGGCCATCGTCGGTCCACTGAAGGCTCCAGTAGTTATCCTCGAGTGAGAGAATTCGATCCTTATCCTCAAACGGATATTCTGAAACAAAGATATGCTCGGTAAAGGCATCGGACTCCTCCGCAAGTTCTGCCCAAACGAGAGTTCGGTCGGAGCCCCGTTTCCAGTGAATGTCTCGCGGACCGGGACGGCTTGAGTAGACCGCCACTTCTTCCGAAAGCGGCAGCGAAGCGATGGAGGCCTGCTTCTCACCGTTCATGTCCCACACCTCCATTTCACGCGGAAACCAGTCGTTCTCTCTCCAGTGGTCCGGCACGATGTAGGAGAAGGGGCGAACGGTACGCGATACAAACAAAAGATCTCGATTGGGTGATGGAGTGAGCTGATCAAAAATTGCAGGCTCACCGATTGTTCGCTGTGATCCGTCATCGGCATCAACTTTTGTAAGCTGGGATGTAAAGTAGTACTCATAGAGGTCACCATCGTATGGTGATTGAAGCAGATCCTGAAATGTTCGAACAGGGGTTGCTTCATCTGTTGATCGCTGAGACATCGGCCCAAGCGGAACATCGGGCCGCTCCGGTTCAGGTCCCCGATCTTCGGGCACCATCTTGCAGAGCAGCTCATCGCTGTTCAGCCAGCTGCAGGGAGTACCTGAAATCGCATTAAGCCGGCCACCGCTAACGCGCTCAATCTCGTTTTCCCCGGTTTTTACGCGGTAGAGGTAATAACCGTTATCCTTTACAAGTGAGAAGAAGAGCTCCTCCCCTCCCGATCTCCAGTTTATGTGATCGGCAGAACTTCCTTCAGGTAGGTTTACCTCTATCGATTCGCTGCCATCGAGCCGTTCAAAAACAATACGGTTAACCAATGGATTGCGGGAAAGTGACGGGCCGTTATTGGCAGGGTCGATCCGGTATCCGGCCAGATCGTATCGTTCCCGGGAGATGTCGGCCAGCTCCAGCATACGCGGACGATGAAGCATCAGCTTCCACTCACCATCCGGGGCCAGACGTACATCGGGCAGTGTGGGCGCTTCCAGAATGTCGATAATCTCCTGGTCAGGTTTTTGATAGAGTTCCTGAGCAGTAAGCGGGTGAGTGATAACGATGGTTAGCAGAAGAATAGGCAGTGTAATCAGCCGTACGATGGTAGAAAAACTCATGTAAGAGAGATTTGTTGAACATTTACGGAGTAAATATCGTAAAATCACAGATAACCTCAGGAGATAAAAATCCACTTAGGGAAGACCAAACCCGCTCAGTGAGAGTGGTTTGAGCATGATCAAGACATCAAATGACCTGCATATAAGAGAATCATCCAAACCGAAATGTTCAGCTAACCTGTAAACCGGAGATGAAAAAAGCGACCGCCACCCTGCTTCTCATTTTCCTGATCTCTTGCGGATCAGATAGCGCACCTGAACCTCCTGTAACCCCATCTGAAGCGCTAAATGAATTTCTTACCGGTGCTTCTTTTCAGGTAATCGACCTGGATGCTCAACCAGTTGACACCATCTATATTACCAATGATATGATCCTTAGTGAGGATCTCTATCTGGATGATCAGGTCAATCTGAGCAGACCCACACAGATTATTCCGTTTCAAGACTATCTGATTCTGAATGGCTTCATGTCTGCGAATGTGATCGCAATCGACCCTCAAACGGGAGTTCCCGCTTTCAGAATTGGAGGTGAAGGTCGCGGGCCGGGGGAGTTTATTCAGCCATTTGAAATAATGAGCGATGGAGAGAGCCTCTACATACACGATACCTCCCTGAAACGCTTCTCCCGCTTTGATTACAACTTTCAGTTTCAGGAAAATTTTCCATTTGAACCCCTTTCCGGTTCCCCCAATGCAGTCAAAGCCGTAATGAACAGCGATTATATCGTCTATGAGAATCATCTCTCTTCCGGATTATTCTCCGTATCAGAAAACCCTACAATATTGGAAGTGGCAACCATTTCAAAACCGGACTCTGTGGTTAAGCACCTGATGCCAAGAATCATCCCCTCCGGTATGCAGCCCGGAGCCTACAACAGAGTTCACTTCACGATGAGTCACGACAATCGACTGGCTGCTGTTTATGCAGGGCTTCCCTACCTCTTTCTATTTGATCAATTTGAGCACCTCAATACCGTGCAGTTCCAGACAAGCTATATCGATTCAGTAAATAATCCCTCCCTGACTCCCTTTCCACCCCGGGGTAATGATGGTGAAAGGGTCTCCTCACTCTACATCTCACAACTATATCTACCCAATGGTGAGCTACTGCTTCAAACCCGGGGTGGTATATTTCGTTTTCGCATTGGTGATGACGGACACGCCCGGCTGCTTGCCAACTACTATCTGAAAGAGAAAGGATATGAGGGAACAGGCATTCGAGCCATAAGGGGGATTACTTATAACCCAAACGATCCGCTTGAGATCTTTTCGGTGGGTTGGGAACAGATCTACAAATTTCGCCTGCCCGAAATTTGACGACAAACTTCGGGCAGAACAGATCATTAAAATAACGCCAATGAATGCCCAAATCCGGGATTCATCAATCCCTACAGCGAGTCCCTCATCTTTTCTCTCAGCGCCTCAAGTTCTTCCGCATCGTAAAATTTTCCATCTTTCATCACGCCCTCAATGGCATCGTGAAAAGGGATCGATTCAAGCGGATTTGAGGATAGAAAAATGAGATCGGCCCGATAGCCCGGCGCCACCATTCCGGTTTCACCCTCTTCGTTTAAGTAGACACCTACGTTCACAGTTCCTGTTTTGAGTGCCTCAAAGGGTGTAAGTCCCGCCTCAACAAGCAGTGCAAGTTCACGGTGTGCAGAGTATCCGGGCGGATTGAAGATCTGAGGTGCATCGGCCCCGAGAAGGAGTCCGGCATCATGGTCGTGAAGTGCTTTTGTGATCCTGTTTCGGATCTCAAGGAAGCGGCGTGCCTGCTCTTCGTCGTAATCAGACCCGGTTCGCACATCCTCAACATAGTCGGCCCAGCCATTTACGGTCTGCTCCGGTATAAACTCCATTCCCGGCCAGGATCGCATCTCCTCTATGCTGTAATCGGGACTAAATACATTCACGAGAAGTGTATTTGTAGGCACGTTCCAGACGCCGGCTTCCACCGTCTTTCTTGCTGCTTCATCGATCAGATCTTCATCAATCTCATTGGTCAGATCATACCCAAAGTAGATGATTGGCGGATCATCACGTTCGGCGGCATCACCGGCCAGAAACTCCATGTAGCGGTCCAGGTGATCGATCGATGCCTTACCGGCCTCAAGGCTGCGCTCCAGCCCCACAGGAAGTGAAATATGCCCTGCAAACTCGATACCCTGTTGATTTGCCTCATCCACGGTTGCCTCAAAAACCTCAAGGCTCATTCCGGGATGAAATTTCAGCAGATCATATCCGGCCTCTTTTTGGTCCCGAACCCTTTGGCGCGCCTCATCCGGTTCGCTTACGCTGTTGCCGCTAAATGATGGTCCGGAAGTAAAAACCCGTGGGCTGCTGATCTCTCCGGCGGCAGCTTTTTCCCGAAACTCAAGATGTGCCGGTTCACCCAGCATACCCCGAATAGTGGTGAGTCCCTGCGACAGATAGAGGCCAAGCACAGCCTCCATATAGTCGCTGCCTTGTCGTTCAGGCGGAATATGGGCATGCATCTCGGCAAGCCCCGGCATCACATAGAAGTCGCCGGTAATGATGGTTGCACCGGGTGGAGTATGCGCCTCCGTTGCACTGCCCATCCATGTAATACGGCCATCAGAGATAATGATCGACTGGTTTTCCAGAATCTCATCGCTCTCCATGCTGAGTACGTTTACGTTTTCGATCACTACCACGTCCCCTTCAGTTGGTGCATCACAGGAAACAAAAAGAGCGAGCGTAAGAAGTGAAAGTAAAAGGTATTTGAAAGTGGTTTTCATGATCTTCTGGCTGAATTTGAGATGTTTATCCTGCTTTAATATAAGACTGGGATGAAATTTTTCAAGCTTGATGCTTATAAGGCAGGTGAGTTTTTAGAACGAAGCACGATAATCCCACTATGAAGGTGGATGTAAACGCTCAACATTGATATGGAAACTAAACACCCGCTCTAACGATCAGAAACAGTCTCTTTCTCGTCACTCTTTTTATCGGTTGATTCAGGCTCAGAATCCTCTCCACCATTATCAGACTCTTTGTACTCATTGAAATCGACCTTCTCTTTCGCCTTCTCTGAAAACTCACTGATTTTCTTAGCCAGCCCGCTTCTCTCCTCACTTTTATCGCCTTTCGACCGGCCAAGCAGGTATCCATATGGCTGAAGCGATTCAATTTCATCACAAATGATCTTTAGGATAGCTCCAAGCGGAATAAAGAGAATCATACCGGCAAGGCCCCAGATCTGGGCTCCGATAAAGATGAGCAGAAGCGTAACAAGCGCATTCATACTAACCTGACTTCCCACAATAACCGGTGTAAAGAGGTTGCTCTCAAAGAGCTGAATGATGTAGAAACCAAGCAGAATAATCACCGGGTAGATCAGGGAGTCCATGGTGATCAAGGCGTAGAGAATCGGCAGAATGGAACCCATGATTGGCCCGAGAAACGGAATCACATTAAGCATGGCGGCAAACACACCAAAAAAGATCGCATGCTCCACGCCAATAATCAGAAGCATGGTAGAGTTCAGAATCGCAAGAATACCGATAACCATCAGCATGCCCAGAATGTACCTCTGTACAAGGGTTTTCATCTTAGTGACGATCTTGGCCACTTTTTCCTCACGTACCGGCTCACCCTTACCAAACGCCTTGAGAACAAAGTTTTTTAGCAAATCCCGAAAGAGCAGGATCAGAAACATATAGATGGGAACCAGGAAAAACGCGGTAACGGTTGAGGCAACGCCGGTCATGCCACTCAGCAATGACTCTGCATTATCCTGAACATAGTCCACAATTTCATTTACAGCCCTGTCCAGATTCAATCCACCTTCAATCACAAACCATGTGGAAAGAAATGCTTCAGCTTCTTCAAGCAGATCTTCAAGTCGCTCCACAAACATATCGGCATCTGCGGCAAATGCGGTAATCTGATTATAGAAAAAGTATCCCAGTCCAAAGAGAAGCCCAATTCCGGTCAGAAGGGCTGCCAAAGCTCCCAAAAAGCGCGGAACCTTATAACTCTCCAGCCAACGGCTTATTGGTGACAAAAGAATCGACAAGAAGAGGGCGAAGAGAAACGGCAAAAGAACCGTTTTCGCCATAATCATGGCGTATACGGTTAGAATTAGTCCGGCCAGTACATAGGTATATTTTACATACCATTTATGATCTGTAAAGCTCGTCTCCATCTCTTTGGGTGTGGTTGGTAAGTTCTGAAACAGAATGGTTTAATCGTATCCGTCCTCAGCTTATGATAGTTAATCTTTGCCTGAAAATGTACCCGAATTTCGGGATGAATCTTTTCAGTTTGGTAACATGATCTTCCTCAACTTTTACTATGTTGGCAAGCTGAATCCATCAGTAACTATCTCTTTTTTTATGACAGACGAGCTGAAACGCGCCATTTGCACACCCGGAGCCGTTTTAATGGGTCTGGGATCGATTATTGGAACGGGTATATTTGTCAGTATTGCCATTGCCACGGAGGTTGCGGGAACCGGTATTGTTATCGCCATTATTGTAGCCGCTATACTTGCAGCGTTTAACGGTCTCAGCAGTGCCCAGCTCGCGGCAGCGCATCCGGTTAGCGGTGGCACCTATGAGTATGGTTACAAGTTTATCAACTCCTGGTTTGGTTTTACGGCGGGCTGGATGTTTATGGTGGCCAAATCGGCCTCGGCGGCCACTGCCGTGCTGGGCTGTATTGGTTATCTGTTCTACGCTTTTGGGGTTGATACCAGCAACATGGTTATAACGGGCGCCGGACTTTTGCTGCTAATCATCATGACCGCACTTGTATCGGGTGGAATTCAACGAAGCAACAGCGCTAACAAGTGGATAGTATCGATCACCCTTGCAGGCCTTGCAGCTCTGGTTGTAACCTCACTCTTCATCAATGGCCTGCCCTTAGATCCTTTGACTAACGCCACTTCAGACACCTCCCTCTCCTCTATCCTCTACGCATCCGCACTGATGTTTGTGGCATATACAGGATATGGGCGTATCGCCACACTGGGTGAAGAGGTGGCCGAACCGCGAACCACCATCCCTAAAGCGATCATCGTGGCCATGGTTGTGATTGTGGTGATCTATCTTTCAGTCACGCTCACGGCGATTCAGGTTATGGGTGCCGAGGCCTTTGGAATGACAACCGAGGGTGAGGCTGCTCCGCTGATGATTGTGGCCCAGGCACTCTCCGTTCCGGTTATTGGGCCAATTGTTACGATTGCAGCGGTCACAGCCATGCTTGGTGTGCTGCTGAACCTGTTACTGGGTCTCTCCAGGGTTCTGCTCGGCATGGCCAGAAGGCGTGATGTACCCCACGCAATTGCCCGCATCAACAAAGAGACACAAAGCCCGGTGGTTGCCGTTTGGGTAACCTGCGTCATTATTGGTCTGCTGGTGCTAAGCGGTGATGTGGTCTTCACATGGTCGTTCAGTGCCTTTACGGTTTTGATCTACTACTCCATCACCAACCTCTCCGCACTCTTTCTGCCCGAGGAGCAGAGGCTCTATCCCCGTATTGTTCCCATAATAGGACTTTTCGGCTGCCTATTCCTCGCTCTCTGGATCGATCCCGCCATCATTCTTCTCGGAACCGTGGTGATTGGAATCGGCCTGATCTGGCACTGGATTACCCGTCGATATAGTAAAAACCTGGGTTCGATATAAGAATTTGAGAAATTAATCTCCCCTCCTTTTCAAGAGCCTGCCCCACCATTCGGGGAGGGATCGGTGCAAAAGTGCTTATTTATGGGAAAATAGTCGTAATTGAAAGAATCCCCTCCTTATGTAGGAGGGGCCATGGGTGGTTGGACCAGAATAATTTCCTGCTAAAAAGCTTTAAATATGCCCCTAACCTATTTGAATCACCCTTTATTTAGCTTCGCGTGCAAAAAATGAGCCTTCCTTGAGAAATCAGTCAATCTCTCTATCCTCCTTCTTCTCAAAAACAGAAAAAGCCCGAACCTTTCAGGCCCGGGCTCTTGGGAGTGAATCATTCTACATATCAAAAACTAAACCGTACTCCTCCATTCAGCGCAATTCCGGTGGTGTTGAATCCATATACCTCAGTAAAATCGCTGTTGAAGAGATTCTTCACATCAGCAAAGAGTGAAAGATTGTAGGCTGGTATGGAGTAGGAGGCGTAGAGGTTCACGAGCGTGTAGCGATCGAGTGCGACCTCCTCTTGTGCAAAGTTGTTTGCGGGATCAAAGAAGAGATCGGTTCGTTCACCGTTGAACTCTCCGTCAACGGCAGCATAGAGCCGGTCCGTAATCTGAACCCCGGCACGCATCCCAAAACTGTGGGTTGGTCGGCGAATCAGGTTGTTGAACGAGGTCTCTTCACCGGCATCATCCAGAGTGGTGATCTCCCCTTCCAGGTAGTTGTACCAACCGCCCAGGGAAAGTCTGTTCGAGACGATCCAGTCTGCAGAGAGTTCAACACCGTAATCTTCTTGCCTGTCCCGGTTGATGTAGCCCGGATCGAACGTAAAAACGATCAGGTCGTCAATATCACGGGTGAAAAAGTTGGCTGAGAGCTTCAGAGAGTTGGCGAGCAGATAGAGCTCTGTACCAAAATTCATGTAGAGGCTGCGCTGCGGGTCCAGATCCGGATTGGGGCCAAACGGACCAAAAAGCTCATCCAGGGTTGGCGCTTTAAAGCCGGTGGTAATCGATCCGAAAAATCTCAGATTTTCATTCACGTCAAATGACGGAGCAAAGCTATATGTGGCGTTGGTGCCATACTCGGAGTGGCTGTTCAGCCGATATCCGATCTCCGCACTGAATCCATTCAGATTTCGGAGGTAAAGTGTTGCGTAGGGGCTCAGAATCTGGGCATCTCGGCTTCCTGCATCATCAATTCCGCCAGGAATGGAGAAATCCTGAGCATTCACACCACCAAGAACCAGCAGGTTCGGTGTGATTTCGTAGTTTGCAAAGAGATCGGCGTTGTGAAAATCTGCCTCAAACTCATTTTCAGAGAACTCCGTCAGGAATGAACGGTTTGTTCGCGTAAAGTTATACCCTCCGTTAACGCGAAGCGGGCCATCACTGTAGACAGCCTGCACGCCCGGGTTGAACATCCGCAGTTCATATCGATTATCTGCATCCATAAATGCACCATCGTCATACTCCCCTTCATTGTTTGAGTAGTTAAGAAAAGGAGAGATCGTCAGGTTTGAAGTCAAATCCCAATCAAACCTTCCGTAAAAACTGTCCAACTCATAGCCATCTGCTTCAAAATCTCCGGTTCCATTGGGATCTTCTGCTGCGCTAAATCCGTCACTGCTCTCGCGATTGTAGTGGAGCGAGTACCGAAGTGATGGTAGTGCAGAACCCTGAACGCCAACAGATCCATTGAAGGTATTGTATGCCCCGTATGATAGACGCGCGGATCCGCTGATCGGTTCCGGTCCGCCTTCCCTGGTGATCAGGTTCACAACGCCTGCAATCGCATCGGTGCCGTAAAGTGTAGACTGACTGCCCTTAATTACCTCAATCTGCTCAATATTGTTGGTTGGAAGCAGTCGCAAATCGAACAGGCCGCCTACACCGGAGGGATCAGAAATCGGCAATCCATCTAAAAGTATGAGGGTGTTGGCTGCAGCAGCTCCCTGAAGGTAAAGAATTCGTCCGTTGGACGGGGCACCATAGGAATCATTGACACGAATCCCGCTTTGGTTATTGAGTATTTGCGAAAGATCCCTGCTCCCGCTGCGCTCAATCTCCTGCCGATCGATGATGATAACCGGCTTGGTAGTTTCCCGTTGAGATAGTGGGATTTTGGATGCTGTAATCACAATCCGGTCCAGCTGCAGTGAGTCGGTCACTTCCGGTTCCGGCGTTGGTTGTGATGGCTGAGAGTAGATCGCGGGACTGAACAATATCAGCCCGGCAAGTGTAAGCATAGTTAGTAGTTGTTTGCTCATGGTTTGATTTAATTATAGTTGAACCAATGAGCTTCCGATTGTGAAAAAGATGGGCACATAGCCGCTCCGGATTGCAGAGCGGACCTACATTCCCGGCTCTTCCTCCGAAAGCCTGAATATGACGCATCGGGCAGGTCTTCTGACTTACTCCCATCCGCGCCTTCCCGCCTCTCTCAGAGGCAGTGGCTTCGATACGAATGGCTTTGTTGAGCTTACAGCTACGGGGATAGTTCCGGACTTCCTGATTTCGGTCACCGGATTCCCTTTTAATTCCGTGAGAGCCTGAGATGGCATCTCAACGGAAACCTGACGCACGACAATGGTAAGAGGAAATCGGACTTGAAGCAAACCATAACATTAAAATAACTTTTAAACCCCTACATTCTCTTCTTAGTTGAAACATAATCGATTACAGATATGATATCAGATTACCTTACCGGTATCGAGAGCGAACTCAAAGAGACCAAACCGGAGCGGCACAATGCAGTGATCCAATCCATCGCCAAATGGATTGCCGATGAACTTAAGAAGGGAGCAACCCCAAACCTGAACTTTATCTGCACCCACAACTCAAGGCGCAGCCAGTTTGCCCAGACCTGGAGCGTAATGGTACAGGCGTGGCTGGGACTCAATTTCACCCGCTCTTATTCCGGGGGAACGGAAGTAACTGCCTGCAATGAAAGAACCGTGGCCGCACTTATACGAGCCGGCCTTAAAGCCTCGTCAAAAGGTGATGGTAATCCGGTCTACACGCTCACTGATCCGGAAAGTGAAAAGTCGGTTCGTTTGTGGTCCAAGCTGTTTGATGATGCAACCAATTCCGTTGATCGCTTTGCAGCCATCATGACGTGTGATCATGCTGACGACAACTGCCCCTTTATTCCAGCTGCAGAACTGCGGATCCCCTTCACCTACACCGATCCCAAATTTGCAGATGACACCGAGCAGGAAGAGAGTGCTTACGACGAAACCTGCAAGATGATCGCAACCGACATGATCCGCATCTACAGGGCTGTGCAGAAAATCCGTAACGGAAAGTGAAATTAACTGCCGCCTCACTTTTCTCTGCCTGATCCCGTACCTTGTTGATTGAACAGAACGATCAAATAAGCGTGATTCATGTCAGAACAGAATAGGGATATTGAAGAGGGGCTAACACTCAGCCTGAGGTTCAAAAAGAGAGGTGGTCTTCTGCCTGTAGCCGTTCAGGAGAGCTCCACCGGAAAAATTCTGATGATCGCATCGGTGAACCCTGATGCGCTGGAGCAGACCATCAAAAACGGCAGAGCTACATTCTGGAGTACGAGCCGAAATGAGCTTTGGGAGAAAGGATTAACGTCCGGAAACCGGCTTCTGCTCGATGAGGTTCTGGTTGATTGCGATCAGGATGCTCTGGTTTACAGGGTGACGCTGGAGGGTGACGGTGTCTGCCACACAAAAAATCAGAACGGCAAACACCGCAAAGCTTGTTTCTACAGAAAAGTCGATCTCAAAACAAAAAAACTGGAGTTCATTGATGAGTGAAAAGTCTCTCAACCTGTTTGGCGAACCGATTGCAGTATGCAGTAAAAATCCACTAACCGGATTCTACCGCAACGGCTGTTGCGATTCTGGCAAAGACGATTCGGGACGGCATATGGTCTGTGCGGTGATGACCGACGAATTTCTGAAATTTTCAAAGGCGATGGGCAACGATCTCTCCACTCCTATTCCACAATACCGGTTTCCGGGCTTGAAGGCAGGCGACAGATGGTGTCTTTGTGTCTTGAGATGGAAGGAGGCGTATGACGCCGGTAAGGCCCCCAAAGTAGTATTGGAGGCCACAAATGAAAAGGCGCTTCACTACGTCTCGATGGAAGAGCTTCTGCCCTATGCACACAAGAAAGAGGAGACGGATCAGGCCGGTTGATTTGCCCCACACTAAAGCTCTACCGCTTTCCCCGTCTTGACCGATTCATCGCTGGCGAGTACAATTTTGAGGGTGTGTACCACTTCCCTGAGGTGGCCTGAAAGGTCCAGATCCTCTTTGATCGCTTTCAGGAAGTAGCTCTGTTCCAAGTAGCAGAGATCATCATGGCCCGGCTCATCCGGTGTGTCGATATACTCATCATCATGCTTCAGCTTTCCGTTTTTATCCATTTCAGAATGGTGGAGATGAAGCTGATTCACCGTTGTATGCTGTCCGATATCGGCTGAAACACCGCGCGGCTGATCAAACGTATTCTTCCGAATGCTCACGCTTCCCTTCGGCCCCATCACATCCTTTACAAAATAGGCCTGCTCGCTAATCATTGGTCCCCATCCTGATTCGTACCAGCCCACCGATCCGTCATCAAAACGAACCTGAAGCTGTCCATAGTTGTACATCTCCTTATCGATCTCATCGCTCAGCCGTGCACCGATTGCATGAACGTGAGTCGGTTTCGCTTTCGTCATCTGGCACATCACATCCACGTAGTGCACACCGCAATCCACAATGGGCGACATCGCCTCCATGATGCTTTTATGAACGCCCCACTCCTCTCCGGTACTCTGCTGGTTCAGGTTCATTCGCATCACGAGTGGCTTGCCCAGCCCCTGAGCTTTTTCGATAAACTGCTTCCACCCCGGATGGTGACGCAAAATATACCCAACAACGACCTACTTGCCGGCTTTCTCGGCGGCCTTTACTACTTTCTCCGCATCCTCCACCGTCTCGGCGATCGGCTTCTCCACAAAGACATGAGCGCCCGCTTCCAGTGCTTTAATTGAGTATTCCGCATGCGTGCCCGGATAAGTGCTCACGCATACAGCATCCGGTTGTGTCTTTTTCAGAGCTTCCTC
>JAFIFA010000199.1 GCA_020832225.1 Balneolaceae bacterium
ATCTGCGAGAAATATCTGATGAGCAAATCAAAACCGTCGAGCGTCACCTGAACAATCGACCTATTCGAAAATTTGATTACCTTTCACCCATACAGCAAACACTAAAACACCGCGCTGTTGCACTAGTGACTTGAACACAGCAGGGGAAAGATCTTTAATGAGAGTGATTTTTTAGTTAATTTATATAGACTGATTTTAAATAGGCGGAAAAACACCGTCTACAAGCAAACAATGCATGTGCCGATGTTGCTAAACGTTCAAAAAATTGAAAAATCATTCGAGAAAAACACCCCCGTCGTAAAGGGTGTTTCATTTTCTGTTCAGGAGAATGAAATCTTTGCCCTTCTCGGACCTAGCGGCTGTGGTAAAACCACAACGCTCAGAATGATTTCGGGTTTTGAACGTGTAGACAGCGGCTCCGTTGAACTTGCAGGAGAGACTCTCTCTTCGGGCAAAACGCATATCGCTCCACAAAAGCGGGGGATCGGTTTTGTCTTTCAAGACTATGCACTCTTTCCGCACATGACTGCCCTCGACAATGTCGCTTTTGGCCTTACATCTCTTCCGAGATATAAGCGGAGTGTATTTGCTGAAGAGGTACTTTGTCGAACCGGGATGGGTGACCATAAAGATAAAAGCCCTGCGGAATTATCGGGCGGACAGCAACAGAGAGTAGCCCTGGCACGCGCAATTGCACCCGAGCCCAAACTGGTTCTGCTGGATGAGCCATTCTCCAATCTCGACGCCATGCTTCGGGATAGCACACGCAAAGAGGTACGTGCTATTCTGAAGAAAGCGGGCATGAGTGCCGTGTTGGTTACCCACGATCAGGAGGAGGCTCTCTCCTTTGCAGATCGAATTGCGGTTATGAACGATGGTAAAATTGAACAGATCGGCACACCGGAAGAGGTCTACTATCAGCCAAAAACACGCTTTGTTGCACAGTTTTTAGGGCGAACCAACCTTTTTGAGGCAGTTGTAAATGATGAAGGATGTATTCATACCAATCTTGGCTGTCTGCGCCTCAACTGCAAAGCGAGCGGTCAGGTCACCTGCTCTATTCGACCTGAACACCTCACTATTGAGAGACCCAATGGAGCTCTGAACGGCTGTAGTAAAGGGATCATCATTGGAAGAGAGTTCAAGGGGCACGACATCACTTATCACGTAGAGTGCAACGGCGAGCGCTATATTGTCCATACCGATAACAGGGTTCTATTTGAGCCGGATGATGAAGTGGTGGTTAAACCGCTTGAGCCGGCTGTTGTTCTAGAAAACGCCTGATCTCCCCTCTTTTTGATTTTCAGATTCTCCCTTTCCCAATAAAGTTCAGCAATTTCAAATTTCTGCGAAACGAACCGGGATCTGATGCGTAATGTTATCATACCAATTACGGCAGAACCTCATCCCCTCACATGCATTTCCTACTACCGCTACTTCTTTTTCTGAGCTTATCTGAACCCGGTTTAGCTGAGACAAGATATCCAATTTCCGGGATTGTGGTGGATAGCGAAACCGGTGAGACACTCCCATCAGCAACTGTATTGATAGGTGATGGCCTATCCGGTACCATTACGAGCCGAGAGGGTGAGTTCTCATTCACTGCAGAGGTACTGCCGGTCTCCATAACCGTGCGCTATATCGGTTATAACAGCGTAACTATGGAGCTGGATGAGGAGAGTGAGTTTCCGGTCAGAATTGAGCTCACTCCATCGCGAACAGAACTGGATGAGGTGGTTGTTACAGATCGTGATCCCGGCTTATCGATCATGGAATTGGTTATCGAGAGGAAGAAGCTGTGGAGAGAGGATCTGAATAACTACCGTGTTGACGCATACACTCGTCAAACCATTGCAAGTGATACAAGCATCGTCTCTATCACCGAGAGCCAGTCAGAAGCTTACTGGGACCGCCGCTACGGGCACAGGGAGGTTCAAAGGAGCCGCAGGCAGACATCCAACCTGGGAGCCGATCAGAATTTTGCAGGTGTGCGCTATCTGCCCAATTTTTATGACGACAATATAGAGATAGCAGGTTACAGGATGGTTGGCATCACACATCCGGATGCACTCCGCTACTACCGCTTCCGGCTTTTGGAGACAACCCAGATGGATGGAGTGCCGGTCTATAAGATCGGCGTTGAACCCCGTCGCGAACGGCAACCCCTTTTTGAGGGAGTTGCCTGGGTATTGGGTAGGGAATATGCTCTTCTGGAGGTGAATCTGAAGCCAAATGATGTAGTGAACTTTCCTCCGCCGGTTCAGGAGTTTGATCTGTCGTACATGCAGCAGTTCAGCAACTATGGAGGCGATTTTTGGCTACCGGTTGATGTCAGAATTGAGGGTAAGATCAGAATAGCGATGGTTGGACTGCGGTTTCCCGCCATTAACTTTCGTCAGATTTCCAGGCTATCCGGTTACGAGTTAAACACCGAGATTCCCGACTCTGTCTTCAGGGATTCACCACTTTTGGTGCGTCTTGATTCGGTTCCCGGGGCTCCTCCAACCGAGCTGGAGGAATTGGATGGCTCTGTGCCATTGACGGCCGATGAGAGGAGGGCTTACGCAACGATCGATAGTACGCGGACCCTGGAGGAGGCCTTCAGACCGGAAGGGTTTCTGGCGAGAATGATTGAGCGGCAGGATGAGCGCACAGGTTCACAGGGATTTGGGGCGAATCTCTCCGGTATTAGCCCCAGAGCCGGTTTCAACCGAGTTGATGGGTATCAGCTTGGTGCCAATTATAACCGCCGTTTCAGGGATATTGGTTTGAGGGTTGATGGATATGCAGGATACAATTTCTTTGGCAAGGAGTGGGATACCGGAGTTGAGATAGGTCAGAGGATCCTTACAGGTGGAGGCAGATCACTCTCGATTTTTGGGGGCTACCACCGTGCAACAGATACACAATATCGCTCTGAATATGTGGGGCGATTTATGAACAGTACCGTCACACTGCTGGGTGGTGACGACTACTTCGATTACTTTCGCAACGAAAGGATAGAGACAGGATTGAGGGTCAGGAATTTGGTGCCGCGATCATTATTGACGATTTCAGTGAGGCGGGAGCTGCATCGTACTCACAATCGGGAAGGTATCTATGATCACTCACTATTTGGGTGGCACACAGAACGAAGGGTGAATCCTGAGATAGAAGAGGGTGAACTTCGATCGCTCGATTTTCGGCTTGCGCTGAATGAGCAGCCGGGGATATCTGGTTTTGCCGGAAGCCGCAGCGCAATTCTCTCTGTTGAGTGGTCTTCTCCCGATTTGGGCAGTGAATTCGATTTTCTGAGAGCAGAAGGTACGGTTACGTGGAATATTGAGACGTTCTACACAAGGCGGTTATTTGCCAATACGCTCGATTTGATATTTTCGGCGGGAGCATCAACCGGGGATCTGCCAATTCAGAGATCGCTCTCTGTGGATGGTTCGCTATCTGCATTTGGCCCTTTCGGTTCAATTAAAACGAGAAGGGGTGTTCCATATACGGGAACAGAATACTGGCTGGCATACGCAGAGCACAATTTCAGAACAATTCCGTTTGAGTTGATTGGTTTGAATCCTCTGGTTGAGAGAGGTTGGGGGATCATTCTATTCGGAGGGGCAGCACAGGCTTCGGGAGTCATGCCAGGCGGGGGGTATACGTCTGGATCTGTTCATAGCGAAGTGGGCGTTAGCCTCAATAGCGTGTTTGGTGTCCTGAGGCTGGATTTTGCCAAGCGGCTCGATGCGCCCGGTTCGTTTATTGGGTTGAGTGTACCGAGATATTTTTAAGTCTCTGGGTAGAAAAGCTGGTAAGGGTAGCCGAGAGCAGGTAAGAATTTAATTTAGGGTTGTACAGTCCACTCTTGAAAGGGGACATATTTGAAATAAAAGACGTAGCCTGATTTGTGAAAATTAGGGGGTGTTTATGAGGGCAAGGAGCATGGATCTCATCCGATAATCCCTTTGCGAACTCCTTTCCCACTGCGCCTCGACAAACCCCTTTACTATTCTAAAACCGCTTCTCGGCGCGGGGTGGCGGCGCCCCTTCAGGGCTCGGGATTGGGGGAGAGTTCAGAAACTTTCCTCAGCGCTCTTTGCGCCTTCTTTGCGTCCGCCGCGGTTAAACCAACCAGAAACAAAAACAAGCTAAAAATTCAAAATAGGCCCAGATCAGACATGATTTGCCTTTGTGCTCTTTGTTCCTGCTTTGCTTCCGTTGTGGTTAAAAAACCGTAACCCGAAGAGAAGCTGGCAGGGCCACCGCTTCGCTCCGGTGCTACCAGGTCTTGAAAACATTATCCATGAGCCTAGAACCCTGAACCAAATAAAAAAAGGCGGACCGTATAACGGCCCGCCTTTCTTGTAATTCCAAATGATTCGGTTGCCTTAGAATTCAGGCTCGAACGGATATGGGTTGAGTGGGTGAGATTCCGCACGACGGTTTCTCTCACAGCCCGGAGTATCTGTATCGCGCTCTGCTTCAGCACATGGCTGTGGCGCTTTACCGAGGCCTCTGTACTCAATTCTGTCTTCAGAGATGCCGTTGTCTTTGTAGAAGTCAACAACTGCATTTGCACGACGAACACTTAGTCGGAGGTTATACTGGTCGCCACCAACGTGATCAGTGTAAGCGTCAACTCTCACACGGAAAGCTTCAACTTCCTGAAGTTTCTCAACGTTTTCAGCGAGAAGCTGTGCAGCACGGTCGGTGATGTTTGATCGGTCAAATCCAAAGTTGATTGTGTTCAGCTCAGCAATGAATGGAGGATCGTTAGGATCGAGCGGGTCGGTTCCCATTTCAATCTCCTGTCCATCACTAAATCCGTCACCATCAGTGTCCGGGTTCAGCGGGTCTGTTCCGTAAACATTCACTTCGTCACCGTCAGTGAGGCCATCGCCATCAGTGTCCGGGTCGAGTGGGTCTGTTCCGTAACCGCCGTCGAATGGACCGTCAAAATCAGGGTCCTCGCACTCAGACTGTACAGTGTGGCGTACTTCCTGGCAGTCGGTCAGGCCATCGCCATCAGTATCCGGGTCAAGTGGGTCGGTTCCATAAACATTCACCTCATCACCGTCAGATAGGCCGTCACCATCGGTGTCCGGGTTCAGCGGGTCTGTGCCGTAAACGTAAATTTCATCATAGTCGGAAAGGCCGTCACCATCAGTGTCTGGATTGAGCGGGTCTGTTCCGTAAACGTAAATTTCATCGTAATCGGAAAGCCCATCACCATCGCTGTCACGCTCCATCAGCTCCTCATCGGAGAGAGACATCAGGTATTCGAGAGTAAGCGGGTCCGGCTCTCCTTCTGGTTCGCTGGTGCCGCAGGACTGAAATATCAGTGCCGCAACAAGCAAACCCATAAATAGGTATGTAGGTGATTTAAACATATTGTTTTTCTCCTGTACAGTTAGTGTGAGGTTCGAAGTTAGAAATATTTTAGATTGATCAAAAAATACATAACTGGAAATACCAAACAAAAAGGTTTTTTTGACTTATGTTGGTGAATCATCATATATTCTTTTCCCGATGAACGAGGGGCTATAGCTCAGCTGGCTAGAGCGTCGCGCTGGCAGCGCGAAGGTCCGGGGTTCGAATCCCCGTAGCTCCACATTTTTTGAGTCAGAAGGTATTGATAATAATCCGGATCAAAAATGGTTCGGATTATTTTTTTATGGTTTTTTTGCCCTTCGTATTTATCACATCCGTATTTCTTCGG
>JAFIFA010000210.1 GCA_020832225.1 Balneolaceae bacterium
ACAAGGGGCCTGCAGCACCCGCACCTGCTGGTACCCGACCATCTGGATATTCTTCCAGAAACGCAGTCACCCTATCTTAAAATGCGCTATTGCTCCAACGGGTCCTTGAACAGCTGGATCGCCCGGGAGAAGAAGGTAACCGAGCAGGAGATCGCAACCCTGCTGGAACAGGTGGGCAGCGGACTGGCTCATCTGCACAAAAAGAAGGTGATCCACCAGGACATCAAACCTGACAATATTTTAATTGACGAGAGCGGGGATTTTCTGCTGACCGATTTTGGGATCAGCCGCCAGATGCAATCCACGCTAAAGAAAGCGACGGCCAACCAGTCTTATATGACGGTTTCCTACTCCCCGCCAGAACGCTTTATCGCTGACCCGGTGGATGCCCCTGCCGGCGATATTTTCTCTTTGGGAGTCACACTTTATGAGCTCTGCACAGGGAATCTGCCGTGGGACGGAGCCGGAGGGATGATCCTGAACACGGGGGCGCAGGTGCCGAACCTTCCCGAGGCCTACTCAGGCCGGTTGAACAAGATTGTGAATGCGTGCATGAATGTGGACTATACAAAGCGTCCGACGGCTGGGCAGCTTGTGAGCCTTGCCCGTGGGTATCTGAAGGAAGGCTACTGGGGTGAGGTGGAGAGCAAGGAGAAACCGGCAGCAAAGCCGAAGGGGCGAAAGACACAGAAGAAAGTGACGCCGTCCGGGATGAAAAGCGAAGATATAGCTTCGCTTTCTGATTTGGAGCAGGCGGGGCTCAAAATGGCAGAAAGTGGTAAAAGTATGATGCAGATTGTGCAGCATTTTCGTGATGCTGGCATAAGCCTAAGAGGATCAAAGAGATCTACTGAAAAGGTGTTGAGAATAGCCGGTCGGTCGGAGCTTCAGGCCGTAGTACCCAATGAAACAACAAAAGATGGTGCCGGAAAATCTGCGGGTGTTCCTTACAGGGCAAATCGGAAGAGAAGTGGATCAGGTAAACTATTCGCAGCTATTGCTGCAGTGCTCTTTATAGGTTTGACCGGATTTTATTTTCTGTCAGATAATGATCAATCTGAAGGAGAGAATGAAGGCGAACCTGTAGCAGTAGTTGATGAAACTGAACAGGATAATGATTCTGAGGTTGCAGAAGAGCCCGAAACAACATCGAATGTTGAAGAGCAGAGACGTATACAAGAAGAGAGAGAAAGAGAGGAGGAACGTGCTGAACAGGAACGAACCCGGCGTGAAGCTTCTGAACTTTTTACAGATTTCATTCACTCCTGGTATTGGGAGTTTGATGAATCGGAGAGTAACGTTGCAAAACTACGTCGGGCTGTAGAGTTGGGCCACCCAATTGCTAAATCTGAGCTTGCAAAACTTTATTACATCGGATTGGGTGTGGAACGTGACAGAGAGAGGGCTCGTCAGATGGTTGAAGAAAATGAAAATGAGTTGAGGGAGGTTGCCGGTAGAAGTCCGCAAAGCAACTCTATTGAAAGCCAACACTTAATATCTGACAATCCACCATTTACCGATATTGAGATCGTTCATGCCAAATATTTGATCGGATATCTATATGCGCCAGATCGCTTCGGTTCAAACTATCGAGTTTCCAAGGGATGGTATGAGGAAGCGGTAGAATATAACTATGCTCCGGCACTGAATAACCTGGGCAATATGTATCATAACGGGAATTATATGCCTGCGGATTACTCAAAGGCGTATCAGTTATATCAGAAAGCGGATGATCAAGGTTTTGCATTAGCTTCATCAAATATGGCGAATCTATATCGATTTGGTCAAGGTGTATCGCAAGATTATGGTACTGCAATGGCATTATACTTTTTTGCGGCCCAAAAAGGTGAATATGGTGCCATGCACAGGCTTGGATTGATGTACAGAAATGGTGAAGGTGTTAGAGAAGATGACCAAGAAGCGGTAAAATGGTACAGAAGATCTGCTGAACTTAACTATGCCCCGGCACAGACCAGTCTTGGTTGGATGTATTCGAATGGTTATGGCGTTTCCCAAAATGATCGAGAGGCTGTGCGTTGGTATCGAAAGGCGGTTAATCGGGACCATGCAGCAGCGCAGAATAACCTTGGTTGGATGTATGAAGAGGGCAAAGGGGTTACGCAGAACCGATCAGAGGCTATAAGATTGTACAGGTTAGCGGCTCGCCAAGGTAATGAAACTGCTCAAGATAACTTGCAGAGAATGGGTGAAAGGTGGTAGGTCCCAACAAATAAGGGTCAGAATTTTTTAAAGTATATGAATCTATCCGAAGGAGAAATACTAAGCAACCGCTACCGTCTGTTGGAACCCCTTGGACAAGGAGGCTTTTCAGTAGTGTGGTTGGTGGAGGATACGGTATCGGGCACGGAGGCGGCCATCAAGATCTACGCCCCTGATAAAGGCCTCGATCAGGATGGTCTGGATCAGTTCCGTAAAGAGTATGGACGTACAAGGGGCCTGCAGCACCCGCACCTGCTGGTACCCGACCATCTGGATATTCTTCCAGAAACGCAGTCACCCTATCTTAAAATGCGCTATTGCTCCAAC
>JAFIFA010000013.1 GCA_020832225.1 Balneolaceae bacterium
TCCCCTCCCGGAAGCGCAGCTCGACCGCTTTATGTTCAATCTGTGGCTCGACTATCCCGCCCTAAGTGAGGAGCAACAGATCGTCTCTCAACCCACCTCACCAAGAAATGTTCCGATCAACTCTGTGCTGGAGAGAGAGCAGATCATCGAATTTCAGAAGATGGTTCGCGAAGTTCCCCTTCCCGATCACGTTCTGGACAAAACGATTAAGCTCGTTACTCAAACACGGCCGGGCACGGAACACGCTACTGATCTGGTAAACAAATATCTGAGCTGGGGAGCCGGCCCGCGTGCGTCCCAATACCTGGTGCTTGGTGCCAAAACCCGGGCTCTCTCCCGCGGCCGTTATAACGTTGAGATGGAAGATATTGAAGCATTGGCCGTTCCTGTACTGCGACACAGAATTGTGACCAACTACGCGGCCGAAGCTGAAGGACTTACAACGGAGAAGGTGATCCGAAAGCTGCTGAAGAATCTTTAAGACCTGCCGGACATGAACACGCTGCTTTTACAGGGTACCAGTCCGGTTATTCCGATCATCGTAATTACGATTCTGGCCATTCTATCGCTGCTGGTTGCCTGGTGGAGCTACAGCAACCTCGATTCAACAAAACCATGGAAGCGATACTCTCTAATCGCTTGTCGCGCATCAGCTTTTCTGATTCTCCTGCTTCTGCTAATCAACCCCTATTTGGTTCGGGAGTATACAAAGAGTGAAGTGCCCACAGTTGCAGTCTATCTTGACGACAGCCAGTCGCTATCGGTAACACGGGGTGAGTATGATGGATTGAATAGCTACAATGAGATCCTGGAGAGATTCAGAGGAGAGAAAGATGAACGATTTAACTACAGATACTACCTCTTTGCTGAAGATGTAGTAGATGGGGATGATTTAACAGCCTCCGGGAGCTCAACCAACATCCATAATGTAATGGAGCATATACGGGAGAATGAACACCGATATGTCAGCTCTCTTCTCTTCAGCGATGGAATTGTTACCCGAGGACGAAATCCGGTATTTGCAGCACAAAACCTCTCCAATCCGCTCTTTACCGTTCCCGTTGGCGATACTACTACCGTTAGGGATATCGCGATCGCAGATACAGAGTATGGTGAACCGGTATATACCAACACAAGGGCGACATTTACCGCCGATATTCGCCAGCAGGGCTTTGAAGGTGAAGAGGTGCCCGTTCGCTTTCTGGAAAATGGAGAGCTTATAGAGAGCAAACAGCTCGCTTTTCCATCAGAATCCTCCAGCCATCAGCTTGAGTTTATAAGGGAATATGAAGAGCCGGGAATTTATGATATTGAAATACAGATTCCTTCTCAGGAGGGTGAATTTACCGATGAGAACAACACGTTCCGAATCAATCTGGAGGTGATTGACGATCAAACACAGATCTTCTCTCTGGCTTTTGAAGTTCATCCCGATGTAAGAGCCATTCGTAATTTTATTGCAACCGACCGCCAGAATGAACTCACCTCCTCAACCTGGCTTGGTGGAGACCGCTTTACCGGCACGGACCCAAGGGAACTGGAGGTCGACCCCGATCTGATCGTGCTTCATGGCCTCCCCTCTATCGACAACCCGGTATACGACTGGCTAATTAATCGTGAGGAGCCCATACTTTACATCTCCACGCCCAGTTCACACCGATACCATTCAGACCAAAGGCTCGCAGAGCTGACCGGATACCGGATAGCTTCAGCATCTACCCTTCTGAATGTACATATTGCACCGATCTCGGAAGAACTGAACCATCCGCTGCTGGAGATCAGCAGACCTGCCTTTCACCGTTTCCCCACTCTATCTGTCTACAGGGGCAGCTACGATATACCGGCACTGTCACAGCAGCTGCTGATGGCGGAATTTCAGAGAAACAGTACCGATATACCAGTTATGATGGCTGCTGAAGCCGGAAATCGCAGAACGGCCTCAATCAATGCATTTGGCTGGTATCGATACGCTCAATCAAATCAGGATGAGGTAAGAAGCCTCTACAGAGAGCTTTTTGGGAATTTGATCGCATGGACATCAACCCCGCCCGACCGCCGCACACTGGTTCTTGAACCGAGACGGTCAACGTTTACAGAGAATGAACCGGTTGAAATTCGTGGAACGCTTCAAAATGAGCGGGGTGAAGCGGAAACCGGCGGCCTTATTGAACTTCGATTCTACCCATCTGAAGATGACGAGCCTCAGATCTACCGCATGAACCATACGGGTGGAGGTGTGTATCAGGCTACTCTTGGCAGCTACCCGCGCGGACTCTATCGCGTTGAAGGTACGGCTACCCTGGGCGAACGTGAACTTGGAGAAGCTGAAACCAGGGTCAACGTGAGCAGCTCAAACCTGGAACTGGTGAACACACGCAGGGATGATGCAACACTCCGGCAACTCGCATCCGTAACAGGTGGGCGCTTTTTGATTGATGCACAGTTTGATCAGTTTAATGACTTCATCTCAGAACAGAATCTCTTTGAAGCATCCGAACAGACGGTTTCAGAAATCCACTATATCCACCGCTCTTTGATCTGGTTTCTGTTAATCCTCAGTCTCTTAACAGTAGAGTGGCTGATCCGTCGATCTGTCTCGCTCCCATAAATTTACTCTTACCGTTAATAATATTATTCAATATCTGGTAATGTTAATGTGGATGTTAAAAAATGTGCTATAGTTTAGGCAGTTTTCATTTCTATCTTTTTTTAATTGAAATGATGTATATTCAAAATCTGTATTAATACCTACATACAGATAGATTAACCTCGATATGACTAAATGAATAAGTAGAAAGCGACCTGTATAAGTCAGATAAACATACCTATCAGCAGTTTTTTAATCTCATTCCTGAACCCCTCTGCATTACAGGTGATGATGGGTTTATAAGGAAGGTGAACCCTGCCTTCGTTGAACTGCTTGGCTACTCTGAAGAAGAGCTGCTTAAAATGCCCATCAATGAGATGTTTCATCCCGTCGACCGGGAAAAATCACTTCATGAAATAGAAAAGACGTTCAATGGTGCTCCTTCCAAGGGTTTTCAAAATCGGTTACGGCGAAAAGATGGGAGCTATATCTGGCTTGAGTGGACCACCACTCCCTCCTCTGACGAAAGTTATTTCTATGCTTCCGCTAAAGATATTAGCAAGCGAATTGCTACTGAAGAGAAGTTACGCTCTGTAATTGAAGATCTTGAGACAGCCCAAAAAATTGCTCGACTTGGATATTGGATACGCGATCTTCAAACCGATATGAATATCTGGAGTGATCAGGTCTACAGAATCTATGGAAAAGATCC
The DNA here is from genome assembly GCA_020832225.1 of Balneolaceae bacterium. GTDB lineage: Bacteria > Bacteroidota > Rhodothermia > Balneolales > Balneolaceae > Rhodohalobacter. The sequence goes on from JAFIFA010000013.1 coordinate 3,300, forward strand.
GCAGCAATTCACCCCTACACAACAAGCCGTGGAGGATCTGTTTCATCCGGATGATCTTCAATATGTAAAGCTGAGTGTAGAAAAGCAGTTTCGCGAGAACGACTTTGTCACATTTGAGCATCGAATAATCACCGATAAAGGTGAAGTCAAATGGTTGATGGAGAGATCTCACCTTATTCGCGATGATCAGAACAGACCCGTTGAGATGAAGGGAACCGTACAGGACATCACTGAAACCAAACAGAAAGAGAAAGAGCTAAAAATTAGCAACGAGCGGTTTGAAATTGCTATTAAAGCATCCAATGAACTGATTTGGGATTGGGATATCGAAACCGATAAGGTGAACCGCAGCGCGGGTTATGAAAAGTTTTTTGGGCATGATTTTTCAGAAACGGAGGGTTCAGAGGGGCCGTGGTTAAAAATTATCCACCCTGACGACCGTGAATCTGTTAAAGAGAGCCTAAATTCATTATTGACTGATCCGGATCGAAAACTTAACACCCACGATTACCGTGTTATAAGAGCCGATGGTGAAATTGCACATGTAACTGACAGAGCCTTTGTTATTCGGGACGAGAATGGAAATCCGGTAAGAATGGTGGGTGCGGTTCTGGATGTAACCAAATCGAAAAACCTTCTCGAAAGAATCCGAAAACAGAATAAAGCGCTTAAAGAGATAACCTGGATGCAGTCTCATACGGTAAGGGCTCCCCTTTCAAGAATTTTATCGATTGCCGAGCTCCTAAAGAATGGCGAAGTGAGTAACGAAGAGTATGAGATTCTCTTTGAAAGTGTTGTGACATCAGCGGCAGAGCTGGATGAGATGGTGAGGGAAGTTGCTGCAAAAACTGAGTCTTTAAACAGGAGAGATAATGGAGTTTGAAATTCTCCTTGTTGATGATGACTCCATGATCTGTATGGTACACAGACTTCTGCTACAGAATGCAGGTATAGACTCTAAACCGGTTTCTAAGGGTAATGGGTTGCAGGCACTACGTCATCTCGATAAAGAGAGCCGCAATCCAAATAAACGGTTTCTGATATTTTTGGATATCAACATGCCCGTAATGGATGGATGGAAGTTTCTGGATGAACTTCAACAAAGAGAGTACAAGGACCGTGTTGAGATTGTGATGGTCACCTCTTCGGTAAATATGATGGATCGAAATAAGGCGGAGTCCTATCCCCAAATCATCGACTATGTTGAAAAACCGCTCGAGCTCGAATCGATAAAACGCTGGATCAAAGACCCCTCTATCCTGCCATATTTTAGCTAGCCAAAATACGTCTCTTCTTTTTCTGCTACCTCTTTTCATTCAGAACGTTACAGCACTACCTCCTGTTACCCAAACAGATGAAAATACGAACGAACTGAGGTATAGAATGGAATATCGATTTTTAGGACGATCTGGATTGAAGGTATCGGCACTTTCTTATGGATCTTGGGTTACTTTTGGTGATCAGGTGGATGTGAACTCAGCAGAGGCGTGTATGAAAGCGGCCTTTGATGCCGGAGTAAACTTTTTCGATAATGCAGAGGCCTATGCCGGTGGAGAGTCTGAGACAATGATGGGCAAGATTATCAAGAAGAATGGATGGAAACGGAGCGATCTGGTTCTCTCCACCAAAATTTTCTGGGGCGGTGATGGTCCCAATGATGCAGGGCTCTCCTATAAGCACATCATTGAGGGAACCGATGCGGCTCTGAAAAGAATGCAGACCGACTACGTGGATCTGATCTTCTGCCACAGACCGGATATTCACACCCCCATCGAAGAGACAGTACGAGCAATGGATCAGGTAATTCGATCCGGAAAGGCGTTCTATTGGGGAACCAGCGAGTGGTCTGCCCGACAGATCCAGGATGCCTACCATATAGCACGGAGAGAGAATTTGCGTCCGCCCCTTATGGAGCAACCACAATACAACATGTTCCACAGAGATCGGGTCGAAAGTGAGTATAAGCCGCTATATAGTGAAATCGGGCTGGGTACAACAATCTGGAGCCCCCTGGCAAGCGGACTTCTCACCGGTAAGTATAACGACGGCATTCCTGACAAAAGCCGGCTTTCACTGGAGAAGTATCAGTGGCTGAAGGAGAAACTGATCGACAGCGAGGAAGGGAAACAACGTCTGGAGAAGGTTAAAAAGATCAGCAGCGTGGCTGATAAAACTGGCCTCACAATGCCGGAACTGGCTCTTGGATGGTGCCTGAATAACCCCGACGTGAGTACGGTAATTACCGGAGCTTCCAAACCTGAACAGGTGAAACAGAACATGGAGACGATGAATAAACTGGATCGCCTTACCGAAGATGTGATGAAGCGTGTGGAGGAGATTCTCGACAACAAGCCGGAGCAAAAGCAGGATTTTAGGCCGTAGGACGTAAGACGACAGACGTGAGAAGTAAGACGAAAGATGTGTGAGCCTCTAGCCTACTCGGCGCCTCATCAGCGTTCTCTGCGGTACAACAGAGATTGATTTGTGACCGCACCCGTAACCGGGTTTTTGTCTCTTTTAAACAACAACGAAGATAAAGACCATAAAAAAAGCCTCCCGCGTTAACGGGAGGCTTTTTAATTTTTGGCGTCGGCTATATTAAGGCCGGACGTTAGTTCCTCGGTTGCTGTTACTTCTTGGTAACGAGCAGTACGATCAGACCGATAATAACGGCAAGGCTGACCAGGAAGAGGATGAACATCAGATTCGATGTTGGCTGGGAAGCATCACCCCAGTCGCTTAGCATCAGGTCGATCTCTGCGATCTCAGATGTAGAGAGAATCTCTCCACTAATGAGCAGTTCGCCCCATTGTGCTTTAACAGTTTCATTCCAGTAGTTTCTGAAGGTTCTGAAACGCTCATAATCTTCGTCTCTGTTGCTTTCGAGACTTGCTTCATAGTTGGACTCAACATACTGATAGAGAGCGTCGTAGAATGTCGATGCGTCAGTAAACGGCGCGAGCTCGATTCCATTCTGGTTAAATGCGGTAGTAAGTGCATTCCAGAGCTTATTATCGATGCTTGCCTGCCATGCTGAGAGCATGTCGTTGATCTCCTGACGGGTCTCAACAGGATTGTCCGGTGCGAATGTCTCAGAGAGTCGCTCACCAATACGGTCCCAAACTTCGTAGAAATAGCCGTGTTGTGCACGCATTCTTACGTAGTCAGGTGCTTCCAGGCCGCTGTCACGGTCTGCAAAATTGGTGTACTCAGCAATAATGGTTCTGAGGAGCTCGATTGGATCGTCGCTCATTCTCTCGGAAGCATCAGCGATTTCATCGCGAGTTGCAGAGTCAAGGTCCTGATATCGCATCATCAGATTTTCAAGCATGTCGGATACAAAAGCATCACGCTGCTCGATATTCTGTCGATACTGACGGATCAGGGCAGCCTGTCGTCTTTCATTGTCGGAAGCGCGGTCGATCTGTTCGTTCAGGTCGGCGATCTCTTCATCCATGGATGCGAGACGCGAACGATACTCATCCAGTTCATCCTGTAGTTCACTGATCTGCTCATTTAGCTGATCAATTGCTGCCAGGCTGGTTTCAGAAGATGCATACCGGTCTCTCAGGTTTGCAATACGCTCAGAGAATGTGTCTGGGTAGATTGCTGCATTGATGATATTTGAATACTCGGAATAGTCGGCTTCCAAAGCGTCAATATCGGCTTCAATTTCAGCCAGTTCTTCAGATGTTGCGGCGCTGTTAACGCGGTCGGTTAGTTCAGAATACTCTGCTCTGAAATCCTGCTGGATCTGGAAGTCAGACTGCTGTGCTACAACAGTTGAACTTGCGATAAACAGGAGAGCAGCCAATGCGGATATACTAGTTCTTAATACGTTTTTCATATCGTCAGCCTCTTATCTTCGTCCTGTTTCGTCAAGATTATAGGTATTGCCCGTTGCTCGGTCGACGAGCTCAATATGTCCATCACGCTGATTGAACGCGGGTTGTCCCAATCCATCACTTGAAATTTCAATTTTGCGCTTGAGATTCAGTTCAGAGTCATCAGTCTCAAAAACGTAAACGTTATTGAAACCGGATGCGGTTACAAAGTAGAATCCGCCTCTGTTTCTGATCAGACGAATCTCATCAACTGATGATGACCCCTCTTTCTCAAGAATTCCTGAGATGTTGAACTTGATTGCATAGCGCTGATCGTGAACTTCATTATTGGAATCCGGAGAAAGAACGCTCTCAAGTGGCTGAGAGAAATCTACATCCTGGATCACCAAAGATGGTCCACAGGCAGCAACGCCTAACAAAAGAGCAACACACATGGAGAGTGTGGTAATTGTTCGTTTTGCCATAGTAGTGTTTATGATGTTTTAGTGATTGGTGTTTTTTATGGTATTAAAGAGGATTTGTTTCCAAAAGTCAAACAACGAGAAGTGAATGAACTTTTGTGTCTTGGTCAAGACTTTTTTTGCCGTTCAGGGCTTTGATCTCCATGGCAAAAGAGTAGCCTATCAGTACCCCGCCTAATTTACGAATAAGCTTGGAGGCTGCAACGGCTGTACCGCCTGTTGCGATCAGATCATCATGTATTAAAACACGATCTCCGGGTTTAAGTGCATCTTTGTGTATTTCAAATGAGTCTGTTCCATACTCAAGTTCATACTCCTGAGATTCGGTTTCTGCCGGCAATTTGCCTTTCTTTCGGATGGGAATAAAGCCCGCATTCAGATCCTGTGCAATGTTTGTGCCAAAAAGAAAACCACGGGATTCTAACCCGGCTACATAATCAATATTCATGCCTCTAAATGGTTCTGATAAAAGCCTGGATGTGTTTTCGAGCAGATAAGGATCATTCAACAAAGGTGTGATATCCTTAAAAATAATTCCCGGTTTGGGAAAATCAGGTACGGACCTGATATGATCAAGCAGTAATTCTTTAATGGATTTCTCTATATTTTCTTTCGCCATTCGTGGTTAATCGGTTGATTAACAACGCTATTGTAAAAGTAAGAGTCAAACATAACCATTTTATAGCAAATGTATAACGGAAATCGGCATACAGGCATAAATTTTCACAGAAAATTCATGTTCGAAGCCTTTCGACTGGCAGAAAAGGCGTTTGATGAGGGAGAAGTACCCGTCGGCGCCGTAATTGTACAGGAAAACAGGATTATAGGAAGAGGCTATAATCAGGTCGAAATGTTGAAGGATCCCACCGCTCACGCCGAAATGATCGCTATTTCCGCCGCCTGCGCAACGCTACAGACAAAATATCTGAAAGGGTGTTCCCTGTATGTAACGCTTGAACCCTGCCCAATGTGTTCGGGAGCCGTGGTTTGGTCCAAACTGGAGAGAATCGTTTTTGGAGCAGCTGATGAAAAAGCGGGTGGTTGCGGATCTAAGTTCAATATCGCTCAAAACAGAGAACTCAACCACACTGTTGAGATCATTCAGGGCGTGATGGAGGCCGATTGTTCATGGCTGCTCAAAGAGTTTTTCAGTAAGAAAAGAGACTGAATCAGCTGTCGAAAAGCTTTCAACCGGAATTGGATATCCTCTCTTTTAGTCGTACCAATCGCACATAGAGCTGCCTTCTCCCCTTAACCGTGGTGAGCGGCAATGCATATTTCAGAATGGCATAGACCAGTGCAAAAAAGGCGATCACAATCCAGATTGCATAGTCTTGGTACACTTCGAGATACCCCAGCATCGGTTGTCCAATCAGTGAGGAGAGCCCTACAATGAACGGCACCCAGATTGCGATAGCCATGGCAAAGTAACCCAAAAAGGTTAGGAATTTGGTCTTCAGAATTCCGGCGGCCATATAGGTCGGTATTCGTGTTCCCGGAACGAAGCGGGTAATAAAAATAATCTGGGCACCCCTCATCTCAAACATCTCCTCTGCCCTCTCCAGATCCCTTTTTCTAACAACCCATTTAAAGGGAGCCACCTTCAGAACATTGAGACCAAGCGAACGCCCAACGCTGTAGGCGATCACGTCTGAGAGCAGGATCCCGACAAAACAGGTTATCATTGCAAACTGGAAATCGATAATCCCGGTCGCAACCAGCAGTCCCGCGGTGATAGAGCCAAAATCTTCGTTTACAAGCACCGCCATCAGCAACAGCGACATCAGGATGAGGAGCGTTAGTCCCTGTATGGTATCGGTTTCGTCTGCATCAAACGGCTTCTCTGCATACTCTAAACGTTCTGTTTCGGCCTCTTCGAGAGTCTTCGCATCGCCTCTCTCCTTCTCGTGTATACGTGAAGCCATTATATCGGCCCACTCAATATATCGCTCATTTACAGAGTTGTAGCCACCCTCCACTACCGATATGGTACTTTGTGGAACAATTCTGTAGACCTCCCTGGCTACCGTTAGTGGTGTATGACGATCCTCTTCAGGATGTATAATGGATACAGGAATTTGGAGCGCACGAAGTTTACCTTCAGAGTCCCTCAGGTCCATCGCTCTCATTGAGCGGATGTAGTGGATGTCAAAGGGGTGGTTTTCAGCCCATCCGGCGTGTGGTGTGAGATATTGAAATGAGTAGTATACCGGATAGAGAAGCGCATAGAGAGTTCGGTTGATGCCGTGATTTCCAAGAAAATGCATCTGCTGAATACCGGGTGATGCCATCATAAACAGCACGGATACGCGATCAGGATCGACTGCTGAATGGTTAACAGCCACAGATCCTCCATATCCATACCCACCCAGGTAGATGCGCTCAATACCCAGTTGGTTCATCAGCTCCCTACCCTGCAGTGCCCGGTATGATGGTGTGTAGTTCTCATCAGTCGCCGATTCGGCAACGGAATATTCAGGTATAATAACCCTGAACTCTTCCGATAGTCTTTCTGCAAGAGGCATCAAGAGGGAAGCCCCTTTGTAGGAGTCCGGATAGATCATTAAGACTGCTGCATCATCAGGACCCGGAATATCGTAATAGCCGGATATACCCTCCTCACCCTCCTGATAGTAGAGGTCGGGCTCTTCCTGTTGCGGAAATGCCCACCATATAAACCACGAGAGCAATAATAAGCCCGCATAGCCAATAAAGAACCGATAAATTAGAGGTCGTTTTTTATTCAATTAAATCGCGGTTGCTGCTTTTCAGAAGTGGATTTATCAGAATCCGGGTTCGTATTCGTCAACCTTATGCTCTGTTAACGGGGTAAATATCCGGTTCATCTCCTTTTGCAGACCGGCCGCCAACTCCTTTCGGTCGTTGCTTTTCAGGGTTCGGCCACCAAAACGAATCGTTGCTGTGATCTGATCGTTCAAAGCCATTCTGAAAAGGTGTGTATGCATCGGTTTATCACCCCACCAGGCCACAGATTCGTGTGCGGGTAACCCACCCTCTCCGGTTTCGTAATGGATGGCTGCAAAGGAGACTTCAACCTCCTCGGCGGCCGGATGTTGAAGCAGCGACGGCCTGAATGGAAGCAGCTCCTTGCCGGGTGATGTAGTACCTTCAGGAAAGAGAACCACACCCTGCCGCTCATTAAGTTGCGATGAGATCAGTTTATTGACGCGGGGTAGATCCCGTTTACGTCGTCTGTCAACAAAGAGAATTCCTAGTGTTCGGGCCATTATTCCCAAAAATGGCCACGTCTTTACCTCCGACTTGGAGACGAACGTGGTTTCAAGTGAATAGCTAAGCACTACAATATCGATGTAGCTGAGGTGGTTGGATACCAGAAAAAAGGGTGGTTTTGGGGGTTCACCTTCAATTCGGATCTCCATAGATAGGGTTCTGGCCACGGCGGCAGCCCACCGTTTCATACATAAGCTTCTCCATGTCTCCCAGGGTTTGCCCATTAATTTAATGGGGCCCAGACCCACCAGGTAGATGGAGTAGTGCATAAAAGTAGCCGCCGGAACAAACATTACCTTGACGAGTGCGATGATCTTCTTCATATCCAAAGGTACGGCTTTCATCTGAAAACCGAATATGGGGAACGTTTGTAATGTCCTTTAATTTATTTTTTAAGAAGATGAATAGGTGAACGATGCAACGGAAGCAAAGTAGTATGTTCATTTTCCCCGCTCAATTCTTATTTTACAATAATATAAACTATATCAAATAGCGATCTCGACACTACCCTTATTAACCACAGATGCTTCACTGCCGAACATTTCTAAATTCGCCGGATAAAGATTGGGTGATCTTCATACACGGTGCCGGAGGTTCTTCGTCGATCTGGTTTCAGCAGATTAAGGACTACCAGGAGGAGTTCAATGTGCTTTTGGTAGATCTTCGCGGACATGGAAAGTCCAAGGAGATGAGCACTATGAAAAAGTACTACAGGGAAAAGTACACCTTCAAAACGGTGAGTCGGGATGTTCTGGAGGTTCTTCATAAGCAGAATATTGAAAAGGCGCACTTTGTTGGTGTATCGCTTGGAACCATTATCATTCGCACCATTGCGGAGATGGAGCCTGAGATTGTTAAATCGGCCGTGATGTGCGGTGCAATTACCCGGATGAATATCCGGAGCCGGATTCTTGTATGGCTGGGCCACACTTTTAAGCGAATCTTCCCATTCATGTGGCTCTATAAACTCTTTGCCTGGGTTATCATGCCCAAGAAAAATCATGAGGCTTCACGGTCGATGTTTGTGCAGGATGCAAAGAATCTTGCCAGAAAGGAGTTTCTTAAATGGTTTCGTCTGACCTACGATGTCAATCCACTCCTTCGCTACTTTACGGAAAAAGAGATGGAGGCCCCTACCCTCTATATCATGGGCGAAGAGGATCATATGTTCTTGCCACCCGTACGGAAAATGGTGAAGAACTTCGACCACAGCTGGCTCGAAGTGGTTGAAGGCAGCGGCCACGTCGTGAATGTCGACAATCCCTCCGAGTTCAACCGGATTTCCATCGAGTTTTTGAGAAGGCAGTCTCAGACCATGCCTGAGGTGGTTTGATTGGGTTACGGGTTACAAGTTACAGGTTGAAAGTTGCAGGTTTAAACCAGAAATATGATATCGTCCGAACCTGCAACCTTCCAACTTTCAACCTTCAACTGAGATTAATGGAAGGTTCTAAACGAGGCGCAGGTGGAAAGCCAATGTGGGGTTCTCTTTTTTAGATCCGTCTTTTCGCCTCGATGGGTGTGGTTCTTCGCCTCAGATCCCGTCTCGGCGGCTGAGGTTGTGCTAAGAACCTTTTTCTACCCATATATAGTCCCTAACGGGACAATTGGGATCAATATTGGGTACATGTTGCAGGTTGAAAGTTACAGGTTTAACCCAAAAATGAGATATCGTCCGAACCTTAAACCTTCAAACTTTTAACCTTCAACACAGATTGATAAAAATGATAACACATCCTGGAAACCAAGCTCGCCCGAACCCGTAACACGTAACCCGCAACCCTCACCTATTCCCAATCAAGACGGGTTTCGCGGATTACCCTTGAGAGCCATGCTTCGCTTTGACGGTCGGCCTGTATATCACGCAGGTATGGCATCGCTTCATTGGCTGAATGGAACCCTTTGTAGGCCACAAAATAGTACCCTGTTGCAGGATTGTAAAGCATATGGGCATCCAATCCCTCATCGACAAATGATCGGAACAGTCGGTCTGCATTTCTCTCCACGGTAAACGATCCGCCAATTACATAGAACTCGTAATCCGGGCTGTCGTCGTTCATATTCTCCATCTCCATTTCGCGCCACTCGTGTCGCAGCTCACGCTGACGAACATCTGCCACTGTAAGCTGTCGGCGCTCCATTTCGGCACGAAGTGCTGCTACATCAACCTCTTCCCGCTCTGCAGCTCTGCGTTGACGCTCTTGCTCCTCTGCTCTTTCGAGATCACGGTCAGTCTCCACGATCGATTCACCTACCGGTGCATCCTCCTCATCAAACGGAGCACTAGGCAACGTCGGTTCAAGTGCGATATCCGGAGCTCTCGGGCTCTCAAGATCGAGCCTTGTTCGGTGCAGTTCCTGAGCACTTTCCAGAATTTCACGCTGCGTATTAAAGCCTCTTGCGAGACGAGTCGGGATCGGTTCCTCAAGTTCTGCCTGCAGTAGTATAATCAGCTCATTCTCCTGAACATCGGTGGAGTTAAATCCAAAGAGATATTTCAGCCCAAAGAACCAACCGGGAAGATCTTTCAGAATTGGAATTCCACGTCGAACCTGCGCCTCTTCTGTTCGGTAGAGGCCGGCAATTACGGTACTCTCCCCATCCAGAAGTAACGCGTGGGTATTGGCCTGTTGGCGACTCACGATGGTACTCACCGGATCCGGCTGCGCGGATGATCTTTCTGCTTCAAGGTCGAGATAGATCAGCGTGGTATCCGCATACTCCACAATCTGTGGCGTTACCCGAAGAATCGTACCTGTACTGAAAAACTGGTCGGTCACATTGCCGGCAAAGTCCCGCTGCTTAATGGAGAAGTCCTCACCCACCTGGATGCGGCCCTCCTCACCATTAATCACTTTAATAGATGGTGTAGCCAATATTTTACCAAGGTTATCCGCCTCAAAAGCACTAAAAAGAGCCTGAACCTCAATACCTCCAACGTCACCAAAGTTGATCAGTGAATTAAAAACATTCTGAGATACGCTCTGGGCACCTCTGGCATTCACATTCACAAAACCTCCCGCAAACTCAGTGGTGGGAATCTGGCCCTGGCCACCTCCGCCTCCGCCACCGGTCCCCTCACCTACAAACTGCCCGATGTTTGAAGGAACAGCGTTGGTCAATGTTGACCAATCCACACCAATCTCACGAAGTGCACGCCTGTTTCCTTCAAAGAAAGTTGCGTTTATACGCACTTCACGAGTTCCGGTATTGATTTTCAACTCAAGCTCATCACGATCTGTTGTAGCAGCAGGTCGACCATCCGGTCTCTCTTCGCGATCCACTTCAGACCTGGGTACAAGCTCATAAACATCTGGCGACTCGAGTGCTACAAAATCCTGCATTCGGAGAATATAGTCGAGTGCATCTCTCCAGTGCATAGCCGGAAGTGAAACCCCAATCTCGCCGGTGTAGCCGGTACGGTCGATGATGAATCGATCCTCATACTCCTGGGCAAAGGTGTTAATCACATCAATCGCCTCCTGGAAGCTGGTTCGGCGGTCGAATGAGATCACCTCATCAGGATTGGTATACTCCCTTGGCATACGATCCTGTGCCTGAAGGTCTGATAGATCGGTGAGCAGCAAAAGAGCCGGAAAAATTAGCAGTATAAATAGTTTCATAGCGTTGTTAGACATTATCATCGTTGTACCTCCAGTGTAACCACATCAATGATCCCACCTCTGTTAAGTCTGAAAGTTGCATTTCCTTCACGAGCGCTGATCGATTCAAGCCGTCCCAGATAAACTCTGTCGTTTGGCCGAAGCGTCTTCATGGTACCATCCTGATCGATTATAAAAACTTGATTGCTCGATACACCCACAAGGCGGCTGTTATCCACATTCACCAGATTATCCACGTTTGGCTCTACAGAGCGGATAAGTGGATAGTAAGGATTGTGGAACGGCCCTGTCTCCATTGTACCTACACCGGGTGTACGAACCGTTTGAAACATATTTTGGCTGTCGTAATTGCTACTCAGACGGAAGGTAAAGTTTACGTTCTGATAACCACCATCCTGACCAACCGGTGCAACGGAAATACCGCTCACCTTCTGAACCGGTTCGCTGTTCTCAATGGCGTTAATCAAGGTTACGAAACCGCGGTAGCTTCCCTGACCGGTAATTTCAGACTCAATAATTCCATAGTCGCTGGTAACGGTAGAGTCCCTGAATACAAAATTAAAGTCAACGTTTGCCATCTCATTCAGAATTGAAAGAAAGCGGAATACCTCATCAGGATTGCTGTTACGGAAAATGGTTTTGTCGAAGCCATCGATAAACGCACTTGCCGCTTCATATTGCTCTCTAAGCAGTGGTACCAGTTCAGCCGTTTCGCTCTTCTGTGCATACTCCTGCTCAAGGGTTGATACACTCCCCTCAAGTCGCTCTATCTCCGCCTTCTGTATAAAGTGGATATAGGCATACCCGCTGCCTGCGATCAGCAGAAGCACAAAAAGCAGTATGAGCGTATTTCGTATTGCGTGTGACATTGTATTCTATCAGCGTTGATTCAAGGTCTAAAAAATATCGTCGAGCCCATCGGTCTGCTGAGGTGTAAACTCAGCTTCATCCTCTACCACTCTGCGGATCATCATGTTGAAATAAAAGATGTCCCTTTCACGAATCTCTTCGCGGCGTACCGTTAGAAGTGTGACAGATGGAAACTTATTGGCTAACTCCGGTATATTATTGCGCGTCAGTGAGTAACCATCAACCATGATTACATCATCATTCTGCCGGAAAGAGTTGATCCACATCCCTCCAACCTCCTGAACAGCTTGATTAAAGCGATCAAAAGTAACGGTCCAACGGATGTTGTCGCGGCTCAGATCAGTTAGAAGTTCCAGCTGGGTCTGCATATCACCCAGCATCATCGAAAGCTCTTCCGACTCCTGGACCAGCGGCCTCACCTCTTGAATCATTCCCTGAAGCTGTTGCTCCTGCTGGGACATCGATTCAATCTCAGCGGCATTCTGCTGGTAAAAATGGTTAATCACAACGGGTGAGAGTCCAATCAATATAAGAAGCAGGAATCCGTGCCAATGGAGCTTGAAAACCTTCTGTTTATCGGAGACATATTCAGGGAGAAACGTGACATCGGGATAGAGTTTCTTTCCAACACCGGCTGCAGCTGCTGCAACACCAATTGTGGTTGTAAAACCGGGCACCATCTCTTTAAGCGATTCATGAGCGCTGAAGAGATCTTGATTGAATTGAAAGTTCTCAATTCGCAGATCCGGAAAGTTCTTTCGAAAGAAATCGGTCGCCTTGTCGCCGGTCGTGTTGTTAAAGATGATGAAACGATCCACACCCGGAATTTCGCCCGTATCGAGCTGAAAGAGAATTTTGGAGAAGATGGTGTTGAGGAAATTACGCGATTCCGTACCCTCACTGATTACCGGCGATACCTGGAGTATCTCATGTCCTCTCACAAAGACCATCCGGCACTTTTTGGGGCCAAGCTGGATCAGGCCACTGATCTTTGACTCTTCATTTTCATAATGATTACGATAAAGGCCAACCATCGCCGCTTCATCGGGTACTACATCTTCAACAAAATAGCTTCGATTGAAGATCTCGGTTGCCCTGTTCACCATCTGAAGGGTGTGAGACTCCTCATCTACTGAGGCGATAATTAGGTTGCCATCCTTGCGTATCAGGTAGTCGTAATTATCAGGATGTGGTGGACGGCCATAGATCGCTTCCAGCTTTTCGGTAACGATCTCCTCCACCTCCTTCTTCTTCAACTCGTTGAAGTTGTTGTTTTTAATTACCTGAAAGATCGTGTTGCCCGACTCAATATTCAGTCCAAGATGTACCCTTCCTTTTGATACATCATCCAGATAGCGAACAAGCAGCTCTTCGTTGGTACGGGGTGCTGCGGCCTCTTCAACAAGATCAGGATCACCAAACTCCGCATTTTCATCATCATCCTCGATGTCGGAGAGATCGATCTCTTCTATTTCATCACTATCTTCGTCCTCATCATCAAAACCAAAAATCGAGTCCAGATCTTCATCTTCAGAAAATACATCTTCACTGCTCTGGTCAGCAGACTGGGCACCGTTGATCTTGTCCTGACGGATCGGTTCGATCAGAGTGAGTTTGTCCAGTCGGATCAACTCAATTCCGTTCTTTTTTCCGGGCCTTACACGGGCGATCCTGAGATGATCTCCTTCAAGGCTGATTCCGATATATTCGCGGGATTTTAACATTCGCTGGTGATTAATCTAACTCGTTAAAGAGTTCCTGAATACGTTTCTTGTTGTTGGCATTGTTGAATGCCTCCTCTTTCGAGATCTTCCCTGAATCGTAGAGACGCTTCAGATCCTGCTCCATGGTACACATACCCATACTGCTGCCTTCGGCGAGCATCTGGTAAATTTCGTTCACATTGTTATTCCGAATCGCTGCACGAACAGATGGTGTAACCAAGAGAACCTCCTTAGCCAATACACGCTTTCCATCCAGGCTGGCTACCAGTTTCTGGGAGATCACACAGGTAAGAACATCGGCCAAGCGGTTTCTTACACGATCCTGCTCCTCAGTCTGGATCTCACCTAAAATACGCTCGATGCTCTCCATCGCCGACGAGGTGTGAAGCGTTCCAAACGTTTTGTGCCCCGAGTCTGTAATCTCGAGGGTGGTCATGATCGTTTCCGGATCGCGAAGCTCACCAATAACGATGATATCCGGATCCTGCCGCAGCGCCTGAACCGCTCCGTTCTTGAAAGATGTTACATCACGACCAACCTCCCTGTGACGTACAACGGAGCGCATTGAGTCGTGTATCAATTCAACCGGAGATGCAATAATGACGATGTGCGAGTCTACCGTGCGGTTGTTTGCATCGATTATCGTATCGAGCGTACTCGACTTACCGGAACCAGTGATACCGGTAACGAGGGTCAGCCCATACTTGTAGTATTTGAGGCTGAGAGCTTTGGCTATCTCGGGGTGCACACCGAGGTCTTTGAAAGGGCGAATTTCTGTATCGATCTTTCGCATGTTAAGCGCAAGCGATTCAAGATCAAAATAGAGATTGGCCCGGTATCGTCGCGTTTTCTCTTCCGGTTTTTTGATGGTGTAGGAGAAGTCCAGGTTCTTGTTTTCGAACAGCTCCTCACGCTGTGTGTTGGTGAGAGCATTGTGCAAAAGAACATCGGTCTCCTTAATAGGCAGATCCACTTCGGTTTTGAGAGGAGATTTTTTACCGAAAACCCTGTACCAGATTTTACCGCTGCATCCATACCCACCCAGATCGATATCGGACGCCTCAAGCTTCTCCATATAGAGAAGAAAACCATCCAGCGTCTTACGGAGCTCTTTACGGCTCTCTTCGGGGAGTTCATTCACACGACGGCCTATCTCACGATGATACTCGATCCCCTTGAAGGATTCCGGTATTTCGCCCGCAAGTTTTCCGCAAATGTCCCGAATGGGTTTTAGAGAAATGGTAGCTGTTTCCATTTAAAAGTCTTTACCGTCTGTACGATTCCGGTTCGCTATGGCAGTTTGGGTTTGGATGGCATTGAGCATTAAGCCACGTGTAGTCACACTCCATTCACAATGTATACCGCGATTTTTGGCCATATATCTTTTTATTGAACTGCCCTTGTTAGTAAAGAGTAACCTAAGCACCATTTGTTACAGTTGTAGGTAAAGAAAATTACTCACTTATAAAAGTGATTTTGCAATCAAAGTGCCGCTTTTCAGAAGAATTTGCAGTGTTCACACTACCAACCATCCCCTTTTAGCAGACGCTTCTTTAAATTTAACAGCTGATCATTCATATTGTTGATCTTAAACTGCTGAATTTCAATGATATTCTTGGTGAAGATATTGAACAGTTTTTCAGGTTTTTTTCGGAAAAAGTTCAATACATCATACCGTTCAAAACTGATTAAAATCGTTTTCTGCTCGCAAACAACCTTTGCCAGCCTGTTCTGTTTGCTGAAAAGAAATGTCTCCCCGAGAAAGCTTCCTTCATCCAATACAGCAAGCTGAATCTGATCTTTCCAAATGCCCACTTTTCCATGTGCCACAAGGAAGGCCGCATTCACCTGGTCATTTTCATTTACGACCACTTCGCCTTCACGAAACCGTTTCTCAACGCCAAGCTCCAAAAAGGACTTCACATCTTCGTAATGAAAACTTTTTAGCAGATGTGGCGGCGTTTTCAGAAGATTCTGAATGTAGATCGGAAGCGGATCTGTATGGTTGAATTGTTTGTCAATCATGAATACATCCTAAAAGTTAATCATCCAGAGTTATGGCAATGATCTCTTCGATCGTTGTTATTCCCTCTTTGATCCGCTCACGACCAGAGGCCCTCAATGTGAGCATTCCATTCTTTATCGCCTGAACTTTAATCTCCTCCTCATCAATATCACTACCCGATTCGAGGATAATTCGCTTAATATCTTTTCCAAAAAAGAGTGCCTCATGAATGGCCGCTCTTCCCTTGAAACCGATTCCGTTACACTTCTCACATCCAACTGCTTTGTAGAATGTTTCAGACTCAATCTCCTCTTCCGTAAACCCGAGCCCGCGCAAAGTTTCCGGGTGGGGCTCAAACTGCTCCTTACAGCTATTGCAAAGCCTTCGAACCAGACGCTGAGCCATCACCAGGTTGACGGCGTTTGCGATAAGGAAGGGCTCCACACCCATCTTAAAAAGTCGTGAAACAGCACTTGGGGCATCATTGGTGTGAAGGGTTGAGAAGGTAAGGTGACCCGTATTCGCCATTTTGATCGCGATTTCAGCTGTTTTCAGGTCACGCATCTCGCCCACAAGAACAATGTCGGGGTCATGACGAAGAATACCACGAATTGCATGATCAAAAGTCATATTGGAGCTGATCTTGAGCTGTCTGGCCCCCTTAATCAGATACTCCACCGGCTCCTCAACCGTCAATACATTTTTGGTTGGGTCCAGAACGTAGTAGAGCGCAGCTACCAACGTAGTCGACTTACCACTACCGGTCGGCCCGGTAATAATCACGATGCCTGAAGGCTGTTCAATCGCCTTTACAAAGTCTGCCTTCGCCTTCTTCTGGAGACCGAGAATATTGAGGTCGGTGATCACCTTTCTGTCATCCAGAATCCGGATAACGATCGACTCAAACTTTCGGTCGAACTGGGCTCCCACCATCGGCATGATCGATACACGATACCGGATGTTGTGATTATCAACCAAACGCTGAATAAAACCATCTTGTGAGCTGTCGCGCTCAAAACGGTCCACATTTCGGGTTTTATCTTTCACAACGGCGGCAATCGCCTCCGGCTTCACGTTTTTCTGCTGATACCAAAGCTGCAGCTTTCCATCAATCCGAAAGCGGATATCGGTTGTGGCAGGTCCGCTCGGAATTACGTGAATATCACTCACTCCCTGGCGAACACCCTCAACAAGCATCCCTTCAATGAGGGAGTTGAGCATGCTTTGGTTGATCTCCGCATCGATCTCCTCTTCATCGACATTCTCGTCGTCACTTTTGATCTCAGGCTCTTCGAAGTCGATCTCTTCCAGAAGATCGAGAAACTCATTCTTCTGTTCGTAAACCTTGGAGAGTATATAGTCCACCATCTCGTAGCGGCAATATTTTATCTCAAACTCCTTGAAACTGAGTTTCGAGATGGTGCCGGAGAGATTGGGGTCGGAAGGATCAGCCGCCGCAATGGTCAGGGCTGTCTTTGTTTTGTGAACCGGAACGGCCTTTTTATGAGCCAGATCATCCACAATTTCCGGCGGAAGATCGTTGATAATCTTTTTGAGATCGGATATGAGTTGATTGGAAAGCTCCGATTTGCCCACAAATATCTCATCAAAGGCATAGATGTCGGCGATCTGCCCCATCACCTCATGGCGATCCAGGCCGATCTCCTGGTAGAGAATCTGGCCGATTCTGCGATTGGAGTTGTCCGGCTCCTCGGCAAGAATTTTCATTGCCGTGTTGAGCTGCTCAGACGAAATCACTCCCCTGCTCATCAGCAGGTCTCCGATATGTCTTCTCGTATTTACTTTACCCATTTTCGGGTTTTCGGTTCAATCCGTTCAAGTTTAGATTCCTAATTTACCTAAAGCACTATTTTGTTGTGCCTATGAAGCCGGCTGTATCAGGGCCGCCTCAGAAGAGACAACGGTAATGGCAATTAGCGCAACCATAATAAAGAGGTTGATGAAGAGGTTGATCAGGTCGATCACCGACTCCATCTTGTAGGTAGTCTGAATTTCATAATACTCAGCCAGCTGCTTTGCATTATCACGAAGTGCACCCGATTCGGCACCCAGCCTGAAACGACTGATCGCCGTTGTGGTAAAGACCCCGGTTGCCTCCATCGACTCCACAAGTCCGGCTCCCTCGTTCAACATCATCTTGATTGCAACCTCTTTGATCTGTTTCTCCATATAGCTGTTTCGGCAAGCCTCCGCGGCAACGCGAATCACCTCAATGTTCTGTCCCGACCCACTGTAGAGAGTAAAAAATACGCGGGAGAAGATCTCTATACTGGTTTTGTGCAGCAGATCTCCGATAACCGGTATTTTGATGATATACTGGTCGAGGAAGAGTTTCCCCTTCGGCGTCCTCACATACCATATAAATGCGGATAGCGGAATCACAAAAGCGAGTGTAAGGGCGATCCAGTTGTCGCCAAGCCAGTAGCTAAACTCCAGAGTGGCGGCCGTCATGGGCGGAAGCATAATATCAAACTCAAGGAAGAGCTCTGCCGTAGCCGGGAAAATATATCCCACATAGAAAAGGATGGTGGCAATAACCGCCATCACCGTAACAGATGGCATCAAGAGTGAACGCCTCAGGTTCTTCTTAAACTCAGCATCTCGTTCAAGAAACTTTGCGGTACTCTCAAATACCAGCGCCATGTTACCCGATGTGGAGGCGACACTGAGCATGTAGGCAGCAAATTTTCCGAAAACATCTTCGTGTTTGCCATACACCTCATGCCCCTCTTTACCATCCTTGAGATCTTTTTGAATCTCGCGGATCACCTCTTTCATCCGCTTGTTGTGTGTGTCCTCCTGAAGCAGCGTCAGAATTTCATCATAGGGAAGTTGCTGTCTGAGGAGATCGGCAGAGAGGCTCACAAAGGTTACAATATCCTGATTTGGTACTCCCCCCTTGAAGTCAAAGAGCTTCTTATTGATGCTGATGACCTTGTAGCCCAGCTTCACAAGCGCACGCTCAAGCTCCTCTTTGCTATAGGCCTCCTGCTCTCCGGTCTGTTTCGCCTTACCGGGACGCTGAACCTTGTACATATAAATCTCTTTCTTATCGAGAGATTTAACCTGGAGACCGTTACGGTTTTCGAGTTTCTTGACTTTCTTTTGAGCCTCTTTCTTGCTGGGGGCTTCAAATTCAGTCTTGATCAGCTTACCGGCCTGGGATACTGCTTTAAGACGAAACTGGGGCATACCTGTGAGTTTATTAGATGATGTCGGATAATAATGAATCTTTTCTCTAATCAACAAGACTATTTAAAAGGTGTTGTGTGACAAATAAATTGGTACTTTTCTATTCTTGTTCATCTCAAATTTCACTCATCAATCCATCTGAATTTCTGAAACGGACTCACTACAAACCGTTAGGAAGGAGTTGCTTCCGGGCTACATTCCTGTTCCCATCTGCCTGTTTCATTTCTTATTTTCCCTCATCAAATAAACTGACCTGATCTCAAATGTATATCAACAATCCGGCCACGTTCACCGACTATTATGAGCTCACGATGGCTCAGGGCTACTTTCTCAGTGGAAAACATCAAAAAGAGGCAACCTTCGACTACTTCTTCAGAAAGATTCCTTTTAACGGAGGGTATGCGATTTTTGCGGGTGTTCAGGAGCTGATTGAGACGATCCGCCACTTCAGTTTTTCGGATGATGAGATCGGCTATCTGAGAAATGAAGGGTTTACAGATGAATTCCTCGATTATCTCGCCACATTTAAGTTCAGCGGTGATATCGACTCGGCTCGTGAGGGTGAGATCATCTTTCCGGGTGAACCGGTTCTAAGGGTTCGCGGAAACCTCCTTGAAACACAGCTTATTGAGACCCTTCTGCTAAACATCCTCAACTTTCAGACGCTGATCGCCACCAAGGCCTCACGGATCAAGGTAGCGGCCGGTGAAGATTCCGTGGTACTCGACTTCGGGCTCCGCCGGGCACAGGGACTGGCCGGAATACACGCCACTCGTGCGGCAATGATCGGAGGCTTTGATGGTACGTCCAACGTCTATTCCGCCCAGCGTTTTGATGTGCCGGCAGGCGGCACAATGGCACACTCCTGGGTTCAGGCTTTCGGTGATGAGCTGGAGGCGTTCAGAGCCTATGCCAAACACTATCCTGATGATACCACCCTGCTGGTGGATACCTACGACACACTCGGCAGCGGGCTCCCCAACACATTGATTGTTGCCAAGGAGCTTGAGGAGAGAGGCCACCGGCTGAAAGCGATCCGCCTCGACAGCGGTGACCTCGCCTACTTCTCACGTCAGGCCCGCAGAATGCTGGACGAGGCGGGATTGGAGTATGTAAAGATTGCTGCGTCCAATCAGCTTGATGAACGTGTGATTACCTCACTCAAGACTCAGGAGGCACCAATCGATATCTACGGTGTTGGAACAAGGCTGGTTACAGGACATCCCAACCCTGCCCTCGATGGAGTCTATAAGCTCAGTTCTGTTGATAGCAAACCGAAGCTGAAAATCTCGGAAAACATCGAAAAGATCACCCTGCCCGGATTCAAAAAGATCTATCGCTATTTCAATGAAGATGGAACGTTCTACGGCGATGCCGTGCTTCTCGACAATGAAAAGCTGATCGAACGGATGCATCATCCAACTTTTCCGGCTAAGAAGAGCGACCTTATTGACCGCAAATATGAGGAGCTGCTTATATCACTACTGAAAGATGGTGAACCCGTTCATGAAACGCTGACGGTCAAAGAGATCGCCGCCTACTCCAAAAAACGGCTCAAACTACTTCAGCGTGAATTTAAACGACTCGACAATCCCCACATTTACAAGGTGGGAATCAGCACAAAGCTAATGGAAACCCGAGATATCCTGCTAAAACTTCACAAAGATTGATTCATTAAGACCTAATTTCATGAAAGCACTTCTTGTAATCGATATTCAGAACGACTTCTGCCCCGGCGGCGCCCTCGCCGTACCCAATGGCGATCGCATTATCCCGGTTGTTAACCGACTGATTGATCAGTTCGATACAGTGATACAAACTCAGGACTGGCATCCGGCAGGGCATCACTCCTTCGCTTCTTCTCACGAAGGAAAGAACCCTTATGATACAACAGAGCTGGACTACGGAACCCAGGTTCTCTGGCCCGATCACTGCGTGCAGGGCAGCAAAGGTGCAGAATTTCACCCCGACCTGAATAGCCTTAAAAGCCAGGTTGTGATCCGTAAAGGGTTCCGAAAAGGAATTGACTCTTACTCCACTTTTTTCGAAAACGACCAGGAGACTTCCACCGGACTCACCGGCTATCTGAAAAATCGCGGTATCACCGAACTCTATGCAGTTGGTCTGGCAACCGATTTCTGTGTGAAATGGTCGGTACTTGATGGAATCCGAGAAGGTTTTAAGTTGCATATCGTGAAGGATGCCGTTGCAGGTATTAATCTCAACGGTTCTCTTGATGCCGCCTGGCGTGAGATGAAAGCAGCGGGAACCGGTATTTTGACCTCAGACCAACTTCTGAAGTGAAAAATAGCGGTCACTTTGATGCTGTAATTATCGGGGCAGGCATCGCCGGACTCTCCACAGCAGACGCCCTGCTTCAACGCGGACTTCGGGTTGCGATCTTTGACCGCTCCGAACCGGGTGCCGGGGCGTCAGGTGCGCCCAGGGTTCTTATCAATCCCGCAACGGGAAGGCGTGCCAAAATGAGCTGGAACGCTCCTGAAGCATTAGCGATGGCAGAAGACCTTATTAAACGGACGGCACGCCACAGCGATAAAATCTTTTATGAAAAGAGCGGTGTGATCCGCCCTGCCCTCAACGAAAAGCTGGCTAAGGATTTTAGCAACAGTCCGGAGAAGTATGAGTGGCCTGAGGGGTGGATTGAGTGGCTGGATGAGTCTGAATTTGAGAAAAAATTTCCACTGTTTCAGGTCCATCATGGCGGACTCCACATCAAGCAGGGATTTACGCTGAAAGGCGATCTCTATATCAGACGACTATCAGAGTACCTGAAACCGGAAGGCCTACAAATTTTCTCGGGATATCCTGTAACATACAAGTATGATAAAGGCTTATGGATTACAGAAAATACCAATAGAGACGTATCAGAGAGCGAAAACCTGATCTGCACAACCGGTCACTCATTAAGTGAGAATCCCGACTGGAAGTTTCTGGATCTGCATAATATCAAGGGTCAGACAGCCACCTTTCAGTTTGATGAACCACTTCCGCTAAACGCCTCCGTTTCAAGCCTGGGCTATATGGCGTGGTTCGGTTCTGAGCCGAACCGACTTGTGGTTGGCAGTACCTACGAACACCACCCTGAATATGATGAGCCGGACGAAGAGGGTTTAAACTATCTGAGAAAGAAGCTTGATACCACTTTTCCGGGCTGGAACGACAAGGCAACCGTTGCCGGTCAGTGGTCAGGATACCGAACAACCGTTCCCGATAAAAAACCTTTGATCGGCATGCACCCCACAAAAGAGAATCTCTTCATTTTCGGGGCGCTCGGCTCAAAAGGAATGAGCATGGGTCCCTATTTGGGACAATTGCTGGCCGACCTGATCGTGGATGGAATAGAGGTACCGTCAGAGGTTTCCATCCAACGGTTTCTCTGAATCGGGTTTCTTCTTGATTCCTGAAGCCTCAACAACATCCCCTTTTTCAGTAACGCTCATCCCGGATAGCATATCGCGGCGGCTAAGCATCGAGATCTTCATTTTGATGTGGCTGTAGTGCTCTTTTGGTGAATCCTGCTTGCGATATCGGCGAAGCAGGCGGATCCAGGCGTAGTACTCATCTTCCGGTTTACCGTTCCATTCGCGCAGAAAATCAGAGTCGATTTCGTTGCGGTAACCGGGCTTCGAATAGTGCTTCACAATTCGGGAGAGAAAGTAACTCATTGGAATGGCGAGAACTACGGCAACAACTTCAAAAATGGCGGCATCGGTTTCCATAATAGCGGGATAATAAGATCTCTATCTAGCTGATTTATAAACTGTTGAAAGAGCTAATTCATTCCCGCTTTTTTAACCGTAATTAGCGCAAAATGCTGAACAAAGGAGACTACTATTTCATGTTCTAAGTGGTTAAACCAGCTCGATGCCCAAATTTATCCTTTACGCAATTTAGGGAGATGTTTTAACCGCAGCGGACACAGTGGTGACGCGAGGGAGCAGTAATTGATATGCATCGGTCCGCTGCGTGCTCCGCGCCTTCGCTACGAACCCAGCGGTTAAAACCGAAAAGATAACCACAATTAGCGATGATTTGTGTACAAAGGTCACTTTTTTTTTGTTCTTTGTTGTGAAACCAGCTCGATGCCCAAATTTATCCTTTAAACAATTTAGGGAGATGTTTTAACCGCAGCGGACAAAG
>JAFIFA010000021.1 GCA_020832225.1 Balneolaceae bacterium
ACTTCTACCGTTTCAACATCGATGTCTATCATCGCCAGACCGGGCAGGTTGAACAGTTTGAAGTGACCGACCCTTACTCCGTGAGTCTGGCAACCGACAGTGAGTACAGCCAGTTTGTTGATCTATCCGGCGACTCCGACCTGAAACCAAATGGTTGGGATGAGCTAATCAAGGAGCTGCCGGTTCATACCGACATCTCGCTCTATGAGGCCCATATGCGTGACTTCAGCGTCATCGATCAAACTGTACCCGAAGCACATCGCGGAACCTACATGGCCTTCACCCACAACGGGGTTAACGGTGCTGACCTTTCAGACGGCATGAGTCACCTGAAGCGGCTCTCCGATGCCGGGCTCACACACCTTCACTTACTGCCAATCAACGACATCGCCTCCATCTGGGAGAGTGAAGAGAAACGGGTTGATCTCCACCACCCATACCGCGAACTCTGCGATAAACTGGAGATTGAAGGACTTAAGGAGAAGTGCGAACAGTATGGCGATACCCCGATTCGGGAAGTGTTTGAAGAGTGGGCCGATGAGGATCCGATCACCCAAAAAATTCAGGATACCTATTATGAAGACTGGCCCGGAGAGCATTTTGCCCGCTACGACGGTTTCAACTGGGGCTATGATCCCTTCCATTTCAACGCACCACAGGGTAGCTACTCCACCGATCCAGACGGAGCACAGCGCATTCTGGAGACCCGTAAAATGGTTCAGTCTCTCTATGAAATAGGCCTCAATATTGTGGTCGATGTGGTCTACAACCACACCCACGCAACCGGTACATCACGCTTTTCGGTTCTCGACAAGGTAGTTCCCGACTACTATCATCGCCTCCACCCCGATACCGGGGAAGTGGAAAACTCCACCTGCTGCCCCAACACAGCGGCTGAGTTTAAGATGATGGAGAAGCTGCTGATCGACTCGATCCTCCTGTGGGCCACTGAGTATAAGATCGACTCCTTCCGGTTTGATCTGATGGGGCACCATCCCAAATATGTGATGGAGAATCTTCTTGATGCCATCGCAGAGCTGACAGTGGAAGAGCATGGAGTGGATGGAAAGAATATCTACATCTACGGCGAGGGCTGGAATTTCGGTGAGGTTGCCAACAACCGCATCTTTGATCAGGCAACACAGTTTATGACAGGCGGTACCGGAATCGGAAATTTCAACGACCGGATTCGGGATGCCATTCGAGGCGGCTTTTTTGCCGGATCTGGCCGTGACCAGGGTTTTGCCAACGGTCGCTACCTCTTCCCGAATGAACATGCCGAGGACCCGGGTGAAGACCGGCAGACACTGCTCGATCAGGCCGACCGTATCCGGGTGGGAATGACCGGTAATCTGAGCACCTACCCCTACCTGAACCACCTTGGCGACCCTGTGGATGGCAGTCACGACATGATTGGCTATGCACTGATGCCCCAGGAGTCGGTAAACTACATCGACAAGCATGACAACGAGACGCTCTGGGACAATACGCAGGCGAAACTCCCGGCTAATCTCGGTATGGATGAGCGGGTTCGTATTCATATGCTGAGCAACGCCTTTCTTAATTACGGACAGGGAATTCCCTTCTACCAGCTCGGCAGCGACATCCTCCGATCCAAGTCGATGGACCGCAACAGCTACGATTCCGGCGACTGGTATAACGCCATCGACTTCACCCTCGAAACGCACCTCTGGGGCCATGGACTTGCACCGGCCTGGGATAACGAAGATCTCTGGGAAGATCACCGGGAGTTCATGACCAACGAAAATATCAACGTTGAGAAAGGCCATATGGAGCTTGCGCATGAGCTTTTCCTGGAACAACTGCAGATCCGCTACAGCACACCGCTCTTCAGGCTTCCGGATGCTGAAGCGGTTCACACACGCGTTGGGTACCACAACACCGGTCCGGATCAGGAACCGGGCATTATCGCCATGACCATCTCCGACGGTCAGTGCGCCGGCGAGCCGCTCGATGACGAGCTGGATGGAGTTATGGTGCTTTTCAATTCCGACCTCGAACCCAAGAGCTTTGACGCAGGTATTGAGGGACTTCAACTCCACCCACGCCACCTCGACAGTGCAGACGGGCTACTGCGCGAAACGGCAATCAGCGGTAGCAGCGTAGAGATCCCACCGCTTACATCGGTGGTTCTTGTCAGAAAGTCTGATGGTGCACAGGGTGATTTTCCTTGCAACCCGACCAGGCTGCCCTGAGATTAATAGCTTTTCCAAACCTGACTGCGTAAAAAGCACAGTCAGGTTTTTTGTTGAGTGGGAGCCGTGCTTATTTTGGCCATATTTGAAAATCAGCAGGAAATAAACCGCAAGGTACTGGCACGATTCAGTGATGTCTCAGATAAACAGTTTTCAAACCTGATCTCAAACAGAGACAGAATTAGAAAATATCTGCGATCAACCATTTCCTTTTGAGTACCCACTTTCGGTTTGACCGTCATGAAATTTTTCGGCAGAACGATCCACCCATTCCTCCTTGTTATTTCAACACATATCTAACTGCAATAAAACAAGGAGAACATTATGGGAGCAAAGAGAATTCTGATGATCGTAGGTGATTACGGCGAAGATCTGGAGATCATGGTGCCGTTTCAGGCGCTTCAGATGGTGGGGCATGAAGTGCATGCGGTCTGTCCCGATAAGAAAAAGGGAGATCACTACCCGACTGCCGTTCACGATTTTGTGGGAGATCAGACCTACAAAGAGACAACCGGGCACAACTTTACACTGACCCACAATTTTGACAAGATCAAGCCGAAAGATTACGACGCACTGGTTGTTCCGGGTGGACGTGCTCCGGAGTATCTTAGGCTAAACAAGGAGGTAATCAAGATGGTGAGGCACTTTATTGATGAGGATAAGCCGATCGCCGCTATCTGCCACGGTCTGCAGATACTTGCAGCAGCAGGAGGAATCGAAGGGAAAAAACTGACCGCCTACCCCGCTTGCGGACCCGAGATGAAGCTTGCCGGTGCCGACTATAAAGATGTACCACCAACAGAGGCCGTGCGAGATGGAAATCTGGTAACTTCACCAGCATGGCCGGGACATCAGAAATGGCTCACTGAGTTTCTGGATGTGCTCGGCACAAAAATCAGTCACAACTGACGGGCGATATAAACCGTTCAGAATTTAAAAAGCCTCCCACTCAACCGGGAGGTTTTCTTTTTGAAAATTCCCCCACTACTACTCTCTGCCACTCACCCACTCTCAAAGATTCACCCACCCAACGTATTAAATCTCCAGATAAAGTTCAGCCTTACAGAACGGGTTCTCCACCTTCGCTCCCGTTCGCTGTAGAAATTGGGCTCATCTACAATGTTGGTACGTCCACGGGTATTGAACAGATCAAACCCACTTAGCGAAAGTGTTGCATCGCCATCAAAGAGCTGTTGGGAGAGAGTAAGGTTCATCCCCTGTGACGAAGTATTTCGTCCCTGAGTTGTTGTCCGGGGGCTACTGTAGAAGTAGGTAGTCTGCAGGTTTAGTCCCTCAGTCACCTCCATCTGAAATCTCAACCGGCCAAAAAATGCTTCTGTTGAACGCTCAAAAACCTCGCCCAGATAGGTGCCATCGGTTTCTGAGAAAAAGTAGTTGCCGCTTGCCCGAAAATTCACAAGCCCAAATAGGCGCTGACTCAGCGCAAGCTCGGTTCCCCAGTTGCTCTGTGTGGAGAGATTAACCGGAAAACGGCGGCTTACACCTTGTGAATCGAGATCGGTGATTCGCTCTACCACACCGGTACGGTACCGGTGATAGACGCTGCTTGAAATCGATCCGCTCTCCCATAGCCTCAGATAGCTGAGCTCATAGGAATTTGAATAGACCGGCTCCAATTCCGGGTTGCCCGTGAAGATATCCCTGGAGTCGCGGAAGTTGGAAAAGGGAAGAATATTGCGGAATCTCGGTCGCGACAATCTCCTGCTATAGCTGGCCTGAATCGAGTTTCTGTCGTTGAACTCATAATTGGTAAAGAGGCTGGGGAAGAGATCCAGGTAGTTTTGAGTGTTTCTCTCACCGGTCTCCGTCAGTTCAGTTTCAATACTGCTCTGTTCCAGCCTCAGACCACCCTGAACTGAAAACTGTCCAAACTGTGATGAGAGAATAGCGTAAGCCGCATTGATATTTCGTGAGTAGTTAAAATCATCATTGAACCCTTCAAACGGCCGCCACTCTCCATCAATCCTCTCCTCAACACGATAGATATTATCAACCCAGCGAAACGAGGACCGGGCACCAAGCTCCATTTCAGCACGTCCACCAAGCAGCCTTGTGTAGTCAACCTGCATCAATATGTTGGTGATCTCTTCGCTGTTGTCCGTGCGTTGACGCGCAATATCCTCTCCCGTAAGCCGATTGAATTCTCTGAGGTCTGACGCCTCCGATTGTGGCTGATAATCGATCTTGAAATCAGCCGTGAGTTCCTGATCCCTGCTCCCGCCGATATCGAAATTATAGGCTAAGTCAAATTCTATGTTGGTTCGGTCTTCATCCTCAAGGTCCTCTCGGAAAATTTCACGAAGCAGATTTCCACTCAAATCCATATCCCTGTAAAAGGTATCTGTAGAGTTATCCCGCGACCGCAATCTGAAAAAAGCGGAGGGCGTAAGCGTCTGCCTCTCTGATACAAAAAACTCAGCGCCCATACGGATATCTCCTCTCAGCTCCTGACGTATCCGGTCCTGATTTTGCGTGTACATGTAGGAGGTGTCGGGCGACTGAAACTGCTGAAAGCGGTTTGTCTCGGAGGGACGATCGCGGTAGCGCACTCCGATGTTGGCAAAATAGTTAGCCGAATTGGTCATCGTATTCAAATTGGTCGAGAGCCTGTGATCACCGGGAATACCGGTTCGCGCCACAACCGATCCATTCAATCCCGCAGCGCGATTTCGTTTCAGCACAATGTTGATCACTCCTGCATCTCCCTCCGCTTCATACCGGGCCGAAGGGTTGGTAATCACCTCCACACGTTCGATGCTCTCAGAGGGGATAGAAGCTAGTGCCTCCGTACCACTGCTCAGCAGGGCTGATGGCCGGCCATTGATCAGCACCCGCACATTTTCGCTTCCCCGCAGGCTGATGTTTCCTTCAATATCAGATTCCACCGAAGGAATCGTCTCCAGCATATCGAGAGCCGATCCGCCCATCGCTTCCACTTCTGCATCTGCGCGGTAAATTCTACGGTCGAATCGCATCTCTACAGCTGCTGCCTGAGATTCGACAACCACTTCATCCAGCTCCTGCCGCTCTTCATCCATGCGGATTTCGCCCATATCGTAGAGCTCACCATCATCGATCTCAACCTTGTCATCGTGGGTTCGAAAAGAGACATATGAAATGACGATGCGATAATTTCCGGGATCGAGCTCAATCATGAACTCACCATCCGGTGAGGTATTTGTTCCTGTAACCATCTCTTCCGAATCGTCAAAAACAGAAACTGTAGCGCCGGGTATTGGATTGCCCGTATGGTTCAGCACAACACCCTCAAGCCCTGTTAATCGATCAACAGGATCTGCCTCAGCCACTTGCAGAGATACAAGTAGTAATAAAAAAGGAATTATAAGCGTAAGTCTAGTCAGTATCTGTCTTTCCATAGTTCAATAACTACAAAAACTATGTGCAGACTTCTCCCAAACAGCGGAGAATTTTCCTGAGTCGACAATGTTTTACATTAAACTACCTGTATTTATCTGACTGAATCGACTTTTTATTCCTTCGGCAGCGCTCACTGCAGTACTTCACATTTTCCCAATCTCTCTCCCACTTTTTCCTCCACGTAAACGGAAGTCCACATACCGGACAGACCTTTTCCGGAAGATTTTTCTTTGACATAAAACCTCAGAGTCTGCTTTGTGAATGTTGATTAGGTAGTTGGTCTGGGTTTCAGCTAATAAAGCCTTTCTTAACCAGAAGCTCAGCATTTAGAATAGCGCCGCCGGCCGCGCCGCGAACCGTATTATGCGCCATTGCGACATAGGTGATATCGAGCACGTTGGCATTTCTGACGCGGCCTACCGCAGTCTGCATTCCCTGTTCGCTATCAGCGTGCAGTCTTGGCTGCGGATAACGCTCATCGTCGTGAACCTTGATCGGCTTGGGTGGTGCTGAAGGAAGACCCAGATCCGCAATCGGACTCTCCCAGTCACGCATCAGTTTTTCCGCTTCCGCTGCATCCGCACTCTTTTCAAAACCGACGGTAACAGTAAGCAGGTGTCCGTTGATGACAGGCACCCTGGTAGCTGTAGCCTGAACCGGGAAATCGGTATGGATCAACTTGCCATCTTTCAGTTCGGCCAGGAGTTTCAACGGCTCCTCATGAATTTTTGACTCTTCGCCGCCAATCAGCGGAATCACATTACCCAGAATATCGAGGCTGGGCACACCCGGATAGCCGGCACCGGAGATCGCCTGCATTGAGGTCAGGATCACCGATTTAATGCCAAACGCTTCATGCAGTGGCTTCAAGGTCGTTACAAGCGGCACCACCACACAGTTCGGATTGGTCACGATCCATCCCGATCCATCCTTGGTAAAATTCTGCTCGCGGATCAGCTCAATATGATCCGGATTCACTTCCGGAATAAGCAGCGGCACGGTTGGATCGGTGCGGAAATTCTTCGCGTTGCTGATCACCGGAATACCGGCCTTAGCAAACTCACCCTCAATCTCAGTGGCCACGGATGAGTCGAGTCCCGAAAAGACAAAATCGACATCCTTAAACTCTTCAGCTTTGCAAGAGCGAACTTTCATTCCCGCAGCCAGTTCAGGCATCGGCGTGCTCTCAATCCAGTTCGCCGCCTCACGGTACGATTTACCGGCAGAGCGCTCAGAGGCCCCAAGAGCTTTTACGGTGAACCATGGGTGGTTTTCAAGAAGTCGGATAAATTTCTGTCCTACAGCGCCTGTTGCGCCGAGAACACCTGCGTTGTAGCTGGGCATTGGTCAGTTCTGTTTTTTTGAGTCAAAATAGATCGCTTTCGTGCAGCCGGTCCGAATTTGGAGACCAAAAAACTGCAAGTCTCCAAAATAACAAATGATCGGTACAAACGATTCATCAAAGGGCAGATTTTTCCTTATCTTTGTCCCCTTCAAAACGCTGAATCGATAATCACACCCATTGGTGTGGCAATTACAAATCAGGATATGCCCGAAAAGAATTTAGACAGCCTCGACAGCATCGTATCACTCTCGAAAGCGCGTGGATTTATATTTCAATCTTCAGAAGTATATGGCGGCTTAGCCGCGGTTTACGACTATGGCCCGCTTGGTGTTGAGCTCAAACGAAACATTCAGTCGGAATGGTGGAAGGCGATGACCCAGGCCAACGACAATATCGTGGGCGTGGATGCAGCCATCTTTATGCACCCAAAAGTGTGGGAAGCAAGTGGCCACGTGGAGGGCTTCAACGATCCGATGATCGACGACAAGCAGTCGAAAAAGCGATATCGGGCCGATATGCTCATTGAACAGCACATCCTCAAAATCCGCAACAAGGGCGATGAAGAGAAAGCGGATGAGCTGCAGGAACTGCTCGACACGACCGGAACAAGGGAGGGCCTCTGTGAAGACCTGAAACAGATCATCATGGACGAAGAGATCAAGGCGCCGGAATCGGGCGCTTTCGACTGGACCGATGTGCGCCAGTTCAACCTGATGTTCAAGACCAACTACGGCGCAGTCGCATCGGATGACGACGACGGCATCTACCTTCGGCCGGAGACAGCGCAGGGTATCTTCGTTAACTACAAAAATGTGCTCGATACAGCCCGTGTGCAGGTGCCGTTTGGCATAGCTCAGATTGGAAAAGCGTTCCGTAATGAGGTGGTTGCCCGGCAGTTTGTATTCCGCATGAGGGAGTTCGAACAGATGGAGATGCAGTACTTTGTGGAGCCGGACACTGACGCAGAGAGCTACGACCGCTGGCTGAAAGATCGTATGCAGTGGCACAAAAACCTCGGAATCCGTGAAGAGAACCTCCGTGCGCAAGATCATCCGCAGGATAAACTGGCCCACTATGCCCGTGCAGCAGCCGATATCCAGTACAAATACCCGATTGGCTGGCAGGAGGTGGAGGGAATCCATAACCGGACCGACTTCGACCTTTCACGTCACCAGGAGTACTCCGGCAAGAAATTTGAATACTACGATCAGAAACAGCAGAAGCGCTACATCCCCTATGTGATTGAGACCTCCATCGGGCTCGACCGCTGTACGCTGATGGTTCTGTGCGACGCCTATCGCGAAGAAGAAGTAGATGGCGACACCCGAACGGTTCTCAAAATGCACCCGAAACTGGCTCCGACCAAAGTGGGGATCTTTCCGCTGATCAAAAAGCCGGAACTACAGGAGCTGGCCCACAAGATTGAAGCAGACCTCAAAGAGGATTATAAGGTTCTCTATGACGAGTCGGGCTCTATCGGTAAACGATACCGCCGGCAGGATGAGGCGGGAACGCCATTCTGCGTCACGGTTGATTTTGACGGACTCGAGGATAACACCGTCACAATTCGCTACCGCGACGACATGAAGCAGGAGCGTGTATCTGTGGAGAATCTGGACCGTGTGATCCGCGACGGAATCAAATCGTGGAAACCCGCCTGATTCTTCTACAGGTAACAGATTCGTAAATGCTTATTGTTTATAAGACGGGAACACCTCCCGAGTGGGTCGGGACGTCGCTATGCTCCGCCTCCCGGCTTACGCCGTACTCCCCTCCCCGACGGTTCGGGGCAGGCCAAGGGCAGATATATTCTGTCGCCTACTCAATGGACTTGCCCTGCTCTTCTACGTTTAAACTTCGAAGAGTAGACATTTGGGCAAAATTAGTGGCTACCGGTGACAGATTCGAAAATGCTTCTTGTTCACAAGAGGGGAACACCCCTCCCGGCTTACGCCGTACTCCCCTAAAGGGGAGACTTGTTCTGTCACCTACTGAATAGTGTTGCCCGTTTTTTGCAAAATTAGTGGCTCAGAGTGATAAGATATTCAGAGGCGATGGGCTAATGCTCCTCGCCTCTTTTTTTACCCCGGAATCAGCGGTCGAGTTTTTCGAGCCACTCAACAATAGCGCTGATGAAGCCATCTGCAAACTCACGGTTCAGCATACCATACTCATTGGGAAGGCCAGAACCTGCGTTTTGGAATAGGTGATTCGCCTCAGCAATGGCAATGATCTCCATATCCAGTCCGCTGCTCACTTTTAATTCCTGAGCTGCTATGCGGTTAGACTCCTCTATCACCTCCCTGTCTTTTTCTCCAAAAAGAACCAGCATTGGAATCTGCACAAGAGAACCCGTTACTTCAGCAGGATCAAAATCGATGTAGCTCCGGAACCAGTCCGTTTTTGAACCAGATAGCTGACGATCTACCTGACTCTGTACAAAGGTCGTCATATCACCCAGTGCAGCTCTCTGCTGTTCGGGCAGCTCATTGATCTGTGCTTCGAGTCGCTCGGCGAGATCACTTTCAAGCTCTTCCCAGGAGCCTTCACCGCGCACTGCAGCGTAGATTCTGCGCTGAAAATCCAGGTTCTGTACCATCACCTCCTCTTCGATCCCCTGAGCCTCCGAAAGCACCTCAATCTGCTCCTTTATCACTTCATCGCCCGGCAGAAAGGGAGCTGCCATGAAGATGATTCCGTCGACCTCCGTCTGACCGGCGGCCAGAGACGCAACCAGTCCTCCCTGACTGTGACCAAGAAGAATAATCTTTGAGAACCGGTCGCCGTGGTGGCCACGAAGATGATCAACCATATCGGTCAGATCTGCTGCCAGATCGGTGAGGGCCGCGTCACTTTCGCCTGTGGAATCCCCGATACCACGATCGTCATATCGGAAGGTGGAATAGCCGAAACTGTTTAGCTGCCTTGAAAGCTCACGGAAAACCCGAAACCCTGCAACAATCTCATCCCGGTCTTGTGAGCCGTAGCCGTTAAATAGAATAACCAGTGGTGAAGCCTCATCAGCAAGCAACAGCGATCCACTGATTTGACCGGCGCGGGTTGGAATTAAGAGGTTCTCCTCAGAAAATCGGTCATCTCCACCCCTTTGCTCCACTTTTTTAATTGAAAACGGGAAGGTCATATCTACCTGTTCAAACTCTCCGGAGATCACCATCTCATCCCGATCCCAGCCCCCCTTGAAGGTTGCAGGGCCTGTCCCGGTCTCAAAACGGAAGTGGAGTGAATCATCACCGGCATGAGTGAACTCAACAGGGATATTGTATGTATCCTGCTGAGGTATATCGATTGTTCCATCTAACTCATTATCAGAATAGCTAAAGAGAAAACTGATGGCCAGCTCCTGTCCGGTGATTTCAATTGCACCACGCCATGGCCCTTCTACCTCAGTGAGATCCTGGGCGACGAGATTAATTGTGAGCAAATGAGTAGAGATAAGAAACAGAGTGATGTATATATAGCGCATGCTGAAATGTATGAATAATGACTGCTTCAGAAAACAAAAAGAGCCCCGAAGTTTACCCGGAGCTCTTTTCAAACGCTTCAGAATGGAGATGCGTATCAATAATCAGGATTTGCAACACCAATGATTCCACAGCCGATTCGGCCACCGGCATCACCTACTGGCTGAGACTCCAGGTCATCACGCTGTTCGTGAACAACCACCGCCAGTCCAAGAATAGAGTTCACACCGCTCAGCTCAATTTTCTCATCAATATAGTCAAGCTCGGCCACTCCATCTTCATTGGCCTCAAGGTTCCCCATGTCGCCCATATGTCGGTTTTCATCCATCGGTCCGCCATGATCCATCCCGGTGGGGTTGTAGTGCCCTCCGGCTGATGTAGCGTCGTCTGCACGGCAATCGCCAAATTCATGGATATGAAATCCATGAACTCCATCTTCATCCAGTCCCGAAATATTGGCCTGAACACGAACACCCTCAGCTGTCTGGGTAAACATAACGGTGCCTTCAACTTCGTTACCTTCTGTAGCATGAACTACGGTTACCAGCTGATTTAAATCTGAATCTTCATAGCTCATCTGGTGCTCAGACGTTTCGGGCTCTGCACATCCAGCAGCCATGAATAGAAAAAAGGTTAATAGGGTCAAATATCTCATTTTATCACACATTTTAGTTAGCGATTTACAGGAGTAACCAGAACCATAAACATATCGTTTAAATTAAAGGGCGTTATTGAGATAAGCGAATGTTTGACCTTGTTTTTACGAAACACTTACAATCTCTACAGATAGATGGAAGACCATTCCGCTATAACTGCTCCTGCATAGAGACTGTAGGTCTCATCGGTGAGAAGGTGATCGGCTCCATGTAGTGAGATGAAACTCTTTGGGTGCTTCGCCATTTTGTAGAGGTGTGCCGCATTATCAATGCCCACGGTATCATCGAGTGGAGCGTGCATTACGAGCAGAGCACGACCTAGATTCTCCATCTGCTTATCCATCTTTGATTTTTCCAGATCGTCCAGAAACTGTTTCTTGATCCGAAAGGGTCGACCGGCAAGCTTTACAATTGCGGATCCACTCTCTTCGATCTCATCCCGCTTCGACTCAAAATGTTTTTGAACATGGGTTGGATCTGATGGTGCACCAATTGTAACAACCGCTCGGGAGCTCTCAATCTTAGATGCAGCCTGAATAACCGCCGCTCCCCCCAGAGAGTGCCCGATCAATATCTCGGGAGCACTCATCTCATCTTCCATATATTTTGAAGCGTTGATCAGATCATCAATATTAGAGCTGAAGTTGGTATCCTCAAATTTCCCACCGCTATCCCCCAGTCCGGTAAAATCGAACCTGAACACTGCAATCCCTTTCTTATTCAGTGCCTTGGCGATGTTTCCAACGGCTCTGAGGTTCTTCGAACAGGTAAAACAGTGTGCAAAGAGGGCGCAGGAACTATACTCCCCCTCTGGCAGATCGATTTTTGCTGAAAGTTTATCTCCCTGTGATCCTTCAAATTGAATCTGTTTGTTAGGCATAGGTAAATTTATTTGTTCTTGCGGTTATAAGATCTCTTCTCTCAATTAACATAAGCCAATGTATAGAGAATCTTGTAACAAAAATGTGATCTTCCAAAATCCACACCCTCCTGAACGTGGACATCAACATGTATGCCCTTATCATTATTTTACAAAGTCGGGCTTTTTCCTCTTGTAGGTTTAGACTTTAAATAACACCTTAACCCTGTTAAAACGTTAAACTAAATACTTAGGAATGACACAATTACTACAAAAATGTTCCATGCTGGTACTTGCCGCCTTTTTAGTGGTCGGCTGCGCCAGTACTGAGTCTGCACAGGATTCCGAGATGCCCGAGCGCCCCTCTCAGAGAGCCCAGGCTGCCTCTTCCAATGATGGCCCAAAAGCTTTTTCAGATGTCATTAAAGATGACTTTGACAAAGATGAGGGATTGTTCAATGTCTACAAAGATGGCAACAGTTACTATTACGAAATTCCGGATTCACTTCTTGGCCGTGAAATGCTGATGGTATCCCGAATTGCACGAACCGCAGATGGCATCAACTTTGGCGGTATGCGTAACAACAATCAGGTTCTTCGCTGGGAGAAGCGAGATGACAAGATTCTGCTTCGCCGCGTCTCTTTCAGCAACACCGCCAGCGATACCCTGCCGGTGTTTGAAGCGGTTCGCAACTCCAATTTTGAGCCGATTATCGCCTCTTTCGACGTTGAGGCATTCAATCAAGACAGCACAGGTTCGGTTATTGAGGTTACAAGCTTCTTTACCTCAGACGTTCCTGCAATCGGACTTCAGCGCAATTTCCGCAGCAACTTCCAGGTTCGCCGGGTTGACCCAAGCCGTACCTTCATCGAATCGGTTCGATCATTCCCCGAGAATGTGGAAGCGCGTCATATTCTGACCTATGAAGCTGCAAACCCGCCATCAAACGCTGATGCAAACACAATTACTCTGGAACTGAACCACAGTATGCTTCTGCTTCCGGAAGAGCCGATGCAGCCACGCCGACCGGATGCCCGTGTTGGTTACTTCACAGCCAATCAGATCGATTATGGTACTGAGGAGCATCGCGCCAAACCTGTTCGCCATGTAACCAGATGGCAGTTGGTTCCTAAAGACAAGGAAGCTTATCTGCGCGGTGAACTGGTTGAACCGGAAGAGCCGATCATATTTTACATCGATCCCGCTACACCTGAAGAGTGGAGAGAGTGGCTGATTCAGGGCGTGGATGACTGGCAGGAAGCGTTTGAAGCAGCCGGTTTCAAAAATGCGATCTACGGTAAAATGGCACCTGAAGACGATCCCGATTTCAGCCTCGAAGATGCACGTTACCCAACCATTCGGTACTTCGCATCCCCGATTCAGAACGCCTTTGGCCCGCATGTTCACGATCCGCGCTCCGGCCAGATCATGACATCCGCCATTGGCTGGTACCACAACGTAATGCGACTACTTCGCAACTGGTACTTTGTACAGACCGCCGCATCCAACCCGGAAGCACGATCCGTACAGTTTGATGATGATGTGATGGGCGAGCTGATCCGTTTTGTTTCCGCTCACGAAGTTGGACACACACTCGGTCTTCCGCACAACTGGGGTTCCAGCCATGCGGTTCCTGTGGACTCTCTCCGGTCTCCAACCTATACCGCAGAGAACGGTACAGCAGCTTCCATCATGGACTATGCCCGTTTCAACTACATCGCACAGCCTGAAGATGGCGTCACCAACTTCTTCCCGAGAATTGGCCCGTATGATAAATGGTCAGTAAAATGGGGATACACCTGGTTCGGCGACATGCCAATTGAAGAGCAGGAAGAGATTCTCCATCAGTGGACCACCGAGCGTGCCGACAACCCATACTATTTCTTCGGAAGTCAAACAGGTAGCCCTGTCGATCCAAGATCACAGCGCGAAGGCCTCGGCGACGACAACATGTATGCCAGTGAGCTTGGCGTGAAGAACCTTGAGCGGATCACCAACAATATCATCAGCTGGATTGCTGAAGATGGAGAGGATTTCGCCGAGCTCGAAGAGCTATATGGTCAGGTGCTTGTTCAGTGGGGCCGTTATATGGGCCATGTTTTCACCAACATTGCCGGTGTATATGAAACTCACAAGACCTATGATCAGGATGGCGTGGTTTACGAACCGGTACCGCGCGAGATCCAGAAAGAGGCAATGGAGTTCCTGAAGGAGCACGCTTTTGTAGATCCTACATGGCAGAAGAACAGTGACATTCTCAATCGTATAGACCGTGATGGTTTTGTGGATGGATTCCGCGGCCGTCAGGTTTCCGTTCTCAACAGCGTTCTGAGCCCAGAGCGAATTGCTCGACTTATCGAATTTGAGCATCGCGCCGGAGATGGCGTTTATACTGCGTTTGAGTTTATGGACGATATGAAGGATGCCGTATGGAGTGAACTCTCTTCCAACTCATCGATCTCTGTCTACAGACGAAATCTGCAGCGCGCTTATGTTGAACGGCTTGAGTTTATGATGACCGAAGAGCTTCAGACACCAAGCTGGTGGCCCGGTACAAGGGTAAATGTGAAGCAGTCTGACATCCGTCCGATTGTTCGCGAACAGCTTGAGACTCTTCTATCCGATGTTCAGAGCACTCGAAATAACGTTAGTGACCGTACTACACGCGTTCACCTTAGCGACATTGAGCGACGAATTGAAAACGTTCTTGACGCAGATTAAAAACTCTGCTAACGATTAGAAATAAACCCCGCCCGATTAAACGGTGCGGGGTTTTTTATTAGCTGCATATCCCTAAAACAAAAAAACCCGCACGCTAAGCGTGCAGGCTTTTCTGTACTCAAGTAATATCAACTCTTGACGGACATCAATCAGTCAGTCAGGGTTTAGTATCCACTCTCATCAGTTTGCGGTAGAATTACCGCATCAATAACATGAATTACGCCATTGGATGCTTCAATATCCGCATCTGAAATAGTTGCGCCATCAACGGCAGCATTATAGTCGCTGATTGTTATGGTAACTTCTGAACCTTGTACCGTTTCGGCTCGCATTCCATCACTAAGGTCGGTTGACATCACTTTACCCGGTACTACGTGGTAGGTGAGGATGTCAATCAGCATATCTCTGTTCTCATACTCAAGCAGACTTTCGAGAGTGCCTTCAGGCAGTGCTTCGAATGCTGCATTGGTTGGTGCAAAAACGGTAAACGGACCGTCGCCTTTAAGAGTCTCGTCAAGCCCGGCCGCTTCAAGAGCTGCTACCAGTGTGGAGAAGTTCTCGTTATCAGCAGCAATACTTGTAATGGTATTGTGCTCGTGATCTGCACTGTTCATTACCAGTGGCGCCATTGCCATCATAAAGAGAGCGGCAGCAGCAACCAGTGTTATTTGAATCGTTTTCATAGTACTGTTAGGTTAAATTGGGGTTAAGGATCTGATAGATATCAGACCTCTGTTCTTGCGAACATGATATTTAACGCTACACTTTCAGCTGCTGTTCCCGCTAATTAGCTTACGATAAAGACTCTCTCAAAATGCTTATTGTACTGATACACAATCTGTTATAGAGTTATATCAATTATTTACAATGATTAAAATGTCAATGTTGAAGAAAAAGAATCACGTATTCGGGGCGGCCGCCTAAGTGTATACACGTAATGATCATTATTTTCCTGAAATGATTAGGTACCCTGCAATCCTCAATTGTAATAGTTGCAGAGATCCTCATGAGTGAAAAAGACAGAGAACACATTGAAACCCTAGTTGAGTTAATCAGCGAATCTGACCGGAAGGCGTTTGACCGGCTCTTCCGGCTCTTCTATGAACCGATGGTACGGTATGCCATTCGCTTCACGAAAGAGAAAGCCGCAGCGTGCGATGTGGCTCAGGAGAGCTTTATCGCCCTTTGGCAAAACCGAAAGCGAATTGACCCTGAACAACCGCTGAAGGCTTACCTCTATCGTATAGTACGCAACCGGGCCATAAACTGGATTCAGCGTTTAGACAACCGGAATGAACCCCTGGAGAATGCCGGGCCTGTCAGTGAAGACCCGAAAATCCACGAAGAGGAGAACCAAGACGATTTTTCAGCACCCTTTGAAATCTGGATCCGTGAACTTCCCGATCGGCAGCAGGAAGCGTTTGAACTAAGCCGTTTCGACGGCCTCAGCCACGAGGAGATCGCATCCGTTATGGATCTGTCACCAAAAACCGTAAATAATCATATTGTTTCGGCACTTCGCACCCTGAGAGAGAAGTATGAGCAACATCTAAGCAACTACAATGAGGGTTGAGCTATGAACCAAAAGAACCAACATATTAGCGATCCCGATCTGAATGAGATTTGGGAAAAGACCGGCCACCTGGAACGTGACCCTGTTGTTACTCCGGAAGAGACTGAGCGGGCGCTTGGTCGCGTTAACCGCCAAATCGGTCCGGATCAGGGAAGAGCAAACGACCCTTCGAGCCGTGAAGCAATTTGGCTGAAGGCACGATACCTGGTAGCCGCCATCGCCTTGATCGCGTTTGCGGCAGCCTGGCTCTTCACGCCTAAAACAGTTACCGTACCGTATGGAGAGTTCTCTACCGTACATCTTCCCGACGGATCTACAGTACAGCTCAACAGCGGCAGTACTCTTACACATCACCGTATTTTCACCTTCTCGGGTCGCGAAGTATCACTCAATGGCGAAGGCTACTTTGAAGTGCAGCCCGGTAACTCACCATTTCGGGTTGAGGCCAACGGCACTACAACTGAAGTGCTGGGCACCAATTTCAATATTCGATCCTGGAGCAGTGACCCCGATCGCAAAACCGTAATCTCAGTCTCCTCCGGACTGATTGAGTTCTTCCCCTCATCACTATCAGATAATCGGGTACAGCTCAAACCGGGCACAGCAAGCAGCTGGGCACCGGGGCTCGAATCACCTGCCGACCCTGATCCCGTTTCAATTAACGATATCACCGGATGGCTCGATAACCGCATGGTTTTCAGAGATCAGCCTCTTCAGGTTGTCTTTAACGAAATTGAGAGGCGCTATAATATTGAGATCGATGTAGAGGTTGAAAGTGTCGTTTCTGAAACCATCACAGCATTTTACAATGAGCCCCGTACAGCTGAAGCGATTCTTGAAGATATCGGGATGGTGAAGGGCTATCGCCTCTCAGAAACAAGTACAGGATTCCGGATATTTAAATAGCCTATGAAACGGATCACCGCCATATCCGGGCTGCTGATGCTGGCTCTCTTTCCGATACTGGCTCCCGGTCCGGTAGCACAGAGTGCGTCGGCCGACACCACCTGGTCGTTCGACTTCCGTGGCGATCCTCTCGATGAAGTTCTCGATCTGATTGCCAAAGATACCGGACTCGATTTGGCCTACGATCCCACCCTGGTTTCCGGAATTATTGTCTACCATCGGGTTCGCAGCCAGCCCAGCCCGGGGCTCCTCACAGAACTTCTGAAACCGTTTGAACTCGACTATGTGACGCTCTCATCAGGCACAATTATTATTGTTCGTGCGGTCCGGTCGAAACCGGCACACGGCAGCTTTACAGGCAAAATTGTTGACGCAGAGAACGGCCGGCCACTTCCCGGGGCCACCATTCTCCTCACCGACGCTTCCGGCGGTACCGCAACCAACAGTTCCGGCAACTTCTCCATAAACCGTCTTACGAGTGGTTCTTATAATATCCGGGTAAGCTACCTTGGATATGAACCCGTCTATCGTACCATACAGATCAACCCGGATGAGCAGGTATTTGAACGCATCTCTCTATCGCCAGAGCCTTATGATATCGCTCCGCTGGTTGTACAGGCACACCAGCCGAATTTTACCGGAAGCGGTCAGTCGCTCTCCAATGCTGAGCGCAACGAACTGGAGCCCCAAAACAGGAACCCCATCCGAAGCCTGAATCTATTGCCGGGTGTCCAGTATGGCCTTCCTCTAACTGATCTCCACCTTCAGGGCGGCCAGCAGAGCGAACATCGCATCCGTCTCGATGGTGTCCCAATCTATCACCCCTACAGTTTTGGTGAGATGTTCAGCTCATTTAGTCCGTTCGCAATTGGAGATGTTCACTTGAAAAAAGCGGGTTTCGGGACGGCTGAAGGGAGTCAGATTTCCGGCATTGTGGATATGAATCACGACCTGAAACGGGTGGATCAGTCCGGCGGGACATTTCAGGCCGATCCGCTTACCGTAAACGCTCAGGCTGATTTTTCAATCCCGGTTGGCAATGGGAATTCAATCAATATGATGACCGCACTGCGAACCAATTTCTGGGACCTTTATCGTGACCCTGCCACCAACCAGATGCTTCGCGACTGGAACCGGATCGATCCACTGATCACCAACGCGGTTTACAATCCTGACTTCAACCTGAACGACTTCCGGCCAGACTACCAGAATTCAGAGTTAGATATTCTGGACCTCCACGTGGCCGCCGCATATGATGCCGGTGATTTCACCACCTGGGAAGGCTCTTTTTATCTTTCCGGAAACTCTGTGCTCACAGAATTAGCCAGCATTTCACAAGACGCGGACAGCCCGGCACTCTACCTTTTTTCGGCTGATGAATACTCCTGGCAGAATGCGGCCGGACAACTATCCTGGAACCACCTGGCATCACCGCGGCTTGATCTCTCTGCAAAGTCAGCCTTCTCAGAGAACCGGTTTCGCCACAGAGGTGCGTTCGGTAGAAGCCAGGTTTTTCCGTTCAGATCATCGGGCAGTGCAACTCAATCCGATGCCTCGTATTTTCTACCATCTTTTTCTGAATCGATACCGTTGCCCGCTATGGTAGATAAAAACAGAATCCGGCATTTTTTCACCAAAGCCGACGCAGAGTACACCTTCTCCCCCTCTTTTTCAGCAGAGGGCGGAATTCAGGCAGATTTCATCCGCACAGAGATGAGTACATCCGATCAAAACTACCAGCCCGCAACCAGCAACGAAACCGGTACTATCCTGAGTTTTTATGCAAACAGCCTACATTATTTTAGTGATGATCTTCGTCTGAGGTGGGGTTCCCGGTTCACTCATCTCTCCACATCCGGCAATTTCTATGCTGAACCACGTGCTTCTGTGCAGTACAACCGTTCTGAAAGCACCATAGGAAACTGGTCTGCAAAGCTCGCCGGCGGACTCTACCGACAGTTTATCAATGAGTATCGAATTACCAACACAGGGGCGACATCGGTTGTACCCTCATTTTCTGTTTGGTCGCTTGCAGGTGAGCTCGAAACCCCGAAAGCCTGGCACCTTACCGGCTCTTTCTGGCTTGAACCGGCAAGCGAAACCCGCATTACTTTGGAAGGGTTTTACAAATATCAGCCTGTAACCCACATCACTACATATGGTGGCACACCCACCACACAGGAATTTTCGGAAAGGGAGCTCAATCCTGCCGCAGAGACAACACGCATGGAGGCCGCTGGTGGCGGAGTTCGAATTCATCAAAATCTTCCCGGAACAGGCCTCAGGCTGATGGCGGGGTATGACTACAGCTACACACGCGTATTGATGCAGCGTCAGTTTGGCCGTGAAATGCCTGCTCCCTGGAACGAACCGCACCGTCTTCAGGCAAGGGCAATCTGGCGTGCAGGTGGCGGACTCAGTTTCATTGCGAATTGGCAGTCGGTAATTGGCCGCACATGGGCGTGGCACCCTGCATATTACAACATTGTTGCATTCTCCGGAGAAGATCAAAGCGGGCTCCCCGATTTTAGAAATCCGGAAAATGATCAACTCCCCGCATTTCATCAAGTCGATCTTTCTGTGGTCTGGCAGCCTTCAGCCGGTGGTACAGATCTTGAAGTACGGCTTGATCTGATCAACCTGCTCAACCGTAAGAATGTCATCCAAAAAGAGCTTCAACCCGAAATCGACGGCTCCTTCACCTCTCAAAACCGTGAAATGCCCGGATTCTATCCAACTGCAAGTATATCTATAAGCTTTTAGAGATGACTCCCGTCAAAAGACACATCAGATTCCTGATTCTTTTTATCATCGGTTCACTGACACTGAGTGCCTGCGACTATTTCAGTTCCGGAACCAAATTCGGCCCTTATCTTTCTGTAGAAACTGACCGTGATCACTATGTGATTGGGGAAGATGAAGTGATCGGCGTGACCATTATAAACATTTCCGAAATGTCCCTTCGCTACAACACCTGCCTGATGAAAATGCTCGAAGTAATCCGGGACGGGGAGATCATTGAGACGATTGGGCACCCCACCTGTTATTGCAACTGCATAACGACGCTGAACCCCGGAGAGACCATCAATCCTGAATTCTCTGATTTCAATCTTCAATCCGTCTTATCTCTCTGGGATGAGCCATTTGATTACGGTGAGGATGTCGAATATCAAATCATGGTTGGTGTGAGCGGTTCGCCATTGCTTGATGAGGATGATATTCGATCAAACCGTTTTCGTATCCGCAAGAGCGATAGTGAAAATTAATTCTCTGCTCAACTCCACCCTTTTTCACCAATGAGCGGTACAAACTTGAAATCGCGTAGC
This sequence comes from Balneolaceae bacterium, assembly GCA_020832225.1. GTDB lineage: Bacteria > Bacteroidota > Rhodothermia > Balneolales > Balneolaceae > Rhodohalobacter. The sequence goes on from JAFIFA010000021.1 coordinate 20,485, forward strand.
TGCTCCTCTTCAAATCTCTCCTCGGCAATACGGGTTATTCGAACCATCTTCTGGGTCTCCCTATCGCCAACAGGAACTACAAGTCTGCCACCGATATCAAGCTGTTGAATCAGATCATCGGGCACAACCGGGGCTCCGGCTGTTACAACAATCGCATCATAGGGTGCATATGCGCTCCAGCCACGGGTGCCATCGCCCAGCTTAAGCCTCGCTTTGAAGCCAAGATCCTGCAGCATCTGTCTGGCCTTTTGATAGAGTGTGTCGTGGCGTTCCACACTATAGACATCCGCTCCCATATGGCAGAGTATTGCGGCTTGGTAGCCAGAGCCTGTCCCAATCTCCAGAACCTTCTCTCCTTCCTTTAGCTCCAGAAGTGATGTTTGTGCGGCAACGGTATAGGGCTGAGAAATGGTTTGACCGCACCCAATCGGGAGTGCCGTATCTTCATAAGCCCGCTTTTCGAGGGCGGTATCCACCATAATGTGGCGTGGAATCTCAGCAATCGCTTTTAATATTCGCTCGTCAGTTATACCCTTCTTCCTGAGTTTTTCAACCAGCTCCTTACGCCGGCGGCCATGCTTTTTGTAGATATGTTTTCCCAGACTCAAATCAATCCCGGTTCTGTACAACGTTCTGCTTTAAACTAAAGTAACACATTCAGGGCAGTCAAACATAGTGAAATAGTTATGGAGCCACCCAGCGGGATTTTTCGATTGTATTTAATCTCAATGCTTGTATTTTCATCAGGTCGGTTTCATTTAGTTGGCCGGTGGTAATTTCAGTCAACGATTTAACTATTTTGACTTACACTTTATGAAGAGGAAGCTCTACCTTCTGGCCGGATTTATGGCAATCACCACACTGCTCTTTGGCTGGGTCGACGTTCAGGCCTGGGTTGATGGCGAAACGGGTCAGCCGGGTGCCTACGGAACCTGGATCAGTCTCATCCCTCCGCTGGTTGCAATTGGTCTGGCGCTCATCACCCGGGAAGTGATCCTCTCCCTCTTTGCAGGCATCTGGATCGGTGCCCTTTTTCTGGTTTCCTTCAATCCCTTTGACGGAACCGCACGCAGCCTCGATATTCTGATTGATGCCCTTGTAAATGCGGACCATATCGCGATCATCGTTTTCAGTCTTCTGCTCGGAGGAATGGTTGGTGTGATGTCGCGCGGCGGCGGTACACAGGGGATTGTGGATCAGCTCAGCAAGTTTGCCACCACCCGTAAGAAAGGTCAGCTCTTCTCCTGGTTCTCCGCTTTCTTTATCTTTTTTGATGATTATGCCAATACCCTGATCCGTGGTAATGCGCTTCGGCCTATGACTGACCGCCTCAATATCTCACGTGAAAAGCTGGCTTATATTGTCGATTCAACCGCGGCTCCCCTGGCGGTAAGTGCGGTTATCACCACCTGGATCGGTTTTGAGATTACACAGATTCAAAATGCGCTCTCGGGACTAGCCGCTCAAACTACAGATGCTGCCCTGGCTACCCAGCTACAGGCCGGTGCCGACAACGCCTTCATTATCTTTCTCCACTCCATTCCCTATCTCTTCTACCCTATTCTGGCCCTCGCCTTTGTGGTTATGACCATTGTGATGCGAAAGGAGTTCGGCCCGATGCTGACGGCCGAACGGCGTGCATACTCCGGGGGTGGGGTAATCCGCCCCGGTTCCACACCTGCCACCGACACCAACCTTGAGACGATGCAGCCTATTGAGGGGAAACCCAAGCGATGGATCAATGCCGCACTTCCTGTTATCTCGGTAATCGTCGTAGCACTCTACGGTCTCTACACAACAGGAGCGTCAGCATTGGCTGAAGGGGAGAGCGGCCTCACCAACATTATTGGTAATGCCGATCCCTTTGCAGCCCTTCTCTGGGCCTCTTTTACAGGATGCGCCGTGGCCATCGGGCTTGTTGTCTTCCAGAAAGTTCTGACGCTTAATCAGGCTCTCGAGTCGTGGGTGGGCGGTATGCAGTCGATGCTGATGGCCGTCATCATCTTAATTCTTGCCTGGGGACTTGGCGGGGTTACTCAGGAGATTGGAACGGGGACCTACCTCGCCTCACTGCTCGAAGATAATCTGCCATTGGCGCTACTGCCCGGCCTGGTCTTTTTTATTGCAGCCGTCACCGCTTTCTCAACCGGAACCTCGTGGGGAACCATGGCGATTCTATTTCCGGTGGTTGTGCCACTTGCCGTTGCGATGGGAGCCGGAATCGGATTTGCCGGCGGCGAGCACTACTCGATTCTGCTCGGGTCCGTCAGCTCCGTAATGGCAGGCGCCGTATTTGGCGACCACTGTTCCCCGATATCTGACACCACGGTGCTCAGTTCGATGTCTTCTGCCTGCGACCTGATCGATCACGTACGCACCCAGCTGCCATATGCACTAGTGATTGCAGGTGTGGCAATCGTGGTTGGTGAGATTCCGGCCGCATTTGAGTTTATTCACCCGATCTGGGGAATCCTTGCCGGACTCGTGATTCTTTGGTTTATCCTGAAGACGTTTGGTCGCGATCCTGAGGTTATGCCTGAGAAAGTTACTCAGGATTAATAGTCACTGTCAGTTAAAAATGCTGTTGTATTGCCGGACAGGTTTTCTATATTATCAACATAGTAAAGTCTTTATTTAATCTCTCGGGGCATTATGCATAGAAAATACCTGCCACTAATTCTGCTTTCAGCACTCCTTATTCAAGCCTGCAACACCGGCGAAACAAACAGCATACAGCTTGGCGTAAATAATACGGTGGAGATACCGGTAGAATGCGTTAAGCTTCAAATAACCATTGGAGAGAGAGGTGAGATAGCTTCAGAAACGGAAGAGAGCGGTTATAACAAGCTTGCGGCAGTGGTAACCGTTCTGCAGGATGCAGGACTCCCTGAAGACGCAATAGAGATTACTGCAGGCGATTTAAACCGAGTCCCAAATGATAACACATATCAATTCAACTCAACCGTCAGGTTTGATCTGGCCGATCCCGACCTGATCGATACAGTTCGCCGGGCCGTGATCTCTGCTGGCGGAACCGGATTTCGCGTTATTGGCTACGGAAACGCAGAGGAGGAGGAGATCTTCGACCGAGCATATCGCAACTCGATTGATGTAGCCAGGGAACGGGCAGAACGGCTTGTATCCGATCAGGATGTGCGTGTGGGCCGGATTCTCAACCTGCATGAAAATATACGTGAGATCGTCAGAACCCCTCAGATGGATGGAAGCGTGAACATAGATATAAGTGGCGCCCTCGATTTTGGAACCAGCACTGTTGAGTCGATGTTCCGAAAAGAGACCTACAACCGCTCCATAGAATTCAATATAGAGTTTGAGCTGGTGGAAAAGTGATTTGCATTCTAATTGAAGCAGTTACCCCAACGTAATATCCAGCACCATCATCACGCAGAATCCGACCACAGTTCCCATCGTTGCCAGATCCGTGTTGCCCGCTCGTTGTGATGTAGGAATCAGTTCCTCAACAACAACGAAGATCATGGCACCTGCAGCAAAACCAAGCGCATATGGCAGTGCAGGCTGAATGAAAATCACAGCAAGGGCACCAATCACGGCAGAGGGCGGATTTACAATTCCAGATAGCTGTCCGTAGTTGAAACTAAGTTTCCGGGACACCCCTTCACCTCTTAGCGGCAGAGATACCGCCATTCCCTCCGGCAGATTCTGAAGACTGATGCCGATTGCCAGTGCCAAAGCAGCGGCTACGGTTGCAGTGCCGGTTGGATCGATACCGGTGGCTGCCGCCCCAAAGAGAACGCCTACCGCCAACCCTTCAGGAATGTTGTGAAGGGTGATCGCCATAACCAGCAGCGTAGCTCGGCGCCATTTGGTCTCAACACCCTCCGCCTGATCTCTCGGCAGGCCAAGGTGAAGATGAGGAACGTAGGCATCAGCAATCCGGATTGCCAGTGCACCCACAATAAACCCAATTGTGGCCGGCATCCATTTGATCATACCCAATGATTCAGCCATCTCCATGGAGGGCTCAATTAGAGACCAGATACTTGCAGCGATCATAATTCCTGCTGCAAAACCCAGCGACATATCCAGAAATTTCCGGCTCACCTCTTTTTTCATGAAAACAACACCGGCTCCAATTCCGGTAGTAATCCAGCAGAGTGTGCCGGCAAGAAATGCCTGCATTACGGGGTGTTGATTAAGAAACCATTGAGAAATTTGAAGATCTTCCATTTACCGGTAGTTCGTTTTTTCTGAAACTTAAGATTTTTAGCCAAGACTAAAAACTATTTTGAGCACCCTTTCATTCATTGGCCCGCTTTGCATTGGGAAATATTCGATTCATATCTGTTGAACATGCTTTTTTTCGGGCTGTCTGTGGTATCAAAAACGGCAAAAAAGCTGTATCTTTAGAGTCTGTAAAATTGGAGCTAAATGAGCGGCGGCCGAAACCTTGCAGGCGTAACGGCTGTTATACTCACCGAACACCTACACCTTTCTAAAAACCCATTTACATGCAGATTCAGTTTGGCAAAGAACCGTTTTCATCCCGCCACATCGGACCGGACGCAGAGCAGATTTCAGAGATGCTCCGGGTTAGTGATGCGGGCTCCCTGGAACAGCTTATCAGCGAGACGATACCCGCAGGTATCCGTCTGGAAAAACCGCTCAACCTTCCGGATGCACTCAGCGAGCAGGACTACCTCGATAACATCCGGGCAATCGCTTCAAAGAATAAAATTTTCCGCTCATTCATAGGAATGGGCTACTACGGTACTGTCACTCCCAATGTGATTCTCCGGAATGTGCTGGAGAATCCGGGCTGGTATACGGCCTACACGCCATATCAGGCGGAGATCGCCCAGGGACGCCTCGAAGCTCTGATCAATTTCCAAACAATGGTATCAGACCTTACCGGTATGGAGCTTGCAAATGCTTCCCTATTAGATGAGGGAACGGCTGCCGCTGAGGCCGCATCGATGCTCTATGGCCAACGCAAAGGGAAGAAACGTAAGAGCGCTGAGACCTTTTTTGTTTCTGATCGCTGCCATCCACAGACGCTCTCCGTTCTGAGAAACCGTCTTGAACCGGTTGGCATTGATCTGAAGACAGGAAATCCGGAAGAGGTGGACGTTACCGATCCAAATCTTTTTGGCATTTTACTGCAGTACCCTGAAACCGACGGCACGGTTCGTGATCTCACCTCACTGATTGAAGCTGCCCATGAGAACGATGTCTATGTGGCTGTAGCCGCTGATCTGATGGCGCTTGCGCTCCTCACCCCTCCCGGCGAGATGGGAGCCGATGTGGTTGTCGGTTCAACTCAACGCTTTGGCGTACCGATGGGCTATGGCGGACCACACGCCGCCTATTTTGCAACCCGTGATAAGTTCAAACGACAAATTCCGGGCCGCATCATTGGTGTAACCCAGGATACTGAGGGTAACGCAGCACACCGAATGGCACTTCAGACCCGCGAACAGCATATCCGCAGGGAAAAAGCCACTTCCAACATCTGTACTGCACAGGTCCTTCTGGCCGTTATTGCCGGATTCTACGCCGTCTACCACGGGCCTCAGGGCATCAAACGGATTGCCTCCAAAATTCACGGGTTAACAAAGCTCACCGCAGCAGGACTCAAAAAGCTTGGGTTCTCCGTTCGCAATGAACAGTTTTTCGATACCATCACTATCGACGGGCTCGATGTAGAGACCGTTGAAGCGATTCGTACCGAAGCGTTCCGCAACAAGGTCAATTTCCGATATAAAGGCAATTCAATTGGCATCTCCTTTGATGAGGCGAAGCACCTCGAGGATGCTGAATTGGTTCTCGATATCTTCGCTTCAGCGATCGACACCGCCTCTGACTATAATGTGCGCAAGGCATCTGAAGCGGTAACCGTCGACTACCCGCAGGGACTGGCACGAAAATCGGAGTTCATGGGCCATCCGGTTTTCAATCAGTACCACTCCGAGCATGAGATGCTTCGCTACCTGAAGCAGCTTGAGAACCGCGATCTGGACCTCACTCACTCCATGATTGCACTCGGCTCCTGCACAATGAAGCTGAATGCAACGGCCGAGATGATTCCGCTCACGCTTCCCGAATTTGGAAATATCCACCCCTTTGTTCCTGAAGAGCAGGCAGAAGGGTACCATCAGCTGTTTGATGAACTCGGAGAGTGGCTTGCCGAAATCACAGGATTTGAGAAGGTCTCACTTCAGCCAAACTCAGGAGCTCAGGGTGAATATGCAGGATTGATGACAATCCGCGCCTATCACCTGGCCAATGGAGATAAACAACGTACCGTTACGATTGTGCCATCATCCGCACACGGAACCAATCCGGCAAGTGCCGTGATGGCCGGAATGGATGTGGTTGTAACCAAGTGCGACGAGAACGGCAACATCGACCTGGTTGACCTTCGGGAGAAAGTTGAGAAGCACAGCGACCGGCTTGCTGCACTTATGGTAACCTACCCATCAACCCACGGGGTTTTTGAAGAGGATATCCGTGAGATCTGTGAAGTGATTCACAATCATGGAGGCCTCGTCTACATGGATGGCGCCAACATGAATGCTCAGGTTGGGCTAACATCTCCTGCCAACATTGGCGCGGATGTATGCCACCTCAATCTCCACAAAACATTCTGCATCCCACACGGCGGTGGCGGACCCGGTATGGGCCCTATCGGTGTGGTTGAAAAGCTGGTACCGTTTCTGCCCGGCCACGATATTGTGAAAACAGGCGGCGACCAGGCAATCGACGCCGTCGCTGCTGCCCCTTGGGGAAGCGCCAGCATTCTCACCATCTCACACGCTTACATCCGCATGATGGGCAGTGAAGGGCTCACCAAGGCAACGGAAGTCGCCATCCTCAACGCGAACTACCTGAAAGATCGCCTGAAGGATCACTTTCCTGTTCTCTATACCGGACGCGGTGGCCGCTCCGCACATGAGTTCATTATCGATATGCGCGGCTTTAAACAAAGCGCCGGTATCGAGGCAACCGATGTGGCCAAACGTTTGATGGACTACGGATTCCATGCACCAACGATGTCGTTCCCGGTACCCGGCACGCTGATGATCGAGCCTACCGAGAGTGAATCGAAAGAGGAACTGGACCGGTTTGTTGATGCGATGATCGCCATTCGTGAAGAGATCCGCGAGATCGAAAGCGGGTCGGCCGACCAGGAGAGCAACGTGCTGAAGCACGCTCCGCACACCATGCGTGTGGTTATGGATGACAACTGGAACCGCCCCTATTCACGCGAAAAAGCGGCATTCCCGCTACCTCATCTGCGGTTCAACAAGTTTTGGCCCGCCGTAAGCCGCGTGGACGACGCGTATGGCGATCGCAATCTGGTCTGTACCTGCCTGCCCCTGGAAGCCTACGCCGAAGGACAGGAACCGGCTCAGGCGTGATATTCTGAGTTAGCGCGGGGATGCAAAAATCCCTGCGCTTTTTGGACTCACCCCCTGTCCCCCTCTCTTCGCGCTTGCCTCGTTCGCTACACGCGAACTGGCAAACCCGAAAAGAGGGGGAACTTCACAACTGGATTTGTGCTAGTTTCGAAGATTTTGAATCGCCCAAAATTGACTTAAGGTGTCCCCGCCTTGCGCTACGCGCTTAGCGCAAAGCGTTAAGACCCATTATCTCACCAAGGAATCCACCTCTTTGCGAACGGAGTGAGCAGAAAGGGGGTCAGAGCCTGTCCCGAGACGTCGGGAGGGTGAGTCCTTCCACAGATTTCATATTTTTGACAAAACAAAAGCCATCTACCTACGTATTATCACTGAATCTGCCCTGTTTTTAACATATTTTACAACCTGCCCCCTGTGTCTTTCCTCAGATTGTATACATTGAAGTGTATTCTTTTAAGTTTATCATCTTAAGGCTACCAATTACCCCCTTTTTCTTTTTAAAGAAAAACTAATTACAGCTTTGCGAAATCGTCACTATTTTGATTTCGCACCAATCAACCAGGGTATGAAGAAAAAAGTAGTAATTGTTGAAGATGACCGTCTGCTCTCAATCGTCTTGAAGAAGATGGCAACCTCCATGAACTTTGAAGTTCTCGATACTTCACAGGGCGGGCAGGATGCTATTGAATCCGTGACCCGGAATAAACCGGATCTGATCCTGATGGATATTCTTTTAGCCGATAACGTTACCGGAATAGAAGCGATGAAGAAGATTCGTGAAACGACCAACACGCCGGTTATCTATATCTCTGCCCTGAGCGATGAAAGTGTTCGTCGTGAAGCCACCGGAATCAGCAACTCATTTTATCTCACCAAGCCGGTGAATATGCATGAGCTCAAGTCTGCTATCGATGATGTTCAGTTCGTAGCCTGACGGGGCCAGCCCGGCAGGGCAATCCACCTTACGTTCTCCTCTTGCTCTCTTAATAGTTCGTTCATGCTAACCCCTCCCTTCAGCTCTTTAACCAGCAGATAGGCTTCATCCAGATCAAGTTCACGAACCGTGAACGACTTTCCCTGATCTCCGGAAGCAACATGTACCTGAATGGTACATAGCCGCCGAAATCGCTGTATCCAGCTCTGGCTCAGGCTCACATCCTGCACACGGTTCTTTTTGATGTAGGCGGTAGTCTTTGAGAAGGCGCGGCTTCTCAGAATCAGCAGGTCGCGCCCCCATGCCGCAGCAGCGTCTTTATATTTCAGCCAGCCCCAAACCAGTGAGAGGGCGGGCAGAATCCAAATCCAGTTATTGAGCTCAAGCAGCCAGTATAGACCCGCTGTAATAGTGGTCACAATAAATGCAGATCTGAATAGATATCGCCTCAGCGACCGTTTTGGCGGTCGAATCCCCTCCATCTCCTTCGTATAATCGGGAAATACATCATCGAGCAGAGCCAGAATTTTTTTTCTATGAATTAGCGGAAAAAGCACGATAGACCCTGTCCCCTTCTCATCACCATAGCCCGCACTCTCCAGATGAAGTGAAGCGTAGCCCAGCGGCTGCCGAATCATCCCCTCAGCTACATGTATCGCCTGAAGGCGGTTATAGGGCACCGTAATCCGCTTCTTCTCAAAGATACCGCGGCTGATCACCAGCTCCTTGTCGGTTATACGGAGCAAAAAGTCACCAAAGGAGAAGAGCGTACTGAAGAAAGAGAGCAGCCACGCAAAAATCACAAATATCAGTATTACAGAGATGATCAGCAGAACATCCGACTGTGACGGGAGCAGCCCAAACAGATACTCAAAAAGTTCAGACTGACTGATCACCGGTTCGATCTGTGAAAAGAGTGTGGCAAGAATTGAGAGCGCAATACCAAAGCTTCCCGATGTGGATGCTGCAATCAAAAGCTCCTTACCCGGAAGCGCAATCTCCTGTTTGAACTCCTGCTCCTGTTGTTCAATATCTCCGGCAACTCCCTCAACTTCACCATTGCCATTGCTATCCGAACTGTCTCGGAGCAATCTGTTGATCTCTTTCGCGCGCTCGAGCGTAACCGCCTCGATCGCTGCTTCCCTCGAGCTGGATCCTGCTGTCTGGATGTCGAGCTTTACCAGGCCAAACATCCGCTGAATAATACCGGAGGTGATATCGATCACCTGTATCCTGTCTTTGGTGAGATAGAGATTCTTCCTCACAAAGATTCCGCTTCGGATGTGCAGCTCTCCTTCCTCAATTTTATAAAGAAATCGCCACCAGTTGGCAAGCCCCAGCACAAGCAAAAAACCAAAACCGCCACCAATAAACCAGAGAAGGTTGAACTCATCGGAGCTTGCGCCAACAAAGAGGAAAACCAAAATCGTGATCAGGTTTCCGCGTATCAGGCCTAAAGCGCGACTGATGGCAGCTACCGGATGTTGTCGCTGAAATTCAGACATCTTCTTCCGCCAGTCTCGCGTAGGTTGAAATCTTATTGCGAACCCGATCTGCAATCACCTCATCAAGCGCGGGGATCTCATGCGTGGTAGCCGCGGTGCTGATGGTGACCGTTGCCAGTTTATACCATCGCAAGAAGGGGCCCTGTCTCGTATCTACGTGCTGAACCCGGCTCAGCGGTATGAGGGTTCGGGTATGAACCAGAACACCCCGTTTCAGGTCAATTTCGTTTGAGTCTACAGAGTAACGCCAGCGCTTCCAGCTCAGGTAGGGGAACAGCACGATGGAGAGCAGCCAGAGGATAAAGATGACGGTGGTCGATCCGGCCACAACCCAAAAATGAAATCCACTCATCCCGAAAACCCCGGTGTAGACCAGAGGTATTCCAAAAAAGAAGAGATTCCCGACTGCATTGCCGAGCTGCCACACTCGTATGGCGCGGGGTGTTAGCTTGTGAAAGGGTGTTTTTTTCATGATGAAGATCTGCAGATGTTAAGCAGATAAAAGTACGTGAATGATCAGAGAAACGAAACGACATTACCATCTGTCGTCAGAACGGTTTCACAAGATAAAACAATCCTGCGCTTTCCTTTCTCTCCTCTTTTTAATTGATTGATAGTAACGGTCTTGTCAACGACATTCAAACAAACACGCTATGCTGATTGGCCTCTGTTCCGACTCCCACGATCATACTGAAAATATCGAAAAGGCTGTCTCCCTCTTCAAAGAGAAGAATGTGGAGATGGTGATTCACTCCGGTGACTACTGCAGCCCCTTCACCATTCCGCTCTATAAAGGTCTGCCTCTTCACGGCATATTCGGAAATAACGATGGTGACCGCTACATGCTTATGAAAAAGTTTGATGAGATTGGCGCCACGCTCCACGGAGACTACTACAGTTTTGACGTGGACAGACTCAAAATAGCCGTCTATCACGGAACTTACTCTGAAATTACGGAGGGACTGGAGCAGCACAACCGTATCAACGTGGTCATCTCCGGACACACCCATGAGGGTGGGGTCAATATGATTGAGAACACCATCTCCATCAATCCGGGCAGCGTCCGTGGGTTTGAACAGGATGCCATGGTCGCTTTTTTCGACAGTGAGTCGAGGAAGGTCAATTTCGTTGAGCTCTGACCTGACTACATAAAAAAACCCGCAAGCAAACAGGCCTCATATCAGACCATTTGCCGCGGGTTTAATTTCCAATCGAGAAGATCTTCCAGTTAATCTTTCAGGATGTTACAGATAGCATCGGTGTAGGTTTGGGTGGTTCCCTCACCTCCGATATCTTTTGTGCAATCCTCCTTGTGGTCCTGCAGTACAGTATAGACCGCTGCACGAATCTTTTCAGCTAGCTTCGGCTGATCCAGATACTCAAGCATCATCAGCGCAGAAAAAAGAAGCGCTGTTGGGTTGGCAAGCCCTTTTCCGGCAATATCGGGAGCTGATCCATGAACTGCCTCAAACATCGCGGCATCATCGCCGATATTGGCTGCGCCGGTCACACCAAGTCCTCCAACCAGGCCGGAGGCGAGGTCAGACAGGATATCCCCAAAAAGGTTCGTAGTAACAATCACATCAAACTGCTGAGGTTTCAGAACCATCTGCATCGCCATGTTGTCGACAATCAGGTCTTCAAACTCAATTTCCGGGTAGTTTACTGCGATCTCTTTACCAATCTTCAGAAAGAGTCCCGTTGTTAGCTTCAGGATGTTCGCTTTGTGAACCAGGGTCACCTTTTTGCGACCGTGTTTCTTGGCGTACTCAAACGCAGCGGTAATAATTTTCTCACTGGCATCGCGAGTCACAACAGCGATACTCTCTGCATGCTTCTCCTCCTTATCTACCCAGTGCTCTTTTCCAATGTAGAGTCCCTGTGTGTTTTCGCGGAACAGCACAATATCAACTCCTCGAAACGGGCTGTCTATATTTGGAAGTGACCGTGCCGGACGAATATTACTATAGAGGTTAAACTGTTGCCTTAATGCTACGTTAATTGATCTGAACCCCGCTCCAACCGGAGTGGTTAGTGGGCCTTTAAGAGCGATACGGTGTTTTTTAATTGCTTCAATTGTCTCTTCGGGAAGAGGTGTCCCAAGTTCATTGTTAGCCCCTTCTCCCGCCTTACATTCGACCCAATTGATATCCGCTCCCGCGGTGTCCAATATTGTGGTTACTGATTTGGTAATCTCTTTTCCAATCCCATCTCCGGGGATCAATACAATGTTATGCATGACATTTTTTGATTTATAGTAATTTTGCCTGAAGATAGGGATTTTACGCTTTCTTTGTAGCGCCTGAGGCAATATTCTGAACTCTCGCAAAGGGTTTCAGATTCAGATCGCCGAACTCCCCCTCTCTCGCTTTTAGTGCTCCCGTTATCGCTATCATCGCAGCGTTATCTGTGCAGTACTGCATGGACGGAATCATTAAATTCACCCCGATCTCCCCGGCCAGTGCCGATGCTTTCTCTCGTAGCATGGAGTTTGCAGAAACACCACCTGCAAGCATCAGATGCTCTGTTTTTCGTTTTTTGACCGATCGCTTCAGCTTTGCAATCAACACATCCGTAATAGCCGCCGAAACACTGGCGCAGATGTCGTTCAGGTTCCGGGCAACAAACTCCTCACCCTTCTCCTGAGTGTAGTAGAGCACGCTGGTTTTAAGACCCGAGAAGCTGAAATCGAGTCCTTTTCGGATCATCGATCGCGGAAAGTCATGAAACGAAGGATCACCGCTTTTTGAGAGCTTGTCCATCTCCGGTCCGGCAGGATATGGCAGGCCCAGAATTTTTCCGATTTTGTCGAACGCCTCACCGGCTGCATCGTCACGCGTATCACCCAATACTTCGTGATCAAACGGTTGTTTGACGTGAACCAGACGGGTGTGTCCACCTGAGACGATCAGCCCGGTAAAGGGATAGACCACCTCATGTTCAATAAAGTTGGCGTAGAGATGGGCGTCGATATGATTCACGCCGATCAGCGGCTTGTTGTAGGAGATTGCGAGTCCCTTGGCGAAGCTGAGTCCCACCAGAAGTGACCCCATCAGGCCGGGCCCCTGCGCCACCGCAATAGCATCCAGATCTTCGGTCTGTTTCCCACTTTCATCCAGTGCCTGAGCCACGGTTTTCCAGATCGTCTTGTGGTGTGCTCTGGACGCCAGCTCCGGTACAACACCCCCAAACTGCTCATGAATTGCCTGTGAGGCGATCACATTGGAAAGTATCTCGCCATCAGCCCATACCGATGCGGCGGTTTCATCACATGAGGACTCTATTCCCAGTACAGTTTCTATGTTTTTGAATTTCTCTGCGTCCATGGCCACTCTAAACCTGTCGATCCATTTCACTGCTGAACTTAAATCAGGTGAGGCGCAAAGATAAGCTCTTTCCGGCAGATCAGCGAATTTGCTTCATCAGACATAAAAAAGAGAGCCCCCCGGAATTCACCGGGAGGCTCGCAACCTTAACCATTAACTTATATTGACTTATAACTCAAAAGCCACAAACATGTTCCGACCCTGTCGGTTTACTCTCAGAAGTGCCACATCGGTGCCATCTTGCTTGAGACTGCTGATGCTTCCATAAAACTCATCCGGATTGTTTACAGGGGAACCGGATACCTGTGATACCACGTCACCGCGTCTCAGTCCCTGCGCATACGCCCGACTGCCTTCATTGATCTCATTTACAATAACACCATTTACTGCAGACTGCAGGTTCAGCTGCCGGCGAATTGAGTCGGTTAGCTCCTCAACTGTAAACCCAAGCTCCTCCTTGAGCTCATCCAGCTCGGATGAACTCATCGATGAAGCAATCTCTTCTACATCCATCTCGCCAAGCTTCACTTTGTAAGTTTTGGTCTCACCGTCGCGGAACACTTCAATCTCAACTTCGGTACCCGGCTGACGGTTGGCGATATTCACCCGGAAGTCGAGGAAGTCGCGGACCTGATTGCCGTTTAGCTTAGTCACAACGTCGCCCTCCTGGAGCCCTGCCTTATCGGCCGGTCCGCCATCAACCACCTCACCAATCACAAATCCTCTCGGGCTGCTCATGCCAAGTGCACGGGCCATGGTGCGGTCTACATCACCCCCGTGACCAATACCCAGGTAGCCTCTTGCCACACGGCCATCGGTAATCAGCGCTTCCATCACGCTGCGCGCCATGTTCACCGGAATGGCAAAACCGATACCCTGGCTACCACCACTGCGGCTGGCAATCGCTGTATTAATTCCAATCAGCTGGCCATCCACGTTGATGAGCGGGCCACCGGAGTTCCCCGGGTTGATTGCTGCATCGGTCTGGATGTAGTTCTCATATTCGTTCAGCCGCACGCCGGATCGTCCGGTCGCGCTGATGATTCCCATCGATACTGTGTTTGCGAATTGATCGCTCAACGGGCTGCCAATCGCCAGAACCATCTCGCCAACGCGAAGTTCATCGCTGTCGCCTAGCGGAATCGCCTTCAGATCGGAGTTGCTCACTTTGAGCACGGCGATGTCGGAGCCGGGATCGGTACCGATAATTTCGGCATCGAGTTCCTCACCGTTGTAGAGCGTGATCTTGATCTCGTCGGCGTTCTCAATCACGTGGTTGTTGGTAAGAATGTATCCATCCTCCGAAACGACTACTCCCGAGCCCAATCCCTGGCGACGAAACTCACGCTCCTGATTGAAACGGGGGTCGTTAAAAAAGAGGGAAAATGGCGACTGCTGACGCTGCCTTACCGTGCGTGATGTGTGAATGGTGACAACCGTTGGGTTGGTCAGTTCAGCTATATCTACAATAGCGTTGTTAAAATCTCTCAGAACATTGCCGGATGTGCTCGGCGCTGTGGTGTTGAATGTCGGAAGATCGGTGGAGGTTGTATCAGAAGCTGAATCGCTGCTGCTTCCAAAATTGAGCCCTATCAGGAAAAATGCGATGGCAATTCCGGCAATCACGCTTTTTGTTAATCGATCCATATATTCAGTTTTGTTCTGTTTTTTATTCGGGCAGGGCGGCACCTCCGCATCTCCCGTAAGCAGGTCCGGTTTTACGGAATTCCTGTTATTGATGATGTCAGACTCAGTAACCCGGAGTGGGTTCTATTTATTGTGCCGGCCGCCGGTTTACGGCAAAAAAATGCCGGAGTCGCATTTCAAAGCAGCTCCGGCGCTAACTAACCTGCTCTCTTTAGGGGACTAAGTAGAACAGCTCTTTAATAATTTACTTCAAAACTCTGTATCTATAACGCAGATTACTTCACTTTAATCTGCTTCTTCATTTTTTGTTCGCTCTTGTTAATAGTAACGTTCAAAATTCCATCTTTGTATGTGGCGGACACACTATCTTCGTCAGCGCTGTCCGGCAGATGGAATGAACGTGAAAATGAGCCGTAGAAAGTCTCTACTCGATGGAACTTGGTTCCGTTATCTTCATTCTCCATTCTTCGCTCACCGCTGATGGTGAGTCTGCCGTTCTCCATGTGGATGTCGATATCTTTCTTATCCATTCCGGGAAGTTCAACATCGATCACAAACTGCTTCTCTGTTTCTGAGATGTTGATTCTCGGTGAGAATTCTGCATTTCGATTTACAACTGCATCATTGAAAAATTCATCAATAATGTCTGAAAATCTCTTTCCGAACAGATCGGTGTTTGGTTGAGAATATTTGATGAGTGCCATGACGACCTCCGTTTTTTTGGTTTGTTGTTTCACCTATAAAAGTTGCAAGCGAAGTGCCAAACCAATGTCAGGGGGTTCAAAATGGCAGATCTGCCAAACTGTTCTGAACACCTTTCACACTCTATAACGGAGACCGCCCCCTTGTCATTATGCAGAAGTCAGAGTGGCGGTTGAGGGCTGTTATTTTGGCAAATGGGTTTGGGAGGGGGTGAGAGGGAGAGTGGGGGAGTGGAGGTGAGGGGGGAATTATTGGTCAAATGGGTAATTATTCTGCTTTGAGTATAGTCAGGAAAAAATTACAATTAATCTATGCCAAGAGTTAAATCATATCGAAGTCTACGTGTATATCGGTTATCCTTTGATCTGGCTATGGAAATATTTCATAAAACCAAATCCTATCCATCAGAAGAGTTGTACTCGCTCACAATTCAGATTAGAAAATCCTCCAGATCCGTGTCTGCGAACATATCAGAAGCATTTCACAGCAGAAGGTATCCCAATCTGTTTGTCCATAAACTAAATATCTCGGAACGAGAAGCTTGTGAAACACAAAACTGGCTGGATTTTTCAGTGGAGTGCGGGTACCTAAACAAAGCCGATTATGATCATCTGACTCAGAGATACGACAAAGTTATTGGAATGCTGATATCAATGATGAATAAGCCCAGGCAGTGGAAGATTTAACAGGAATTGGAGAGACAGCATCTTCACCCACTCTCCCACTCAACCACTCACCCTCTCTCCTCCTCCTAAACCCCTACTCTTCAAACTCATAAAAACCGATTGTGTATTCCATTACGTCATCGTTTTCCTGTATCAGCATGCGGTTTTTCCAGGTTCCGAGAAGCTTTCCTGGAAGGGTAAATTCACGCGGGTTGGTTAAATCCGGCAGATCGTATACTACACCGAAGTAATCAAAGTTTTCAGCTTCGTAAAACGGGTTCTCATAAAAGTTCTGATTGGCGTTATACCAAACCACAACTAATTGATTATCGAGCATTCCAATCCCGCTCACATTGGTTAAGTCCATATTGAACTCGCGGGAAAAATTCGCCGTAAAATGATAATTGTTCGTGTGATCAAACTCTATGCTTCGCTCTCTATGATTTTCAGGCCTGAATCTGGAAGTTGCTTCAATTTCACCACTTTTTAGATTTAGCCTGAATACAGAGTAATCAGTGTTGAAGATGTAATAAAGATAATCTCCACTATCATCAGCGGCTATAAAGGGATACTTTTTATGCGAATCCAGTTCGTCAAGTGTCGTTGAAAACTTGCCCAACATCTCTCCAGTTTTAGATTCTAAGTCCAGAACAAATATAGCGTTGGCGTCCTTAAAGTTTAATTCATTTACGTGCTGATGATCTTTCACTGCTGAAATAAGCTTCCCATTTGAGTAGATACCATAAGTGTTCCGGATCCATATATCTTGAGCAAGGAAACCTTCTTTTTTCCTCGACACATCACCCTCATAAATTTCCGTAATCATATCCAGTGCCTGATCATTTATATATTGCCGCTCTTCACTGACCAGATAAACCTGGTTAGGCTGTGTCAGTTCTTCCGGTCCTCTGCCACTCTCTCCCAGATGCTTAAAGCTTCCGTCAACCAATGAAAGTCTGAAAGGAAGTCCCCTTCTGAAATCAATGCCGTATGCTATACCTGAATCTGTTACCTGAAGCCCTTCCATTATGACTTCAGGCTGGTCAGGTTCATTTTGGACGATTACTTCGTCCACTTTGACTGGCAAGACACTTCCACCACCTAAATCCGAAGCTTCATTGCATCCCAGTTGCGTAATTAAAAAAAGGGCCACCATAAATGGCAACCCATTACTTTTTATTAATTTACTCATTTCAAATATCGAGTTACATTTATTCTGGTATGGGTGTACTCGTACAGGGAATACATCCATTTCCAGAAAATGAACAGTTAAGTTCATGACCCGGTATATCAGTATAGTTCAGCTGCCGAGGACCCTGATAATCCGGGTCTGATTCTTCACACTCACCATCATTTGCCAAAACCGTTTCCCCGCACAAAGAGAAATCAAACCCATCTTCGCTCGTGGTTACCGTGAACATCATCAGCATTGCAAATGCCCCAACTGTGAAGATTGAGAGAAGGTATGTTTTTAATCGTTT
>JAFIFA010000023.1 GCA_020832225.1 Balneolaceae bacterium
GAGAAATACCCTGATATGAAGGTACTCGCTCTTACCATGAGTAACGATGATCTCCATATACGCCAGATGATCCAGGCCGGGGCTTCCGGGTACGTCATGAAGAGTGCAGGCAGGAATGAGCTGAAAGATGCTATTCATACAATCATGGGTGGAAGGCACTATTTTAGTGATGAGGCAACACAAAGCATCATGATGGATCTGGTGAAAGGTAAGGGGAAGTCATCCTCGCCCGATCCAATACACATCACCGACCGAGAGCTTGAAATTCTCGAGTTGATCGTTAAAGAGTTTACCAATCAGGAGATCGCCGAGAAACTATACATCAGTTCAAGAACCGTAGATGCTCATCGCCGAAACCTGCTTCAGAAGACAGGAGCCAGAAACACAGCCGGCCTCGTAAAATACGCATTCCAGCACAATCTGATCTCGCCAAAAGACGAATAGGCGCTTTTTATATGTAGGTAAAACTGCCAATCTTTTGCATGTGAAAATAAGCGCTTCAGCGAATAGAGTTACAGCCTCTGCTTCTATAGATTGAGGAATGGCCAAAAGCTTGGATTATCATATACTCATTTTGTCAGAGAGTACCCCGCGCGTAACAAGTTTATCTGATATGATCGTGGATGCTTTTGAGGGCAAGGTACATGTTCGTATTCTGCCACCGAACGAGGGAAGCCGGTATGCTTTAGAGTCAAACCCTAATGTTTGTATTATCGACCTTGCCGGTGATGATAAGCCCTCCCACACATTGGTTCAAAAAGTAAAAAATGAGTTGGGAGATATTCCCATCATCGTTCTGCACATCTACTCATCTCCCGAGTTAATCCGGCCGCTCTATGAAATGGGTGTTAGCGGATATCTGAACAGCGAGCCAACAAGAAAAAACCTGACTCAGGCAATTGAGAAAATCTGCGCCGGCGGTCTATGGTTTCCGGCAGGTGTTGACATCGGCAAATAAGCCTACGTTTAAATTTGAGTCCGGATCAGTTGAATGTGGATGACAAAAATACGTTTTTTGCGTCTTACAGAATTCTCAGGTATTGATGAATTTGTTGAAAATAATTGACCTGAGAAATTTCAAGTGGACAAAAAGAAGAGACAAGCGTAAGAATGGACCTGCAGAACTTATTTGATGCATTACCGGGCAGTGGTGCCATCATAGATCACGAAGGCACTATTTTAAAAACCAATATAAAGTTGGATAATGAAGATAAGCACTACCACTGGTTTGGGATAAAACCGGAAACGGAGAACTATTTTACTCATTGTGAAAGAGCGGTAGAGAATGGTAACGACTACGCTTTAAAAATTGTATTTGGGTTGCGACAGGTGTTGGATGGGCAAAAGGCATTTTTTGAAATGACAGCTCCCTGCCCAAAGAACCCAAAGTATTGCTGGTATCGAGTATCCGTATCGCCAATTGGAGACGGAAAAGGCGCTCTGATCATATTTGAAGATGTTTCCAAGAATATGCTCTCAGTTAAAACACTCCGTGAATCAGAAGAGCGATACAGTCAGCACTTCAAAAATTCAATGAGCGGCATTTTTCTGGCAACCCCGGAGGGAAGAATTCTTGATGCAAATCCCGCTGCAAGCCGTATTCTCGGGTATACAAAAGATGAATTTTTGAGAGGCGGGCGTGATCTCGTAGCCGATACCGAGCATCCACTAAACAAAAGAGCTGCTAAGATCAGAGAGGAAAAGTCAGTTTTTGAAGGAGAAAAAGTTTACATACACAAAGATGGCAGGAAGCTCATTGTGGAGATCTCCTCAGTACTCTACAGAAATGAGGATGCCGAACTAACGGTTATAAATACATTTCGAGATAAAACATCTGAGAAAACAGCATTAAGCGACCTCAACGAAGAGCGACGCTTTATCAAAGCTGCAATGAATAGCCTTCCCGGCCTATTCTTTCTGCTCGATTCAGATATGAAGTTGGTGCGCTGGAACAACACCTTTACTGATTCACTTGGGTATTCTGAAAGTGAACTTTTAGGTCAAAATGCCCTTAACATTATTTCAGAGGAAGATCGTAATCGGGTTGAAAGCGTTATTCGTGAGGTGTTTAACCAGGGAGCCGGGCATACGGTCGCAGCAGTTCACTCAAAAAAGGGTGAAGAGCGTTATTTCCATTTTTATGGTAATAGGTTTGATAACGGTGGGGTCAACTTTATGGTGGGAACCGGAACGGATATCACCGATCTGGTAAATGTGGAGAAAGAGAAGGACAAAAACTATGAGCTTCTTTCACAGCTATTTGAGAGCTCGCCTCTTGGGATGGTTATGATCTCACCGGAGCTCAAAGCACTCAAGGTTAACGATAGCTTTTGTGAACTTTTTGGCTATCATAAACTGGATATCATTGGGGAAAAGGTCGATAATTTGATCCTTAGTGAGGATACTGTTGAGGAGGCGAAGACCATCAATAAAGATGTTTTTTCGGGCAAAGTCATGAAAAAAGAGGTTATCAGGCATAAAAAAGATGGATCACCTCTCAATTTGATGATCAATACCATTCCCATTTGGGACAATGATGAAGTAGTTGGGGCTTATGCCATCTATGTAGACCTTACCAAGCAGAAGAAAATGGAGGCCCGAATTCAGCAGTCGCTCCATGAAAAAGAGATCCTGCTTCAGGAGGTGCACCACAGAGTGAAGAATAACCTGGCTGTAATTGCAGGTTTGCTCGATCTGCAGATTATGGAAGAGGAGGGTCAGATTATCGAAAATAAATTAAATGAAGTTAGAAGCCGGATCTTCTCTATTGCTAAAATTCATGAAACTCTCTATGCTAATGAAGATATGGTGCAGATACGGTTTGATGAATATTTGAGTAACCTGACAAACGGTTTGCCACAGAACAGTATTTCAAGCTCCGGTGATATTCAGGTGAGCCTGAAAGCCGAAGCCATCACGCTAAACCTGAATCAGGCGGTTCCCTGCGGGTTAGCGGTTAATGAGTTGATGAACTCTATCTTTTCGGGTACCGATTACAAGGGGAAATTGGAGATTAATTTGTCGGCAGTAGATGAAGAGATTACTCTTATGATTACAAGTGATGATCTGGATCTGCATGAAATAGACCCAAATACAGATTCCGATTCGTTCCACAAAAAACTGGTGGAGATATTTCTTGCTCAAATTGAAGGAGACCTTTCCGTGCAGAATGGCTCCTCGAAAAGTGTCGTGCTACGATTTAAAAAAATGGATCTGAGAGGATCCAGCAGTTCCATCAGAGACAATAATGAATTATTAAGTCACAATTAGAAGCAGAACTACAGACATGCGCGTTTTAATAATAGAAGATGATATGATTTTGGCTCTGAGCCTCGAAATCATGCTCAAAAAGCTTGGCTTCACAGAAGTCAAGAAGGCTCATACAGGGGAAAAAGCATTGGAAACACTCGTTGAATTCGAGCCGGATCTGATGCTGGTAGATATTTTCCTGGGTATTGGGATATCGGGTATCGATGTCGTCAAAAAAATACAGAAGACTAGAGAGGTGCCGGTTATCTATATAACAGGAAACTCTGATGATTACCATCGAAATCTCGCTTCCGAAACTGAATTTCTTAGCTACCTGGTTAAACCGATCACATTTACCGAGCTTAAAAAAGCATTGGAGAAAGAGAAATTTCATGCGGAATGATGAAATTGACATAAACGCCGAAGAGAAGGCGAGGCTGAAGGCTCTATATAATTTTTCGATTCTGGATACGGAACCGGAAGAGGAGTTTGATGACCTTACACGTCTTGCGGCTGAAATTTGTGACGTCCCAATTTCTGAAATCAACCTGATTGATAAAAACAGGCAGTGGACGAAGTCTGCCTATGGCACGGATAGTGCAAATAAAGAGGTGGCCAGAGACCAAACAGTATGCCAATATACAGTCCGGGGCAATGATCTACTTGAAATTACCAATTTAAGCAAAGACAACCGCTTTGCAGGTATGCCGTTTGTTACTGGCGAACCGGGTTATATGTACTATCTCGGAGCACCACTAATTAGCGATAATGGCCAGAAAGTGGGGGCACTATGTGTTCTTGATAAGCAAGAGAGAAAACTAACGGATATGCAGAAGCGGCAGCTTAAGATTTTGGCTGGTGAGGTGATCGCGCGACTTGAGCTCAAAAAGAAGAATAAAGAGCTTGAAGAGCTAAACAGCCATAAGGTGGAACTTATGAAAATGCTGAGCCACGATATGCGCTCCCCTATTAATGGTATTATCGGAGTCGGAAGTTTACTGAGGGAGACTCTTGAAGTTGGTGAGACAGCTGAGATGGTTGCCCTCATGGAGCAGAGTGCGATTCAACTCAATCAGATGATTGATGAAATTCTGAGCTACTCCCTGATCGAAACGGGTGGTTATACAGTAGAGAAAGAGACATTCGATCTCAATGAAGTGATTAAATCTGTGGGGAACCTCTACAGGCCGGTTGCAAAATCAAAGGGTGTTGAGCTCACTACAGTGTGCAGCTTAGCGGAGCCGGTATCGATGGACAGAGGAAAGTTCGAACAGATTACGGGTAACCTCCTCTCTAATGCCCCTAAATTTACCAGAAAGGGAGGAAGGGTTGATCTGAAAGTAGAGAGAGTTACGGAAAAAAATGAAGTAGTTCTAACCGTTAAGGATAGTGGAATCGGCATGACGGAGGATCAGAAAAAGTCTCTCTTTCAAAACGAGAAAGTTGGCTCCAAACAGGGTACATCGGGTGAAAAGAGCACCGGTCTTGGGCTTTCGATTATCAAGCATTTCATCGATCTGCAAGGCGGTTTCGTAGATGTGAAGAGCGAACAAGTCAAGGGAACCCAATTTACCTTATACTTCCGGCTGCGTAGTTATTATCTTTGGCACATCCACATAAACTGATGTTTAAAGATACAGACCGTTTGAAAAGAGAAGCCACGCAGATAAAAGACCGGAAAGAGCAGTTTGCCCGTGCGAAAGCACTTTTGAAAGAGAAGAGCTACACCATTGCCGACTCTGACAGTTCACGCCCTTGGGGCGGTTTTTTTGTTATTGAAGAGTCGGAGGCGATGCGATTTGCCGCAGAGTTTTTCCCCGACCTTGACCTTTCGCTGCTCCACAAATTTTCAAAACTGAGCCCCAAACTACTTTTGGTTGCCCCCGGCCGCCGCCTCTCCTGGCAGTATCACAATCGAAGATCGGAGCGATGGAGAGTGATCGAGGGTGATGTTGGAGTTATCCGGAGTGATACAGATGAGCAGTACGAAATGGAGCGACTCTCTGAAGGCAATACGGTAAGATTGGCACAGGGTGAACGCCACCGTTTGGTTGGATTGGAAGGGTGGTCGCTGTTGGCTGAAATTTGGCAGCACACGGATCCGGAGAACCCATCGGATGAGAATGATATTGTCCGTGTTGAGGACGATTTTGGAAGGTGAATCGTTAATAGAGGAAGTGTTTCGAAAAAAATGCAGTAAAAACGGGATTTATGTGAATTAATCTTGAAAACATCGCCTCTTTTTTGAAAATTGATTACTTGAACAATGGAAGGTGACCTATGCAAGGTCGCCTTTATTTTTATGCGTTGAACTACATCTATAAAACTTTAGTTACGATAAGTACAAACATCAGGCAGGATAAACGTATATGACCAAGGTGGATACAGATATCCGCGAAGAGATCGAGAGATATCAGCTCGATAAGAAACAGCAATCAGAGCTGTCTGACCTGCTTGAACTGTGCCATTCAAAATTGGATGAAACGAATGATGAACTGGTTACAAAAGCCTTCATTCTCTGCTGTAAATCCCATGAGGGAGTAAAGAGAGCATCCGGAGAACCATACTACCTTCATCCGATTGAAGTTGCCAAGATTATGGCCGACGATTTCAACATCGATGATGAATCGGTGGCTGCTGCTCTTCTGCACGATACAGTTGAAGATACATCCGTTACCCTGAACCTGATTGAGGAGCTCTTTAATCCAACCGTACGGCATCTGATTGATGGCGTGACCAAAATTACCGGTGTATTTGAGAGCCGGGACTCAAAGCAGGCCGAAACCTTCATGAAGCTGATCCTCTCCATGGCAGAGGATATCCGGGTCGTACTGATCAAGTTTGCTGACCGTCTCCACAATATGAGAACCATCTCCCATCTGCCCCGCCAGAAGCAGTTGAAGAAAGCAACGGAGACGATGGAGCTCTATGGCCCCCTGGCTCACCGATTCGGTCTGTTCAAGATCAAAAATGAGTTTGAGGATCTCTGCTTCAAGGTAATTGACCCCAATTCCTTTAAATTTATTGCGAGGAAGCTGAAGGAGAAGAAGGAGGCTCGGGAGAAGTTCATCGGCGAGTTTATGGAGCCGATCGAAAATGAACTGGAAGGGCAAAAGTTTAAATTTGAGATCAAGGGGCGGCCAAAGCATATCTACTCCATCTACCGCAAGATGCAGCGGCAACAGAAGCCGTTTGAGGAGATCTACGATCTGTTTGCCATTCGTGTAATTCTTGAAGATCCGCATACAAAAGAGGATTGCTGGAGAGTCTACTCCGTAATTACTGACTGGTATACGCCTATACCCAAACGGTTCAGGGACTTTATCTCCGTACCCAAGGCGAATGGATATCAGTCTCTTCACACAACGGTGATCACCAAGCAGGGTCGTAAGGTGGAGGTTCAGATCCGTACACGAAAGATGGATGACATCGCGGAACATGGACTGGCAGCACACTGGAAGTACAAGGAGGGGGCAACGGGCGGAAGCTCTGAGCTCGACAAATTTGTTCACTGGGTTCGGGATGTGCTCGATAGCCCAAGGCCCGATGCGGCTACGGAGTTCGTGAAGGACTTTCAGCTGAATCTCTACCAGGATGAGATCTATGTTTTTACCCCGAACGGTGAGCTAAAAACACTGCCAAAGGGGGCATCCTGCATTGACTTTGCATTTGAGATACATAGTGAAATCGGAGAGCGGGCTATTGCGGCCAAGGTGAACGGAAAGATGGTTCCGCTCCGACAAAAACTAAAAATCGGTGATCAGGTAGAGATTATTACCGGCAACAAGATCAACCTGAATGCAGACTGGATGGAGGATGTGGTAACCCACAAAGCAAAAGCGCGCCTTCGCCAGTTTATCAAGCAGAAAGAGCGTAAGGTTGCTGATGAAGGGCGGGAAGTTTGGGAAAAACGGGCCGCAAAGGGTAAGGTGGAAGCGTCCGATCAGGAGCTGACCAAACTATCCAAGCGATTCAAGTTTCAGAATGCACAAGATATGTTCTATGAAATCGGGGCAGGTGCATTTGATGTCAATAAACTCTTCGAAGTAGTTAAGGAGTTTAAGAGTAAAGGAAGAATTGATCGTCCCGATCAGGAGTTTGATGATCCATCCGAAGATGAGATTCAGGAGCACTACATCAGCACCGCCCGGGCGGTTGGCGACGGCAAGGCTCTGCTTGTGGATGGAGAGCTTACCGGGGTAAAATATTCCTACGCCAACTGCTGTAACCCAATACCGGGGGATGATGTGGTCGGCTTTATCAGCCGGAACGGTGATGTCAAGATTCATCGCTCTAATTGCAAGAACGCACACCACCTTATACGCACAGATAGCGAGAGAATCATCGATGTTACTTGGGCGAAAAATATTGATACCCATTTCCTTGGGGCTGTAAAAGTGATCGGAGAAGACAGAGTGGGCTTAGTTAATGATTTGACAGAAGTTCTCGCAAAATCATTGAAAACGAACATGAAAAGTATTAACGTAAGCAGTGAGGGTGGGATGTTCGAAGGGATACTCACCATTTACGTGAGTGACTTGAATCATCTGGAAAACATCATTAACCGACTCGAGCGGGTTGAGGGCATTAAAAATGTAATTCGCTATGAGTAACTCCTCCCTTAATTAGGCCGTAAAAGCTATATACGTAAGTATTTCCGCTTAATAAAAATGGTCTATACACCTATATCTATATTCAAATCTTTTAATAATAATTACTTGATACAGAGTGTATATTTAGGTGATATACATAATTGGAGTGAACACAAATACAAACAACAGATACGATGGTAACATATACAAAACGTGATATCGTGAGAACTGTAGCCGACAAAATGGACGTCCCGCTCAACCAGGCTGAGCCCTGGGTAGACGTTGTGATTGACGCGCTGCGTGCAAAAATGCTGGCTGCAGATCCAACCTGCAGAATCGAACTCAGAGACTTCGGGGTATTCGAGGTGAAAGAGACAAAGGCTAAACCAAAAGCCAGAAATCCGAAAACCAACGAAGTGATCTACGTGCCGGCTCACCGAAAAACGCACTTTAAGCCAAGTAAGAGACTCAAGAAGTTCTTGAAGCAACCGCTTGAAGAGGTGAAAAAAGGGAAGTAGTTGACCACTTTTGGAAGAATCCTCGGGGTGGATGTAGGCAGTAAACGGGTGGGACTGGCAAGAACAGACCTGCTCAGAACAACAGCCAATCCGCTCGGAACATTCTCACCCGAGGAATCTTTTATCGAATTAAGGAATCAGATCGAAACGGAAGGCCCCGTCATAGCCATTGTTGTAGGATGGCCGCTCACCCCACAGGGAGAACCAACGCATGCAACTCAGCTTGCCGATGAATATATTCGGCACATCCGTAATCGCTACAAGGATTTAGATGTATACAAAATGGATGAAAGATACTCATCCAAACAGGCGATGGAGTTGCTGATTGATGCCGGCGTTTCCAAAAAGAGACGTCAGGAAAAAGGAAGGTTGGATCAGGCTGCCGCGGCCCTTATTTTACAGCAGTTTTTGGAAGCACACCCCGAAATTTAGAACTTTTTATGGCGATTTTACCCATTGTAACCTATAACGACCCCGTTCTGAGAAAGGAGACGAGGAAAGTTGAAGAGAACAGTGATGAGCTTCAGACACTGATCGATGACATGTTCGATACGATGTACAATTCACGCGGCGTTGGGCTGGCTGCACCCCAAATAGGGCAGGATATCCGCCTATTTGTTATGGATACGGATGCCGTAACGGAAGATATTGAGGATGAACCCGATCTTGGGCCTATGGTCTTCATCAATCCCGAAATTCTGGAGCTTAAGGGTGATAAAATTAAGATGGAGGAAGGTTGCCTGAGTATCCCCGATGTACGGGATGATGTGGTTAGGCCGGAAACGGTCACCGTTAAATATCTGGACCGAAACTTTGAACAGAAAACCATTGAGCTTTCCGGCTGGCCATCAAGGGTGGTTCAGCATGAAACCGATCATCTGGACGGACAGTTATTTATCGACTACCTGAGTGCATTTAGAAAGAGACTCCACCGCTCCCTTCTGAAGAAAATCAATAAAGGCACGCTGAAGGTGGAGTACCCGGTTGCTGAGAA
This sequence comes from Balneolaceae bacterium, assembly GCA_020832225.1. Taxonomy (GTDB): domain Bacteria; phylum Bacteroidota; class Rhodothermia; order Balneolales; family Balneolaceae; genus Rhodohalobacter. The sequence goes on from JAFIFA010000023.1 coordinate 9,354, forward strand.
GGTTGGTTCATAGCCTTTTAGAATCAGCGATTATTGAAGTTGATTGCTAACCACTCTTCATAAGAGGGTTCGGATTTCAGTGTATCGAATTGTTACTGCGCGATACCAGCCTTACCTTCATGCGTGTAACCAAGTCGAACAGATTCAGTTTTTATGAAACCACTCCGAATTATCTTTATGGGGTCTCCCGATTTTGCGATTCCGTCACTGGAGGTGCTTCACAAATCAGATCATGAGATCCTGGCTGTTGTCAGTAATCCGGATAAAAGAAGGGGGCGACGAAGCAAGCCCGAGCCAACCCCCGTTAAGAGAAGAGCCACTGAGCTTGGCCTGGATACAATTGATGCAGAGAGTGTAAAGTCGGACCGGTTTCGTGAGGAGATTGCAAAAAGGAGCCCGGATCTGCTCGTTGTTGTGGCGTTTCGGATCCTCCCCAAAGAGATACTAGAAATCCCATCAATAGGTTCTGTAAATCTGCACGCATCCCTGCTTCCAAAGTACAGGGGCGCCGCACCGATTCACTGGGCGGTGATCAAAGGTGAAACGGAAACAGGGTGCACCGTCTTTTTTCTTGATGAAAAAGTGGATACCGGAGAAGTGATCGGACGCAGCTCAACTGAGATCGGTCCATTTGAGACTACCGGTGACCTGTATGATCGTCTGAAAACATCCGGAGCCGAACTGCTCAAAAAATGTGTGGATGAGATAGCGGATGGAAAAAGAGGTGGAGTACCGCAGGATCACTCAGAAGCGACGCCCGCACCCAAGCTATTTGCAGAGAATACCAGAATCGACTTCTCTAAATCGGCTGAAGAGGTTCACAATCTGATACGGGGTCTTAATCCCTTTCCGGTTGCCTGGTGTGAGTTTGAGGGACAAAAGATGAATGTATACGACTCTTTGCCTGTTACAGAACCATCGAGCAGTAAAGCCGACCCGGGTCGCTTTAGTGATGAGGATGGAGGGCTGATTGTGGAGTGTGGCAAGAATCGCATTGAGCTGAAAATGGTGCAGCTTCCGGGAACCAAAAGACTGAGTGGCAGCGACTTTCTGAATGGGTACGCCGCTACAGGCAGGTTCAATTGATAAGCCAAACGCATAAACAATTTCCTGAATGGTTAAAAAATCATCAGGCTGTTGATTGTGAGTGATATATTTGAGATATACTGTTCATAAGTTCAGGACCAACCAATTATAATCTATATTAAATTTTATTAAATAGTTATGGAGCTTTCACCGCTGTTACAAGCCGCCCGTTCAGGTGATCTGAACAAAGTAAAGGAGCTGCACAAAAGCGGAGCCGATTTGGATGAGAAGCACAAGAATGGCTCAACGGCGTTGATATATGCAGCTGAGAACGGCCATATGGATGTTGTTAAGTACCTGGTGGAAAAAGGGGCAGACCCGGCTGTTCAGACCAAAATGGGGGGAACGGCACTCAACCGCGCAGCAGAAAATGCCAATCTGGAAATTATGAAGTATCTGCTGGATAACGGTACGCCGATAGGGAATCTGGCGCTGATTGTAGCCGCCCGGGAAGGGAATCCGGATGCTGTGAAGATGCTTGCTGAGGCCGGGGCAGATGTGAACGCACAGCAGCGTTGGGGGCAGACTGCACTCATGCTTGCTGCACGCGAAGGACACAGCAGTGTTGTGAAGATGCTGCTCGACCTTGGAGCCAATGTTCGCCTCAAGGATAAAAACGGAGATACCGCACTCAACATCGCCATCGATAATGACAATCTGGATGTTGTTATGCAGCTGAAACGGGCCGGTGCCAAAGCCCAGATCCGCAAAAAAGTGGTGCCAGCACCTACCGATGAAGATGAGGATGATGACGATTCCGATTCAACCGATATGGAACAGCTGCTTGGCGACGATACGGAAGATATTCCGGATGATGTGGACCTGGACGATTAAATCTCTCTCCATAGACTGAATAAAACTTAAAAAGCTCCCGATCGGGAGCTTTTTTCATTTTAAACGGTACTCAAATTTTAAACGGTTACGGTTGCAGATATTTGAGAGTGAGTCATTTATTGATAGTTCACCCCTCTAAAACCTTCAAAAACATCAGCAATCAAACGCTTTCCGGCTACTGAAGGAACGTGATCTTGTGAAAAAGCGCTACCATTTAATAAATCGTTGACAATAACAGGGATAGACTCTGAAATAATGGATAGAGTTCATCAAATCCTTTATTTTAAATGAATAGATCAAAAACTGCATGACAGCAGACTAATCTGAAATTGAAAAGGAGCAACATTTTATGGCAAAGGTAAAAGTTGGAATTAATGGCTTCGGTCGCATCGGACGGCTTGTGATGCGTTCCATATTGAAGTATCAGAGTGACAAAATTGAGGTTGTGGGGATTAATGACCTTACTGATGCAAAAACACTGGCTCATCTCTTTAAGCGCGACTCGGTTCACGGAACATTCGACGGCGAAGTTCATGCCGATGGCAATGCTCTTGTGATTAACGGCAAGAAAATCGGCATCAGTGCCGAACGGGACCCGGCAAACCTGAAGTGGGGAGAGCGCGGCGCAGAAGTGATTATTGAGTCAACAGGACTTTTCCGTGACGACAAGAGTGCCGGAAAGCACATTCAAGCAGGTGCGAAGAAGGTAATTATCTCTGCACCGGGCAGCGGTGATGTGCAGACTATCGTGCTTGGCGTTAACGATGATGAGATCGACAAGAGCAATAAGATCTTCTCTAACGCGAGCTGTACCACAAACTGCCTGGCCCCGATGGTGAAGGTGCTGGACGAGGCGTTTGGTGTAGAGAAAGGGTTTATGACCACCATTCACGCCTACACAGGAGATCAGCAGCTTGTTGATGGTCCGCACAAGGATCTGAGAAGAGCCCGTGCAGCGGCTTGCAACATCATCCCAACCACAACCGGCGCAGCTGCAGCGGTTGGACTGGTTCTGCCTCACCTGGATGGTAAACTTGATGGCGGCGCCGTTCGCGTTCCCGTGCCAAATGGTTCTCTCACCGATTTTACAGCCGTTGTGAAAAAGGACGTAACCGAAAAAGATGTGCTTGATGCATTCAAAAAAGCAGCCAATGGGCCGCTGAAAGGAATTCTTGAGTATAGCGATGAAGAGCTTGTCTCAACCGATATTCTCGGTAATCCACACTCTGTGATCTTCGACAGTGGAACAATTAAGGTGGATGGCAACCTTGTGAAGGTGATTGGCTGGTATGATAACGAAGCCGGTTACTCTGCAAGAACAGCTGAGCTTGTTACACGGATTGTTTAAGAGTTGAACAGATCAGCCGGTATCACCGGTTGTGAACAGACGATTCCAAAACCCGCTCTGCATTCAGGGCGGGTTTTTTTATAAAAAGAGTTTCGATAAAGATTATTCATTAAAAGAGGCAAGTCCTCAAACAGGAAACAGAAAAACTGACTTTTTATGCTAAAAAAAGCTTTACTACCGGCCCTTGCAGTAATTCTTCTGCTTGCGCCCTCACTCACAGCACAATCCATCGAGATCGACCGGGTTGAACCGGGTAACTGGTGGATCGGATTTCAGGAAAAAGATGTCCAGGTTTTGGTCTATGGCGAAGATATTCAATCCGCCAAAGCAACGGTAGACTATCCCGGCGTAACTTTGGAGCGTACTACGCTTGTTGAGAACCCCAACTACCAGTTTCTTACGCTTCGCATACATGAAGATGCGGAGCCCGGCACTCTGCAGATCGAGTTCACACGTGGAGAGTACAGCTACAGCCACGATTATGAGATCAAGGAGCGCAACACCGACGGCAATCGTAATCAGGGTTTCGACTCTTCAGATGTGATCTACCTGCTGATGCCCGATCGGTTCGCCAACGGCAATCCCGACATCGATGAGATCGATGGAATGCTCGAAGGCGTGGATCGAAGCAATCCCGATGCGCGTCACGGCGGCGACATCCGTGGAATCATCAATAATCTGGACTATATCAAGGATTTGGGCATGACCGCCGTCTGGTTTACCCCTCTTTTTGAGAATGACATGCCGCCCGAGTATGGCGCCTACCACGGCTATGCGGCTACCGATATGTATCGTGTTGACCGCCGTTACGGCTCCAATGAAGAGTATCTGGAGCTGATCGACACCGCCCACGACATGGGCTTGAAGGTGATTATGGATATGATTCACAACCACGTGGGAACGCACCACTGGTTTATCAAGGATCAGCCTACCAGCGACTGGGTACATCCGCTTGAAGAGGTTGGCACCACCAACTTCCGCACATCAACCGTGATGGATCCCTACGCATCTGAACACGACTGGAGTTCTACGGTACAGGGCTGGTTTGTAACCGATATGCCTGACCTTGATCAGCGTAATGAGCTGGTGGTGAACTACCTCATTCAAAATACCATCTGGTGGATTGAATACTCCGGAATTGACGGTATCCGAATGGATACCCATCCATACCCATATAAGGATTATATGGCCGAATGGGCTAAAAGCGTTTTGAAGGAGTTTCCGGACTTTAACATTGTGGGTGAGGCATGGATGCCGAATACCCCAACCACCGCCTATTGGCAGACCGGCTTTCCGAGCTTTGACGGCTACGAAAGCTACCTCCCAAGCGTGACTGACTTTCCGCTCTATGGAGCATTGACGGCCGCTTTTCATGAGGAGCCGGGCTGGGATACAGGAATTTCACAGCTCTACTTTACGCTGAGCCAGGATTTTCTCTTTCCTGATGCGAACCTCAACGTAATTTTTCCCGGAAACCATGATCTGGACCGTATTTTCACCGTTATGGGTGAGGATTACGATAAGTACAAACTGGCGCTCACCTTTATTCTCACCACACGCGGAATTCCGCAGCTCTACTACGGTGATGAGATCCTGATGACGGGTGGAGGTCCGGATGGACTGAAGCGGAAAGACTTCCCGGGTGGATGGGAAGAGGACCCGATCAATGCGTTTACCCCGGAAGGGCGTGAGGAGCTGGCTGAAGAGACCGGCTTCCCGGTTGTGGAGGCGCACGACTTTATGACCCGTGTTTCCACCTGGAGACAGGATAAGGATGTGATCCACAACGGACAGTTAACCCACTTTATCCCGGAGGACAACATCTACGTCTACTTCCGTCATAACGACGAAGAGACGATCATGGTTGTGCTGAACGGACAAAACGAAACAGTGAATATGGATCTTGACCGATATGAGGAGTTTCTCCATCGCTACGATATGGGCTACGAAGTGATCGGTGAAGAGCCGCTCCAGCTGGGCGATACCCTTAACCTGGCTCCGCGTCAGTCGATGATTATTGAGCTGGGTAGCGCAGGGAAGTAATAGAAAGCTTAAAACCCAACCTGTCAGCACCCACTGGATCTGACAGCGTTGGGTTGTTTTACGGGAAAAACTCTTATGATTTAAATCCCCTTCGTTTAAAACGGAGGGGATTTTTTTGTTAAAACCCTCCAAATATAGTTTTAGAAAAATAATTACTCATCGAAAAGGTGATTATCGCACACAAAACTTAAATCAAATTCTTTACATTTTAGGACAACTCAACTTTCGAAATACCTCAGAGCACTCACGTTACCTTTTTCAGCATCTCTTTCGCTAGCTTGAATTTCGAACAAATTTTAAGGCTGATCTGTAAGAATTCCTGGTTTAGTTAATTGGAATTCTTTCGATGAATACAAACAGCTATGAAAGTAATAAGATATTTTTTTGGTCTTCAATGTCACAGAGCCTAGATGTGGGCAGCCATATGTATCTTAACGATATAACTCTAAATTTTTAGTTGGATACTTACATGTCAGAAAAATTTTGAGGTTTAATTTTTTTTTACATATAGTTTTTAAAATCATTAAATACAATATAAAGGAAGTAAAACATAGACCACTGAGTATTATGAATAAAATTTTGATTTCAATTGTTTTGTGCCCCTAGTTCTCACAATTTCAGCTCTTCAGGCACAAGAAGCTGAAATGGAAGAGTATTTTTCGATTGAGCGTGTTTTTGAACTAGAGCAAAATGAGGAGTCATTTTTAGCTTCACCAATGTATTCTTTTGATAATGATGGAGAAATTTTAGCAGCAGATGTAAGATTGAATAAGGTTAAAATATTTGATAGTGATGGCCTTTTTGTCAACAGTTTCGGCAGAGAAGGGCGGGGTCCGGGAGACTTTTCGAATTTAATATCTGCTGTCAGAATGGATGATGGAAATATCCTTACTGCTGATGTATCGGGTCGGCTAACACTGTTTTCTGACAATGGAGAAGAAGTAATTGAAACATACAATACACCTGTTATCCCTTTAATGGGTGTAGAAGTAATTGATAGTGAAAAAGTATTGATTTATGGGAGAGGGAGTACATCAGATTCAACCCATTTAATCCATCTGTTGGATTTGAGTACGAATGAAATCATTGAAGAATTCTTAGATCTCGATTTTTCAGAGCATCCGCAGATATTAAGAATACTTACCAATATTTCTTCAGCTTCAGTTGATAAGTATCCACCCGACCAACTACATATTGAATGGACCCAAGCGGTTGACTATGATTGGCTAAAGTTTTGAGGATATAGCGTCCGCACGTCTCTATACTTGGTCTGCAGGATGTTGGCCAGCACGTGGGTGAGCCACTGCGTGGG
>JAFIFA010000043.1 GCA_020832225.1 Balneolaceae bacterium
GAGAAAAGATGGCAACCAGCACGGCAAACATGATGGCCGAAACCGTAATCAGGGTTCTTCTTTTGTTCCTCCAGATGTTTCTCCAGGCAAGCGTGAAAAATGTTTTCATCGTTATCCCGATCCGTTGAATTCAGGTGAGTAATAACCTGAGATTGATTCATTAGTGTGAAATTTAAAGTCTCTCCTTGGCCTGCCCCGAAACCTCGGGGAGGGGAGTACAGCTTTAGCCGGGAGGTGTGTAACATTCCACTGTCTATTCAGCTTGCTTTCAATAAAAAACGCTTTGAAGTGGACACCCCTCTGTTTCTCCCCTTTTTAGGGGAGACTATAATCAGCGAAGCCGCTGCAAATTGCTTTGACTAAAAAAGCTTTCATCAAGATCGATGTCGAACTCAATGCTGCTGTATTCGAGAATCGTCCTCTCATTATCTTTTCCGGCAGGATACACTGTAATTCGCGTTGGCAGTTTTCTCCCCGAAATCTCCTCAATCCGATCAAGCTCCATGGTGTTGGCGAGCCGATCTCTTTGATCGTAATTCTCAATCCGCAGCTGCATATAGCCATCTACGCTTATCCACATCTTCACCTTTCCCCAAACGATTGGGGTGTCCGGCTTCGGAACCAGTTCGATCACGTAGCTTTCGTAGCCGTTGTACTCTTCGGTTTCGATCAGTTCATGCTCGTAATCGTCCAGGATGTCTGAGTCGCGCACAAGGTCGTCGTTGGTAAAGTCGGAACCCATCCAGGATTGCGCCATCATGGAGGAGGGCAGGCGTGTGGTACGGTCGATGCGCGGGTCGTAGTTCCAGATGTCGTTTTCACGCATCAGGTAAGCGGTACCCCGGTCTCTCGAAGGGGCGGTGATCAGGATGAGCGAGTAGTCGGTGCCCATGGCCCACGATCTCATAGAGACCTCACGTTCATAACGCGGCCTTACAATTTTCATGGTCATCTCAGCTTGTTGCGAGTCTCCCCTCATCACCTGTTCCATATTGCGCAGAATTTCTGCCGGGTCCTGCGAAAAAGCCGGTAAGGCCAATAGCGTCAAAAATGCCAATGCCACTACTGACCTTCTCCCAGGTATAACACGGCCCCATTTATCTCTCAATCCCATGATTCCCTCAGTTTTTACGATAGCTCTTTTCGATCTCTTCAATGAGATGGTGAATCCAGCTGTTTATCGTCTTGTCTATCTCTTTTATTCGATTTTTAAGCCTCCGGGTTTCAGCTAAACCCTTCTCCTCTGTTTTTTTCATAGCGTTGTTCCATAATATCTTCTTTTCGGTGTTCCCACTCTTTTATGATTTCATCAACCTCTTCACCTGCCCAGTCGTAGAAGGTGGAGGCTTCGGCCAGCCATTTGGAAACATCGTCCGTTCGTTCTTTTGTCTCTTTTCCCCGATTGAAAAGTTCACCAAGCAGCCGGAACTGCTGAACCCTTTTTCGGAGAATGTCTCCAATCTGCATCTTGCTGATCCGGTAGTAGGTTTTACGGTCGCCGGGCAGGGTGATCGCTTCGGCCATTTCGATCTGTGTAAGCTGCTTCATGCTACCGCTGACGCTCCCCTTGCTTGCCTGGAGTGCCTCCATAATATCATTGAAGGAGACGTGATCTTTGTCGCAAACAATCAGATAGCCAAAGGCACGCCCTGCCATTCGTGTAAGACCAAACTTCTCGAACAGGAGTCCTGCATCTTCGATATATCTCTGTTTTGCTTCGTTCATACTGAAAGATATAAAGAGGGTTCATTTATTTCAATAATTATTGAACAAAGTGGAAAAGACTGAACCCGGCTTGAAATCTGCCAAATTCTTAGTGATCGAAGAGTTGCATGCCAATGGTGAGGCCGGCCCAGAACCTCCAACCGCGATCACGGGTTGATCCTGAAAAGAGGGAGTACCAGGTGTATTCATTTGCCTCTTCCTGCTTGGAGACAAGCAGGTTTAGAGTTGGCCCTGCATACATTTTGAAGCCGCTGGCGAAATCACGGCCAATCATCATGCGGTAGGTGAAGAGGTTGTCGAGTGAGATGGCAGCACGTCCCTCCTGAATATTCTGAATGGAGAAATCACTTTTCGTGAACCAGCCCTCATAATCGGGATTGTTTCTGCGCTCGGCAAGATCACGGTAAGAACCGATGGTCCAGCCCCAGCTCCAGACATCACGGTCACGGATCAAAGGGTTATACCCAACAGAGAGCATATTGTAGATATCGGTGGTGCCCAGCTTAAGGCCGATATGGGAAAAGCCACCATCCGTTGTCCAAACATCAATATTGTGACGCCCGTCACCGTATGCGCTGATTAGTCCGACCGGTATTCCCCTGAAGCTTCGGGCCACATTGATCGGGGCAATCTGTATACCGGTACCGCGATACGCAGTATTGACAAGACCCGATACCTGAATACCATTCATATTTCGTGTGGCATTGACAACCCCGGCACTGCTGAAACCCTGAAAATCGCGAGCTGCGTTAACAATTCCGCCAAAAAAGATCCCTTGTGCAGTTCCTGTGTTGAAATTTCCAAAACCGGAAATATAGATACCCTGAGCTCTTCCATAATTGGCGTTGACAAATCCGGCTATCTGAATACCTAAAACCTCACTTCGTGAAATATTGGTGATACCGGCTACCTGAATGCCTAAAAGACTCTGCCAGTTCGCATTGGCGATACCTGCAACCTGAATTCCCTGGAGGTTTCCCTCCGATGCGTTGACCAGCCCTGCAACCTGAACACCATTCATATCCCTTCGGGAATAGTTTGCTGCACCTGCAATATTGAACCCCTCCATTCGTCCGCCAGAAATATTAAGGGCACCAGCCTGAAATCCACGGGTATATCGAGTATTGATATTAACGGGCCCGATCTCAGCACCATCGAGTCCGCCATTATAGCCAGCCAGAAGGTTTAATGAGAATCGTGCAGTATAATCGGTAGCATTGATTCCATTGGTGCCAATTCCCGGCAGCAGGGTAATACGAACCTTTCTCTCTTTGAGTTCACGCTGTTGGGCATGTGACAATTCGGAAATGAGGAGAAGCGATACTAATAGTAAAACTGCGGATGATGCCCGATAGATGAAGCAGTGCATAAACCGATGATCTGTTTTGTTGATTAATGAAGAGTAAAGGTAGTTTTTTTAATCAGATATCGAAAATATCAGAGATAAAAAAACTCCGGAAGTGTTCACTCCCGGAGTTGACATTTAGTGAACAGTAAAAGCTACTTCAGGTGCTTTTCAAAAAATTCAAATATGCGAAGATACTCATCATGCCAGGAGTGCGGGCTTGTGAAACCATGTCGCTCTGATGGATAGATCATCATCTCAAAATTGGTATTCCCGCTTTGAATCAACTCTTCTGCATATTGAAAAGCGTCCTGGGCTCCAACATTGTCATCAATGAGGCCGTGGAGGAGAATTACGGGTCGCTCAAGGTCGGGAGCATATGTAAGTGGTGAGCTTCGCTCGTAGTGCTCTTCATCCTCATCCGGATGGCCTAGCCTTGGCAGGGTGTACCAAGGGTTTGCCCAGTAGTAATTCACCCAGTTGGTAACCTTTCGCAGGGCGGCTGCAGCATGGAAGCGGTCTGGTTTATCGGTAACCGCGTAGAGCGCCATGAATCCACCGTAGCTGCCTCCGTAGATCCCAACATTGTCGAGGTCAAGTGCACCACCCGTATACTCCTGAAGCCAGTCGAGGCCGTCTACAATATCCTGTGTTTCATACTTGCCCATCCAGTTGGTTACATCTTCCCGGAACTTCCGGCCGTAACCGGTGCTGTGACGGAAATCAACCTCAACTACAACGTAGTCGTGAAGAAGCAGATACTGGTGGAACATATACTCCCTCCAGTAGTTGTTGGACCACCCCTTGTAAACATTCTGAAGCGATCCGGCTCCGTGGGCAAATACCACAACAGGGTACTGCCGATTTTCATCATAATTTTGAGGATAGAGAACCGACATTGGCAGTGTGGTTTCGCCATCACGACCGGTGAAATGTACATACTGCTCTTTCTGCCAATTAAACTCGTGGAATCTCTCCGGTACGGAGTTGGTTACCTGCGACTCCCCATTCGGGTTGTCAAGATCGATCGTATAGAGTTCGTACGGTTCGTTGAAATAGGTTTTGGCATAGATCAGTTTTGAATGATCCGGTGAGAGGGCAAACTGATACCGATAGGCCTCTCGCTCAGTAAGTTGCTCTGTTGTCTCCTCACGGAGGTGGTGGATAAAGAGATGGCGCTCACCAAAATCGGCTTCATTGCTGGCGTAGATAATTCGATGATCATCCAGCCATCGTGCCCAGGTGATTTCAAAATCGCCATCGGTAATCTGTGAAACCGTAGAGTTTCTCAGGTCGGCCACATAGATATGGTTCCATCCGCTCTGCTCAGAGAGAAACATAAGCTGATCGGAGCGGGGTGCAAAAGATCGGAAGGTTCCGTGGAGCCAGCCTTCGGTGGTATCTTCAAAGATGACCTCTTCGCTGTCGGTGCGATGGTTGAACGCAATCAGCTTACGATTCTTAAGAGCGTCGTCCTGGGCATCAATTACAGAAAAAGTACCGGAAAAACTGCCTGCTGCGGATGATCGGTTGTAACCGGTCAGGAGTGTATCCAGCGACGTGGAGTCGAGATGAGCGGAGAAGTAGGTAACGGCCGGAATACCGCGTCTGGATGCGCCCGGTGTTACAAATTCACCAACATATTCGGGGAAGTAGACGGTTCTGGAATCGGAGTGATCGGACTGACTCAGAATTAGCCGGTTGTTGCCCGACCAGCCATTCAGGCTGTATCCGGGTTGATCACTCTCCCGCTTCGTTACCTGGATGAGATTTGGCCTGGTGACGCTGGTTACCCATACATCGCCATCTCTCACGAAAGCAAGAGAACGGCTGTTGGGAGACCATACGGGATTGATTTCACGCTCTTTGGTAGCTACCAGTCTGCGTTCCCGGGTACCGTCTGCATTTGAGATATAGATGTTGCCATCTCTGGTAAATGCTACGAAACGGTTGTCTGGTGAATGAATGGTGCGAACAGGAGGAGTCTCCACTTTTTCAGGTTCGCCACCGGTGAGGGCCATCTTGTAAAGGCCGGTATCAAAGTATGATGAGTCGTTCCAGGCAAAGTAGATTGAGTCCATGCTTGCACTGAATGAGCGGAACTGTGGACGGATTCCGGGAATTACAGGTTCAAGGAAGATCTCCTCAAGTGTCAGGTTTTCGGGAACGTCTTGTGCTTCAGACTCTGTGGGCAGCCAGAGCAGCAGTAAAAGAAAAGGGATCAGGGCGTAACGGATTGATCGCATAATAGAGATTAATTGGTTTTTTGGTTGCGCCTTAAAATAGAAAAATTGCCTGAATGGAAAAGCTATAGAAGGAAGGGGATTGGGGAGGGCTTTGAATAAACCGACGAACAGATGAGCAGAGAAACAGATGAACCGATGAAGTAAGGCGATTGACGGAATTGCAGGAGGGTATCTAGCTGAATATAGATGTAATGAGTGTTGAAATGTTGAGAAGTAAACCGACGAACATAGAAACAGTTAAACAGATGAAGTGGATTGGTTGGCAGAGGGCAGGTGCTTGCTCGGGATTAGCGAAAAGGAGTTTTGAAGCGGTGCGGTGTTTTCTGCAATTTACAATCAGCGTACTCCGCACCCCGTTGCATTCAAAATGGTAAAAAATGAATCAGGCTAATTTAAATCCATGATTTGATGACTTGAGTTGATTCAATTCTCAAGCCATCATCTTCTCAGACAGGTTTCTGAAAGCGATCGGTTTGATTGCCTCAAAAGCATCAAGGGTCTTTTTGATATGTTCATCGGTATGACCTGTCATTGGAATTAGCCGGATCAGTACCACACCTTTCGGTACAACCGGGTATGCCACGCCACTCACAAAGATGCCATGCTTTTCGCGCATCTCCTTCATGATCTCCTGGCAAAGATCGGTGCTGCCGGAGGTGAGAACCGGTGTGACGGGACTCTCGGAAGGAAGCACATTGTAGCCCAGTTCAATCAGGCCGTTGCGCAGCTTTTTGGTGTTCTCCCACAGTTTTTCCCTCCACTGCGGGTTCTCCTTGATAAGTTTAAGCCGCTCTCTTGCAGAGACGACAATTGGCATCGGCAGGGATTTGGCGAAAATCTGGCTACGGGTATTGGCTTTCAGAAACTCATTTACTCTTGGCTCGGTGGCAACAAAGGCGCCAATAAGCGCAACCGCCTTTGCAAAGGTGCCGAAATAGATATCGATTCCGTCGTGGCAGCCAAGTTGGGTTCCTGCACCCGAACCATCTTTCCCGAGAGTACCAAAACCGTGGGCGTCATCCACCAGAATACGGAAGGGATACTTCTCCTTAAGGGCAACAATCTCCTTGAGCTTGCCAAGATCACCGGTCATCCCGAAAACTCCCTCCGTAACCACAAGAATGGAGGAGTTGGGCTTCATCTTTCGGGTAGCTCTCTCCAGCTGCTTCTCCAGACTCTTCATGTCATTATGCTTGAAGACGGAGGTCTCGGCCATGGCGAGCTGCTTTCCATCAACGATGCAGGCGTGGCTGAGCTCATCGTAGATCAGAAAGTCGTTTCGATCAACAAGAGCATGGATCACGCTCATGATTCCCTGATAGCCGTAATTGAGCAGCAAGGCTTCCGGTTTGTGCATGAATTCAGCCAGTTCACGCTCAAGCGCCTCATGTTCATCCGAATTTCCTGTCATAAGCCGTGCACCCATAGGAGCGCTCAGGCCATATTTTTCTGCAGCCTCTTTATCTGCTTTACGGATTCTGGGATGATTTCCTACGCTTAGATAGTCATTTACACTCCATACAACCACATCCTTGCCGTTGAACTTCATCTCCGGGCCGATGGGGCCTTCAAGTTTTGGGAATGTATAATATCCGTAGCCGTCTGATGTGAACTCGCCAAGAGGACCCGGGCGCCCTTCGAGTTTGTCAAATAAATCCATAGAGAGATCTTTTCGCTGTAGTTAGGCCGGCAGTATCCGGCAAAAAATTGATTTTATCGGAGCAGTGCAGGTTAAGAAATAGTCAAAAAAGTACGGAAATTGAGAGGTATGTCAAAAAAACCCGCCAACCGTTTATCCCATTGAGGGTTAAGCTACGTCGTGCCCGCGTGAGGCTTTAAGCAGCCTGAACCAATCCTGCCTGTCGAGCTCTATTTGAACCGCATCTGCAGCAGCCCTCGCCCGGTCGATTTGGCCGGTGCCAATAACGGTGACCGGTTTGCAGGGGAGCGCGTGGAGCCAGGCAAGTGCGATCTGATCCGTGCCGGCGCTGTACTTCTCTGCAAGTTCATGAAACACACTTCTGAGTCTCCGTGCCGCATCACTCTCTTCATGGAAAAGTCGTCCACCTGCAAAAGGAGACCAGATCATCGGTCTGAATGACAACTGCTGAGCCTGATCAAACGTACCATCAAAGAGCGGGTCTGTATGGAGAAGGGAGCACTCCACCTGATTGGTGTGAAGTGGTTTGTCCATCTGGCTCTGGAGCATTTCAAACTGAGAGGGTGTGAAATTTGATACCCCGGCACTGCGTATCAGTCCGCGATCGATCAGGCCGGAAAAAGTGTCGGCCAGTTCACCGCAATCCATCAGCGGATCGGGACGATGAATAAGCAGCAGATCGAGAGTCTCTGTCCGGAGCTCTTTGAGCGAACGTTCTACCGAAGCATTGATGTAGCTCTTTGATGTGTTATAGTGCTGGATTTTATGCTCCGGCCGGTTATCGGTGGTTAGGCAGATTCCGGTTTTGGAGACCAACTGCATCTGGCTGCGCAACTCCGGAGCCTCTTTCAGTACCTTGCCAAAGAGTTCCTCATTGCCATAGTCGCCATAGATATCGGCATGGTCGAATGTTGTGATGCCGGCTTCTATGCAGTACTCGATATATTTTCTGAGCTGGCTGGTGTCCATTTCCCACTCATGGAGCCTCCAGAGCCCGAGTGAGACAGGTGATAAAATTGGCTTGAATGGAGAAGTTTTCTTTTTCATTTTTTGAAATTTATCGTAAGAAATTGTGGATCAATTATTTAAGGCAATAATCATGCCTTCACCCCGTTATGCATATAGGAAAAGTACAGGCTAAGTTTCAAAACAATTTACAGTCTGCTTAACGCTCATGTTCATTTAAGAAATTTTCAGAATGTCTGACGAAGATAAATTTGAAGAGATGATTGAGAATCCTACAAAGCATCAGATACGTGCTATCAGGCACGCCAGGGAGCGAGCCTGCATCGATGCGATGAAATCCTCTTCATCAAAAAACCCTCACAATAAGGGTTCCGACCTTGCCGGTTTGTGGGACTATATCTACGAAGAGTACTACGAAATTCAGTAACCGGTTACAGCGGTTATCGCCCCTTTTACAAGATGTAGCTTCACATTCCGGATATCATTGCCCAGATACTCACCATCAATGTGTCCGTTCAGTGGACGCTCTGAGAGAAGTGTAAAGTGTTCACCCTCCATGGTGTCCAGCTTTTTCATCCACTTCTGCGGACCTCGCCTAAAAGCAGGCAGATAGATCAGCATGGTGAGAAGAGACACCTTTCGTATCAGCACTACATTAAATTTCCCGTCGGTAAGGCTTGCCTCGGGTGCGAGATGGAACTGTCCGCCCTCCCATTTTCCGTTGCACAAAGTAACCATCATATAGTCGTCGTGGTAATCCTTTCCATCCACGGTAAGCTGCATGCCGGCCCCCTTAAAGTTTAAGAGAGCTTTCAAGGCGCCAATTACGTAGACCATCGATCCGCTGAAGAGTCGCACGGTCTTTGAATAGTAGTTTGCCAGCCCGTCAAAACCAAAGCCGATCGTATTGGCGCACCATTGGTCAACGTCACCGCTGCAGTGTATCAGGTCAATAGGTTGAGTATGCTCCCTGTAGAGCAGGTCGATGGCTTCAGTTAGCGACTTATCGACCTTAAGCGACCTGGCAAAGTCGTTGCCGGTACCAATTGGGATTACCCCAAAGATCACCCTGTATCCAACAATACCGTTGATCACCTGATTCACTGTGCCGTCTCCGCCACAAGCTACTATCATATCAAACTCGGCTGCTTTACGCGAAGCCATCTCTCTGGTAGACTCCGCATCTCTTGTAATGGCTATTTCAAAGCTGTTCCAGCGCTTCGTAGCTTCCTTATTGAGCCAGTCGATGTGCCTCACAGACTCCTTCTTCCCCGCAGCGGGATTCATGATAAAGCAGACGGTTGTGCTCCTTTTTTTCATGGGCTCATACTAACTGAATTCGGGCGAAAATGGAACTTTTTTATAAGTAGAAATAGGTAATTTTTACAAATAGGTAACTATTTGAAAGGTGCTCTCGTCTAAATTTTTAGGAGTTATATCTCCCCGGCCCTGACCAGCCGGAATGTGAACCTATAACAAACAATGAGTGAGGGATTCCAATGAGAACCTATCAACAAGCCTTAACGGCTTTAATAATTGCAGCTTTTGCACTCACATGTGTGGCTACGGCACAAGTTGACACCAGGATGGCAAAAGCAAATAGCGATGTAAAAGTTGCAGAGAGCGAAAACCTCTTTGTAATTGGTGAGAAAGACTACAGGTGTTTCCGTGAACTGGATTGCCTGAAGAGAAACAGAGAACTCATTGACAAAGGATTGAATATCAAGTTCAATGGTTCAAATGCTTCAGACCTCTATGTTCTGCAAGGTGAATCGAGAAATGAGAAGATCTATGCTGAATACAACTCCAGGGGCCTCCTGATGCATGGTTATCTAATCCGTACCAATGTGAAGCTGCCTGCCGAGATACGGAACACTCTCGATGAAATCGGGTATTCAGACTGGAGGGTGATTGGAAACGAAGTAGAGATCGTGAATTTTGACCGCAAATCAACGGAGTACAAGGTGGTGCTTCAGAAAGATGATGAGGTCAGGGTGGTTCATTTCGACAGAAAAGGAGTGCCTAAACGGGCTATCTAAACATAAAGCAGAGTCTGCTGCGATAAAAGCCGGTGCGGATCAGGTTTCCGTCCCGGCTTTATCTTGTGTGATAGTTCGTGATCTTAAAAAAGTGAATTTATTCAATTACATCTGAAGTGGTCCTGATTTGCACGGTATCCCCGGCCGACATATTTGCAGCCTCGATTGCACTTTCGTGGTTTCTGGCGATCAGAAGCCGATCGTTTGCCAGCGGAAAGGCAACCCACTCGCCATGCTCCACATCACCATAACTCTCACCAAAAAAGACCGTTCGATGTTGCCCTCCGGTCTTGAAGGTGAATTTATCTCCCTGATCAATCCCCGCATTTTTCAATTCGTCTGGGTGAAAACCGAGCACGGCATTCCCAAAAAATGGATCAACAGTCAGCACTCTGTTGACAATCCACTCACCATCTTCGCTGGTTCCTGTCTCCTCATGAGGAACAGTTCGGGTTCCATCAGATATCGGGCTGTATGTTCCGTTTGAGATCCAGTTATAAACAAAGGTGAGTGCGTCTTTTCGCTCCACCCAATTGACGTTAACATGCCCCGGGCGCAGTAGCGGTCGGAGTGAGGGAGGTACAGCAGCGGTTTCTGCACGGGCGGCGTAAGCAATAGGACCATCCAGCTCTGTAAGGTTGCTCATCAATACAGCAGGAATTTCAGGCTCTGCCTCGAGAAAGGAGTCGGCCGAGCGATCTTCAAGATCAATGAATGCACCTTTGGCAATTACTCCATCTGCAAGCTCAGGATTTTTTTCTGCAATTCTCAAGAGCAGGGTTCCGGCTGTGGATTCCCCTTCCATGATCAGCAGAGAGATCTCACCGATATTCTCATCGATCCAGTTTCTGAGGTTGGCCAGATCTTCGGTATGAGCATTGTGGTCGACTCCATTTTCGGCGAAAGCTGTTCGCCCTATGATCCAGCCATCACTCAGCAGAGATTGGTAGAACGGATCCTCAGGATCAATATCCGCTTCATGAGGGGCGGCCGCGGGTCGCCATCCGTGAACGTGGAAAAAGACCTTGCCGTCAGATGGCTGTTCGGGAACCAAAACCTTGTAGGGTGAACCCTCAATTTCTCCCTCGTGGAGGGTGTAGTCGGTACTTTGAGCAGACAGTGTGCCGCTAATAATGAGGGATAGGAAGATTAAAAGTAAGAGAGGTTGTTTCATGAGGATAGACGTTCAATGTTGCGGATAAGGTGGTGAAGGTGCGATTCCAAAACATCGTAGGGTCGATAACCCTTAGACATCAGCCCGGTTTCGCTGCCGATCTCAAGCAGCAAAGTAGGGAAGGCAGATGCATCAGAAAGCCGGCACCATTCAAATTGTTCGTTGGTCTGTTGAGCAATTTCGGGGCTTCGGAGCAGTTTTCGGAAGCGGTTCAGGTCAGCCTCCGGATTTAGCTCTTCGAGCAGCTCTGCGAAGGTGTCTGCCCTGTTCAGGTCTTTCCCGTCCCTGAACAGGGCGGTCTGGAGTGCTGAAGCATATCGCAGGCCGAGATCCGGATATTGTCTGTTTACGGCCGTTTGGGCTTTACAGGAAGGAAGGGAATCAAAAAAGTAGCTCCCCTCTTCAACAATGAGGCGAAAGTTCTTGCCAAATGTGACGTCTGTCATCGACTCAACCTGTTTCATTGTATTTGATAGGTTTGGATACCCATCTTTGATGGATTGGGCATTTTCGTCGATGGCGAGTCCTCCGGTAATAACCCTCAGTTCAATTCGCCCTTCAAAACGCGAAGCCAGCTTTTCGATAATAGGGAGGAAGCCGTAGCTCCAGCAGCAGAGCGGATCATAGGTATAGATTAGTGCGGGTTTCATCGCGGTACCCTCTTACTCAATCAGGTGATTAATGCCGGTGGTTTTCTCCACATCAATGACAAAGGCGATTCCATGGCCGGGCTCATTTAGCTCCGATGCTTTAACAATCGCATCCAGCACCTTTTCGGTACGATCGGCCGGAACAAGCGTAAGGATAATATCCTTTTCCGGTTCGATGGTGAAAGAGAAGAGCTTGGCCTTTTCATGAATTCCGGAACCACGTCCGGTTATGATGGTGCCACCCTCTGCTCCCGCCTCCTTGGAGGCATCAATTACGGAACCGCACTGCCCCCTGTTTACTATGGTTACAATGAGCTGAAAATGAATTTTTTCCGGATTCTCCATAATTAACTCTTCTGGTTTGATTGAAATGAATCGTTGCCGGAATTGAGCAGATGGGCTATTCCGCAAATTTTCTTACTGTTTATGACAAAGGCTATCCCTGTTCCGGGCTTATCAAGCCTTGCGGCTGCCCTCACTTTGGAGATCACTCTATCCACAATTTCATCTGGTGCCAGGCAGAGGATGATATCCTTTTCAGGCTCCACCTTTACCCCGAATATAGTGCTTGATTCATGAGTACCGGTACCCCTTCCGGGAAGGGTGGTTCCACCCTCTGCACCCGCTTTTTTACAGGCTTTTATGACTCTCCGGGAGAGGTTTTTCTTTACGATTATGACGACCAGTTTGAAATGGTCTCCAACAAGTTTAACCATCGGATTTGGATTCGTTGTACTTAAAGAGCAATCCTAACACAAGAACTGAAAGAATTGGCGCGAGTGCAACCAGGGCAATCATCCCGAAGCCGTCGATAAGGGGATCGCGCCCCTCCAGGGTGTCGGAAAAGCCGAGTGCGATTGCAAGTATAAAGGTAACAGTCATAGGGCCGGTTGCAACACCGCCGGCATCAAAAGCAATAGATGTAAATGTCTCATTAGAGACTAAAATCATGGAAAGTGCCAGGATATACCCCGGCCCGATAAAGTACCAAAGCGGTATACCATATATGATTCTCGCCATCGAAAGCGCAATTGATATCGCAACACCTATTGAGAGGGTGTAGAGCATCAGTTTTGAGGGTATATAGCCACTGGTAACCTTGTCAACCTCGGCATTCAATACTCTAACGGCCGGCTCCGCAAATGTTGCCACAAACCCGAGAAGAAATCCCACCGGAATGAGAATCCATTGGTGGGTCCAGTCACCCACAATATCACCAATTTCCTGCCCTACCGGTAAAAAGCCGACATGCACACCCTGAAGGAAGAAGGCCAGCCCGAAGAAGGTTAAAATAACACCAACAATGATATCCCGCACCTTACTTAGCGGAAGCTTGAGCATGAAAACCTGAAAGAAAAAGAAGAATAGCAGCAGTGGTATGAGAGCCATGGAGACCTCAAAAAGCACGTCGCCAAATCCGTGAAATATCTTTACATCCATGGCTATAGTCCGTAAAAGATTCCAAGCAGCAGAACTGCTATGAGTGGACCGATGGATGCAAGAGCTACAAGGCCAAAACCGTCTGCCGATTTATCATCGGCCCTGAGTACGGAGGCGATACCCACACCGAATGCAAGTATAAAAGGAACAGCCATTGGGCCGGTTGTAACCCCGCCGGCATCAAATGAGATAGGGACAAACTGCTCAGATACCCAGGGGGAGAGAGCCAGTGCAAATACAATGGAATACCCTCCAAAGAGCAGCCATTTAATAGAAACATTGAAGACAATTCGGGCCATCGAGAGTGAGACAAAAACGCCCAGGCCAAGCGCAACGGGTATAATTAACGTCCATTTGCCAATCTCACCATCAGAAACCTGATCAACATAACCGGCTAGAACATGGACATCGGGTTCGGCCACTGTTACGGCGAAACCGAGTATAAAACTGAATAGCAGAATCATCCACACCTTCCCCGTCTTTGGCAGGGCCGCGCCAATCATTTCCCCAATTGGAAGAAGACCGATGTGAACCCCCATCAGAAAGAGGGCAAATCCTGTAGATACCAATACAACGCCCACCAGAAACTGCAGAACAGATTCGAAAGGGAGCCAGATCAGCGTATACTGCAGGATAAGAACCAGAATGGTGATTGGGAGAATGGCATATACCACCTCCATGATGGTATCCTGTACCGTTTGCATCGGTTAGTCGAGGTTCGGTTTGGGGTTGGATGTAAAGGTAAGGAACCTTAACGGGATCGCACAGCCTCAATTATTTTTTTCGCGTGCTCCACTTCATCTGCAATGATGGTGTGCCCCATGCCAGGATAGATCTTCTTCGTAACTGCGGCGTCCAGCTTCTCCATAATTTCGGCGGTATCGTGAACCCGTTCTACCGGAATGTGAGGATCGATGTCGGAACACCCAATAAAGAAGGGTGTGTTGTTTAGTGAACCGTTGTAGTTATCTGCATTCACAGAGTCTCCGATCAAACCGCCGCTGAATGCGATCAAACCTCCATAGCGGGCGGGGTGTCGAGCCACATACTCACTGGCCAAACAGGCACCCTGCGAGAAGCCGCAAAGAATGATCTGCTCTTTCGTCATTCCCTTCGTTTCCAGATCAATGATAATATCGGCAATTGCCTGCAGGCCGGAAGAGAGGCCCGGTTCATTCTTCTCCGTGGGCATGAGAAATGAGTAGGGGTACCATGCGTTGTGATTTGCCTGTGGAGCCACAAGGTGGAAATCGATTGCATCCAGATCCCGGGCAAGGGGAAGGATGCTGTTGGCAGATGCACCCCGTCCATGAATAAAAATTACTGCACCCGGCGCTTTATCGACATCGGCTCCCGCAGTTGCACGCTGTGTTTTTTGATGGGGGCCTTTGAAAGGTTTTTGAGGGTTTGCTCTAAACATAGGTTTATCTGATCAATCAATTTTCGTTTTAAAAAGGGGTAGTATCGTTTATCAAGAATCTGTTGTACCGCAATGTGTTTAATCGGTATTGAGTTCCGGAAGGCGTCTCTCGATCTCCTCGCGGTGCTGTTCGAACCAGGCTGGAAGTTTCAACTCTTCTCCCAGGCTTTCGAACGGTTCATCCACATCAAAGCCGGGAATATCGGTGGCGATTTCGAAGAGCACACCTCCAGCCTCCCTGAAATAGATGGACCGAAAGTAGTCACGGTTTTTAACCGGTGTGATGGAGAAGCCCATCTTTTTAATCTTCTCACGCCAATTCTGCTGTGCCCCATCATCCGGTACACGAAAAGCGATGTGATGAATGGAGCCGCGGCCAAAACGCCCGTTCAGCTCAGGTTCCTTCTTCAGATCAACAAAGCGACCCAGGTTGTTCTCGGGTGCTGAACCGAAACGCGCGGCACCATCTGCTTCACCGGTCAGGCTCCATCCCATCTCCTTTAGCAGTTCGGCTGTGCGACCCGTATCGGCCAGGGAGAGTGTGGTTCCGAAAAAACCGCGCACGGCGTGCTCGTCAGGAACAGTGCCATAGCCCTTCGTCTCATTTTTTTCCGATTTGGAATCGGCAACCAACCGGATCTTCATTCCGTCATTGTCGTGAAAGCTGATCGTCTCAAAACCAAATCCATCTTTCTGCCTGTTGATCTTTATGTTGAGCTCTTTCAGCCTGTCGTACCAATAATCCGCAGATCCCCCCGGAATCGCATAGTCCACAATGGTTGCCTCGCCGGTGGAGGGAGAGCCATTGGGTACATTCTGCCACGGAAAGAAGGTGATGGTGCTGCCCGGAGTGGCATTGTGATTGCCATAGTAGAGGTGGTAGGTAAAGGGATCATCAAAATTGATCGTCTTTTTCGTGAACCGGAGCCCCAGCTTGTTCCGGTAAAAATTGAAATTTTCCTGGGGCGGACCGGAAACGGCCGTGATATGATGTAAACCTTTTATAGAATCAGACATTGTTTTTTAGTTTATTCAGTTTCAACAGAGACAACAGAATGTGTTAGGCAATAATTCGTTTAACATTGAACTAAATATACGGGTTTATGTTCAAAAAGAAAAAGTTCAGAAAGACGGGAATCGCATTTGGGGGAGGGGCCGCTTTGGGTGCTGCGCATGTTGGGGTGCTGAAGGCACTGAAGGAGCATAATTTCGAGCCGGAGTTTCTGTCGGGCACCAGTATAGGAGCCTATGTGGCGGCCCATGTAGCTTTTGGGACACCGCTGGATGAGCTTGAGGAGATGGCGAAAAATCTGGACTGGCTCGATATCACCGGCTTCAAGATGTCGAAAATGGGACTTTTGAGTAATGAGAGGCTTGGCAAGAAGGTGCTGGAGCAGCTGGGGAAGGTTAATATTGAGGATTCGAAGATTCCGCTATGTATGATCGCCACCGACCTGACATCGGGCGAGAAGGTGGTGCTGAAAGAGGGGCCGCTCTATAAGGCGGTGATGGCCAGTACCTGTCTGCCGGGCATTTTCGTACCGGTGGAGTGGGGAGATATGCTGTTGGTTGATGGGGTCTTTTGTGAAAACGTACCGGTAACACCGCTGAAAGAGATGGGGGCCAAAGATATCATCGGGGTGGATCTAACCACCAATCGCAAATACAAACGCCCCGAAACCTTTGTGGATGTGCTCAACAACACGTTTGATATCGGCCTGAACAATCTGGTGAAGGAGCAGACGGAGGATAAGCGTGTATTCTGGATACAACCCGCGCTTGGTGCCTACAACATGGCCGACACCCGAAAGGCGGAGCATCTTATTGAAGAGGGGTATAAAGCGGGAATGGAGAGGTTTAGTTGATGAGGTACATTTGGAGATGGAGGGGTGTTCAGTTTGTAAATAAGAAGCATTTTTCGAATCTGTTATCGATAGATAAACAGAGAAATCAATAAAACCGACGAACAGAGAAACATATATATGGCCTCCAATGTCAATAGGCAATAGTCTTCCCGGGCAAAAAAGATTTTCTTTTCTGTTTGAGTAAATCGAATTCGTTTTGTGGATTTTGTACT
>JAFIFA010000025.1 GCA_020832225.1 Balneolaceae bacterium
CCACCACCAATGACTCTTTATTGGCGAGCGCAACCCTGCGACCATTCTGCAGCGCCACGTAGGTGCTCATAAAGCCTGCAAAACCTACCAAACTGTTCAGCAGAAGATCGTAACGGCAGGTTGTCGCAACTTCTTCAAGTGCTTCAGCTCCATATCCAAGATAACTGGGGCTGTAACTAAGTAGCGCCTCAAATTCAGAACGCAGATCTTCATTGCAGAGAACCACCGCATCCGGGCGAAATTGGTTCGCCTGCTCTGCCAGTTTTTTAAAATTTCGGTTTGCAGTGAGTGCAGAGATCCGGAATAGTTCAGGCCTGTTTTCAACGATCTCAAGGGCCTGAGATCCAATTGAGCCTGTGGAACCTAAAATAGCGATGTTCTGCTTTTCCAATAGTTGTTGATTCATGTTCCGGATAAGCGCTTAAAATAGAAAAAGTTCACTGAAAGTACGGGGCTGAAATTTCTTTCGCGGCCTCATACATAACGGCATGCGCTTCAACCGTTTCCTGTATGGATGGAGCATACCCTCCGGATAGCAGCAGTACCAAAGGGATCTCTTTCTGGGTAACCGTTTCAATGACCAGATGCTCTCGTTCGCGCAAACCTTTCTGAGACAATGATAAACGACCAAAATGGTCGGTTTTAAGTGGATCGATTCCTGCCAGGTAGAAAACCAGATCCGGCTGAAAACGGCTGAAAATATCATCCAGTGCGTCTGTCAGCGTATTGATGTAGTCGCGGTCGCCCGTCTTGTCGGGAAGGCCTATATCGAGCGTAGAGGGCGGTTTCACAAAGGGGTAATTCTTCTCGCCATGAATTGAGAAGGTAAAAACCTCCGATTCATCCCGAAAAATCTCGGCTGTTCCGTTGCCTTGGTGCACATCGCAGTCGATAACCAGAATTTTTCTGGCCCACATCGACTGCCTAAGGGTTTTGATTGCTACAGCCACATCGTTGTAGACGCAAAATCCCTCACCATGGTCCGGCATGGAGTGGTGGGTCCCTCCTGCCAGGTTCCCGGCAATACCATCCTGAAGAGCCATCAGTCCGGCGTTGATGGTTCCCTGTACGGCTAACCGTGAGCGTATTGCAAGCCCCTTACTCCATGGCAAACCCATTCTGCGAATCTCTTTTTTCGACAGCTCTCCTGTCCAGACGCCCTGACCATAACGAGGCGTATGAACGCTGCAGAGTGTGCCAAAATCGACCATCGATGGCTCAATAAATGCTGATCGGGGAAAAATTTCCCGGCTCGTGAGATAGTCATATAGCCCCGAGAACTTCTTCATCGGGAAGATGTGGCCTTCCGGCAATGGGGCAACATAGCCCGGTGAGTAGCTGATTTTAAACACGTTTATTATTCGGTGGTGTGATTGTTAGGTTTGGTGGATATAATTGAGTCTTGAGCATAGATCGACAATTCGCTTTGCTCTTAGCGCTTTGCGATTTAAAATCAAACTCAATCAAAGCCCAATGCGTTTCAAACTTTCCCCCCTCTCACCCTCTTCCACTCACTCCCGTCTCAAATCAACCTAACAAACCCAACCATTCTTCCCGCTTTCGAGCCTTCGCGTCTGTAGGAGTAGTATTGGTCGTTCTCCATGGTGCAGTTACCTGAAAATTCTATGGAGGTATCGGGAATTCCTGTGTCCAAGATCTGGTGGCGAATAAAAGATACCAGATCTACGTGCGGTTTATTGTAGCTTATTCTGTCTACAAAACGATCTGGGAATTGGGATGCAACCTCCTCTCCCACTTCAAAATTCTTCTGGGTGATGCATGGCGAAACATAAACAACAATCTTTTTCGGATCGGCTCCGTGTCTCTGCATCAGCTCAATACCCTTGGGTGCAATGCCCATTGCCGCACCTTTCCAGCCGGCATGAAATGCCCCGGCAACGCCGTTAACGGGATCCGCAGCCAAAATAGCTGCGCAGTCGGCCACGCGAATTCCGAGTGCAAGTCCGGTAGTGAGTGTTATCAGCCCATCCGTTTCATTGAGGGTTCCGGGCTGATCAACTAATTCTATGTTATCTTGATGAACCTGTTCTGCCACAGCAAATTGATCACTTCTCCAACCGATCTCATCAAAGAGCAGTCTGAAGTTGCGATCAACTACATTTGGCTTAGATTCGGTGTTGTAGCCCAGGTTGAGTCCGGGCACAACACCACCGCTGTTTACCTCATCCCGGTTCGATTCGGTAAAGAGAGCCTCCGCTCCCCGCAGATCTTGAAATAGTTTGGGTCGAATAATTTTCATTTTACTCCATCAAAATGGTTGATCAGTGCTTTTCGGATCTTCTCTTCAGGAAATGGTTTTCCGGTCCAGAGTTCAAAAGAGCGGCTGCCCTGGGCAATAAACATATCGAGTCCGTTGATCACAACGGCCCCCTCCCTTTCGGCGAGCTGCAGAAAACGGGTCATCTGCGGATTGTAGATCAAATCGTAGCAGATGGAGTCTTCAAAAAGTTCAGAATCTGCTTTGTCGATAAAGAGGGAATCAACATTGGGGTACATACCAACGGGGGTTGTGTTCACAAAGATGGCTGTTTCATCGGCAAACGCCTGCCATTGATGGTAGTCGACCAGTTCAGTGTGAACCCGATTTTTTGGAAGTGGCTTGCCTCGCGGATTCCTGGATACAAGAACAATCTCCTCCACGCCAAGCTGTTCAAGTCCGGCAATCACCGCTTTTGAAGCTCCGCCGGTACCAAATACAACGGCTCTTCCACCATCAAGAAGGTGACTCAGATCGGCAATCGGGTCGATAAACCCATAGAGATCGGTGTTATCGCCCATAACCATGCCGGATTTCTTAATGATGGTATTGATTACACCAATTTCTGATGCTGCCTCTGAAAGCGAGTCAACCAGAACCATCATCTCCTCTTTGTAGGGAATTGTAATGTTACACCCCAGAAATGAGTCGCGATTGATCCAGGCAGAGAAACGTCCGATCTCATCGGGTCTCAATTCAAGCGGTTTGTAATCAGCATCAATTCCATAGTGATCAAGCGCTATTTGATGCATCAGTGGTGAAAGCGAATGCCCTATCGGGTTACCAATCACCAGGTAGTGTGGCCGTTTTCGATATTCGGAATGGGATAGCTCTTCAAATGTCACGGACTGCGGATTTTATTTTTTTTAAACTGAGTTCGATTCTAAGCTTTCAGGAAAGATTGACTCCCCTCCTTTCCAAGGAGGGGTCGGGGGTGGTTCACCCTACTATTTTTTGGCTACAGTTTTGCAAAATTTGCTTCAAATCACTTTTCAATCACCCCCTAATATACTTCCCAGATTGGTCGAACCAGACTTTATCAAAAAAAGAAACATATATGCACCAAAGTCGACAGGAAATTAATCTAAACTAAGCTTTAAAAGTGAATTCGTTAATTCTAAACCACGAATCAGGAGGTGTGGTACAGGTTTGTTGATTAAGAATATACGTAAGAATTGGGCTCAACTCTCTACGAAAACACCCCTCGTCTGCCTCCCCTAACCCTGCGGCATCCACACCCCTCGAGGGGAGAGTTTTTATCAAAACATCCCCTGGTCTCGGGACTGCGCACCGAGCCGAAGGCGATTCCCACGAAGTGAAAAACGCGCAGCACAACAGACTTAAATTAAAAACTATCACAAAGTATACCCACCAAAAAAAACGGCCCGCTAAACGGGCCGTATCTCAAATGGTAGTATGTAGATCGTAACCGTTTTTAAGCGGTTACCTCGCTGGCTACTTCTTCAGACTCTTCAGCATCGTTGAAGGTGTCTGTTTCAGCAAGCTGCTTGAAAGAGTCCAGATCTTTCTTAAGTTGAGCCGGCAGACCATCGATAAACTTCGCAAGATCTTCATCGGCTTCACCAAAGAATGTTCTGTAGTCCAGTGAAAAATCAACTCGGGTTCGCTTTCCGTTATCGAGTGGAGTGAAACGGATAGTACCGGTTTGATTCAGATTGCCATTAATGGTAATCCATGCAAAACGGGTGTTTCGCAGATTGTCGATAATGTTTGTTGTCCACTGAAACTCCTCGCCGCCGATTGTGGTTATATAATCGAACGTCTGAGAATTAACTTTATCAACTTTGTCAATTCGCTCAAGAAACTTGGGGAAATGAACGGGATTACATAGTAATTCGTAAACTTTGGCTAAGGGTAAGTCTACTTCGATTCTTTCGTGCGCCATAAGATATGATAAACTTCGGAAATGAAAGTTTTAATTCGGATTTTGAAGTGATCTATGTTGATGATAGAGATCATCCACTATGCATTAAAATTACGCATATTTTGATTAAGCTTCAATGACTTTCACAAATAACTTTTAAATACCTACGTCATCATCCGGATTAGAATATTCACCCCTGCCCTACTGCTTATGCTGTTGTGCCTCGCATCCGTTGCGCCGCATAGCTTCGCACAGAGTGGTATTTCGGGCAAGTTTCAGAACTACAACGCAATACAGACCACTCCTGATCATGAATTGATTGCTGCACGCAATCGGTTTCGTGTTCAGTTCAATCGTCCAATCGACATTGGCGGGTTCTATGCCGAAGCCGATATCGTTCAACGGTATGCCCAGTCTGAGTCGGTTGAGCTGCAGCTGAGGGAGCTCTATTTCGACTGGTTTTTTGACAACAGCGACCTTCGTATAGGCAAGCAGCAGATCAACTGGGGTGTGGCAAATGGCTCATTTGTTACCGGAATTTTATCACCGGTTGATTTAAGGGAGTTTCTGACTCAGGACCCTTCCGATCTGATTCTCGGGGTGACGGCTGCGAATCTAACACGCTATTTCGGCAGCAGCTATATACAGGCAGTACTCAGCCCAACCATTCAGCAAGATCTCATTCCATCATCCTCTTCACGCTGGTTTCCGCTGCAGACCATCGATGCCCCTATTCCGGTGAACTTTCGCGGTGAGCAAAACTCCCGAACCGTCAGTGATATTCAGGCCGCTCTTCGATACGCGTGGAGATCACACTCCTCCATCGATCTGGATCTGATGCTCTACTACTGGGCACACCCGATGCCGGCCTATGCGCTTGAAATCAATCTGTTCGGCCCAACCATATTTGATCCCCCTTCCGTAAATCTCACGGAAACCTACAAAACCTCCCCCATGGCGGGCCTGTCGATGCAGTGGCAGTTCCACGACAACTGGTCGCTGCAGTTGGAGGGGCTTTACGTACATAACCGTCATTTTACCTTTCTGCCGGTCTCGGTAAACCGACTGGAGGCAGCACTTGATGATTTTGGGTCAGCAATCGATGTGCTTCAGGATTTTGAGATCAGAGATGACGGCTACATCCTGCAAAAACCCTGGATTCACTCTATGATCGGCCTTCGTACCGAAATCTACGGAACCACAATCGACCTGCAGGGCTATCTGGAGACGATTCTCAACTACGAAGATCGCATCCTTCCACAACAGTACTTTCCATATGCATCACTGCTGCTTAACCGCTCTTTTTTAAGAGACCGGCTGCAGATGATTTCGGTCTCCCGATACAATTTCTTTGCGGAAGATTTCTGGTTTCAGCTGCAGGGAGTGTATGAACTGTCTGACGGACTGGAATTGGCACTCGGGACCAATCTTTTCGGCGGAGATGAGGTATCACCTTTTTATGGCCACTTCAGCTTTAACCAGTTCCGCGAGAACAGTTTTCTCTTCTCCAGGATCTCCCTCTTTTTCTGATTAATATCATCAAGAAGTTTATAAAACATCGGGAATGCAGCTTCTCTGAAATCGGTTGCTGATGCCGAATCCATAATCCCAATAGATCTACTTGAAGCGTCTCGGAGAATTTATACTGGCTTATCCACGGTTTGTGATGCTGAGCATAGCGGTGCTCGCCTTTCTGGCGGTATTTCCGGGTTCTCAGATTACCACCGATTTTAACCTGGAAGGGTTCTATCCGGATGATGATCCCGTAATCAAAGATTATGAGATTCTTGAGGATGAGTTTGGCCGGGATGATAACACGATCCTGATCGGCTTTAAACACGATGAACTCTTTTCTGCTCAGGTTCTGTCCGATCTACTTGATCTCACACGTAAGCTGGAGGAGATTGAGCAGATCGAGGAGGTTTTCTCACTCTGGAATGCCAGCAGCATCGATAGTGACGGCAACCGGCTCACGTTTGATCCCTGGCTGGAGGAGGAGAGCTTTCAGGTTGCCGATTTGGATCGCCTGAAAGAGCGGATGACCTCCGACCCATTCCTGCGTGGATTTCTGCTGAGCGATGACGGAACCGCAACCGCCATTGTTCTCAGAATCGATGAGGAACAGAATACCTACAGCGACAGAAATCATATTATCAATCGGCTTGATGAGATATTGGCTGATGGTAACGGCTACAGCTATCACATCTCCGGAATTCCCTATTTCAGGAATCAATATGTGAACATGTTGAATGGTGAGATTGTGATGTATATCGGTATCTCATCTATTCTGATCATTCTGCTTCTCTGGGCGATCTACCGCACTATTTGGGGTATTCTCTTCCCGATGCTGATAGTCTGGGCAACGCTCCTCTTTACGGTTGCGCTCATTCAGCTTACAGGCGGTTTTCTGGAGATTATGAGTAGCACCATAGCCCCTATTCTGCTCTGTGTGGGGGTGGCAGATGCGGTCCATATGATTTCGAAATATGATGACTCCCGGGAGTCGGGGATGAACAAGCGAAAATCGATCCTGGAGATGCTGCAAACCCTGGGAAGCGCAACACTGCTCACCAGTATAACGACGGCGATCGGTTTTGCCACGCTGATGACCAGCACCGTGATGCCGATGAAGCGCTTTGGGGCATACACGGCGGCCGGGGTGTTGATCGCCTATCTGATCACCATTCTTTTCCTTCCGGCGGCTCTCAACCGCTCAAAGAAGAAGCGTGTGTTTGACGAGAAATCGGGACAGATCTACCCTTTCCTGCAGAAACTGCTCACAAAAGTTGCCGCGGTAAACCGTCTGCACTATCGCAAGGTTCTCTGGATTGGAGTTGGAATCACCGTTCTCTTTGGAATCGGAATTCAGAATGTGCAGGTAAATGGTAAGGTATTTGATGATGTGGGAGATGATACGGTTCTGATGCAGGACAGCCGTTTCTTCACCGAGCAGATCTCCCCTCAGTTTCCGATGGAGTTTATCATCCGAACCGGGGAGCCCGATGGTGTAATGAGTCAGGATCTGATGGAGCGGATTGAGGAGATGGAGGATCTTTTGATCAGCTATTCGGAGATTCATCGTGTTACCGGGCTGCATACATTGATGAAGGAGGTCCACTACGTATTTGGTGAAGAGAACAGTCCGGAGCGGGTGCTTCCGGGGAGTGATCAGGCGATCGCCCAGTATCTCCTGCTTTTGGAGGTAAACGATTCGGATGAGCTCTATCGGCTGGTCGATTTTGACTACAGTACACTTCGCGTGACCGCATTTACCGAAGATGCCGGATCGAAGCGGATCAACGAGATTCGAGATGAGATTGAGCCACAGATTCGCTCTCTCTTTGAGGAGGAAGAGGTGATTATCACCGGAACCACTATTTTAAGCGCCGATCTTACCGAGAAGATTGTCTACTCACTAGCGTGGAGTATCGCCCTGGCGTTAACCGCCATTACGCTGATCATGGCGATGCTCTTTAAGAATATCCGTTTGGTGATCATCGCACTGATTCCCAACCTGCTTCCACTCATCATTGTAGCCGGCGTGATGGGTTTTATGGGGGTTGATATTAAGCCATCCACGGCCGTGATCTTTACCATTGCCCTCGGTATTGCGGTTGATGACAGCATCCATTACCTCGCCCGATTCCGGATCGAGTACCTCAGGCGCGGAGCGATCTTTCCCGCACTAACGGCGACAACGATCCGAACTGGACGCGCGATCATCGTCACCAGTCTGATTCTGATTGCCGGTTTCGGTACCCTGATTACCAGTGCCTTCACCTCCACCGCGATGATGGGAATCCTTGTCTGTGCAACCATATTTGGAGCGCTTATTTCTGATCTGTTTATTCTGCCTGCTCTTTTTTACTGGCTAAAGCCGAAATTGGGGATTGGGAGTGGGGAGACTTGATTTTTTAGTCGTGAGTCATGAGTCAAGAGTCGTGAGTTTTTGGGCTCTTCCGAGACGTTGGGAGTGTGAGTCAAAAGAAATGGATTGATCATCGAACTATATAGAATATCAGATCATGGACCGAGATCTATCGTCCCAATCGGGACGAAATATGGGTAGAAAATGTACCTATGAAAACCTCATTCGCCGAGGCGTGATTCATATAGAAAAACCAAACCCATCGAGGCGAAACGGACGGGACCGGGATTCGGAAACCTCAACGATGGCTTTTCCACCTGCGCCTCGATTAGATCATCCCCTTAATTGCTTCTTCTTCTCGTTGCGTTCTCTTGCTCATCTTATTTTCCCGGCACGCTGTGCCGGGCTACCCATGTGTCATCCCTAACGGGATGGGGGTTTGGGGCAGTGCACCTTGCTCACAATGCGCTTGGAAGTACTCACCCTCCCGACGTCTCGGGACAGGCTCTGACTCCCTCTTTGCTCGCTTGTCTCGTTCGCTTAACGCGAACTGGAAAACTCGAAAAGAGGGGGAACTCCTTGGCTATATCGTGGGCGTATAAAAAGAATCAATACTAGCAGAAATCCAGATTCTATGTTTCCAATATATACAAGGTTGTTCACACGCCGTTCAGTGGTGTAGTACTGCCGTGTAAAAATCAGGGAGACAGAGCCTTTCTCGAGACGTAGTCAGAGTGAGTCAAAAGAAATGGGTATGTTCGTCAACATTGGTAAAACTGGAATTCAAACGAACTCCACCGTCCCAATCGGGACGAAATATGGGTAGAAAAAAACCCTTCAACAACCCCATTTGCCGAGACGTGATCTTCATAAAGGAAAAGAATCTATCGAGGCGAAACGGACGGAGCCAGAAATAGGGAAACCTCAACGATGGCTTTTCCACCTGCGCCTCGATTAGATCATCCCCTTAATTGGTTCTTCTTCTCGTTGCGTTCTCTTGCTCGTTTCATATTCCCGGCACGCTGTGCCGGGCTACCCATATGCCATCCCTAACGGGATGGGGGTTTGGGGCTCTAAACAAAGGATTCATCCCTTGGCCACTAATTCCCACTACGTTGGTAAAGAGGTAGTGACTATCTGAGATTTTGGGCAGTTAGAAAAAATCTAAAGATGAGCTTAATACAGTATGAATTAGATCGAACGCTCAGCGCCAAGCGCTATGCGCTTTGCACAAAAAAGAAGTAAGAACAGGGAACCGGCGGTGAGGGTCAGTCACCGCTCCCCCTAAGTTGGTCCCCTGCTCTCTGGTCCTTCTCTTTACTCTGGCTGGTCGCCTTTTTCCTCTCCCTGACCAGGAAAGAGAGTCAAATCAATATAAATCGTTTTCCAAAATTTTTGAGAATATCAAGATGATCACTCAAATTATCCGTTTCACGTCTCACCTCTCACGTCTCACGTCTCCCTCAATTCTTCTCCCATTCAATATCTGAAGAGCCTTTGGTAATGGTGGCCTTAAGCGTGAAACCCCGATCAGACTCTGCAATGATTTGAAATGAATCACTATTCACCTCGCCGAGGGAGTATGCTGCATTCTCACTCAATTCCGGCAGCTGGATCGACTCCAGTGTAATGCCGTCGTAACTACCCTCACCACCTCCGATAATTGCAGGCCTTCTCAGAAAACTGTTGGAGTTTGCATGCGCCTGGAGAATCTCCTGACGAATGGGATCGGCGTTTGCCTCATCCGTTGCCGCCTGCATCGTATTGATGGCAACCACGGTTGCGATCCCGATAATGATCGTAACTAGTACAACAAGCAGTAGTTGCTGCTGCCCCATAAAAAGCCTCCGCAGATGTTTAAACGTAGATTGTTAGCCGTCCGTAAATGATCTTCCCAAATAAAAGAAAACCCGACATAACATGCTGAGATGTTAGACGGGTTTAAGGTTGGTTAGGGGGGATTAATTATTTTTGAACTGAATTTTTCAAGCTTAACTGATTAAAACAAATCAGAACACTAGAGAGTAGAAAAGTTGCCCCCATCAGTTCTAGCGATTCTTCGATTACAAAATCCATAAACCAAAAACCCAATGGGTCTCTGTAGTAAATCATGCTATCACCACTCCAGGTCAGATCTTTGAATGAAGTTAAGAGATTAAGTATTGCTCCTCCCACGTGGGCATACCAATCAAATAAATTCCTTGTTGCAGAACCAAAAGAAGCAATGAAATAGAAGATATATCCTGCCAATAAATATTTTTTTGATTGCTGAGAGATTTCACTCTTTACATATATGGAATAAAAAGCATACAACATTATAGTTCCCAATAGGGCATAAAATATCATCTCTACAGAAGCACCATAAATACTTGTCTTCCATTCATAAAGGTTTACATTTTCTCCATGAATTAGTGCACCTATGCGATCATTTAATTTATGCCTGACATTGTATTTATCTTCGATAAACATTAATACCGTTCCAAACAGTAATGCAAAATATCCTCGTATTGCTGTTTCTTTAAAAGTAGCAACTAACAAGAGTAAACTAAGTGCTGTAAATCCAAGGAAAAGCCACTGTAAGTTTTCAGTAATTGATCCCTCTCGAAAAACGTGTATCCAGAATAAATTTGGGTACTGATAAGAAACCCATTCACTAATGCCAATTAGTTCAATTTCTTTAAAATCAATCAACCAAGATAAAAAATATATTACGAGTAGGTATCCAAATGCAAATACCCACAAATATTTAGGAAAGTTATTTAAAAAAGTATCTTTCAAATTCATGCTTAAAAAAAAAGCCCTTAAAATATTTAAGGGCTTTCATTGGTGTAATACTTGTTATTTTTACTGTGTATCTGGCTCACCTGGGCTACTTCTAATCCAGTTCACATCATCTGGTAAAACTTCTAATTCCAAAGTTTCAGAAGCACTTGCCTCAAGACCAACAGAGCCAGTAATTAAATTGGCTGGATGTCCAATAAGTGTGTAAGATCCTTCTGCAGTAGTTGAGATTTCATATCTACCATTATCATTAAAAGCATTGGTACCATCAACAGTACCTGCAAATGAGAAATCTGTGAATTCAATACCATCAAAAGATCTTCCACCGCCACCAAGCATATCTGGTCGCATGTAAAATTGCTGAGATGAAGCAGCTATAGAAAGCATATCCTGTCTTACAGCATCAACGTTCGCAGAATCCGCAGCGGATCCAAATGTATTAATAGCCACAACCGTCGCGATACCCACGATGATCGTTACGAGAATTACGAGTAATAGTTGTTGTTGACCCATGGTAAATTACCTTATCTGTTTATTTATTGTTTTGAACCGAAAATCGGCTTCGGGGGAAGCCAACGGGGTTGTTAGGTTAAAGAGAGACGACATTTCAATTTGTTACAAAAAAAATTTAAGAT
>JAFIFA010000054.1 GCA_020832225.1 Balneolaceae bacterium
AATCGTTGATATGGCTGTACTGCCTCAACATCAGGGAAAAGGGATAGGATCAGCAATCATGGAGGAGCTCAACCGTTATATAGATCAACAGTTACCCCCGTCTGCCTATATCAGTTTGATTGCTGATGGTGATGCACATCATCTCTATCGAAAGTTCGGTTTCGATGATGTAGCACCCGCTTCAAGAGGAATGTATAGAAGAGTTCTCTCTGATTTGCAGTAAGTATTTAAGCCTATAGACATTTAGATGATAAACTCTCTATTTTAGAAAATATAAATAGTTATGGGCCTTAAAGGCCTGGTGGGTTTGGTTTTTAACCATTCAAGGTTTAATGCCGATACACAACTTGTCTCCGAATAATTAACCTATCGAGACAAATTAGCAGCCAATTTTAATAACGGGATGATTCTGCTGCTTTATTAACCTTTCAAGGGTATAAGAGTACGCTTCATGAGCACACTCTGGGATAAATATCGGTCGGCAATCTATGCCAACTGCATGCTACCGGAATACACTCAAAAGGGGCTCTCGTATTGGAGAGACTACCTCTTTGCAACGCTTATGCTGTGGCTTCTGCCACTTTTGTTGATCGTTGTGATTCCGGGAATCATTATGTCGGCAAAATCAGGTTTTCTATTTCTGATTGTCTATGACCTGTTTGCAATTGCAGTGATTCTGATCTCCGCATTTTTGCCGGGTAAAAATGTGTTTTGGAGAAAGATCACCTTTTCTGTTCTTCTTTACGGTTTGGCTCTGTTACTGCTATTCTATCTGGGTTCATTTGGACCGGGACTTATCTATCTTTTTGCCGTTACGTTTTTTGCTGTTCTCATTCTGCCAAAAAAGTATGGTTATGCAACAGCAGTTATAAATACGGTTGTTTGTATCCTGTTTGGTATAGCGATCTACACCGGATTTAGCCCGGATATGATGCAGGCAGAGCATACAATTGGCACCTGGATAGCTGTCTCATCCAATCTGGTTTTCCTAAGCTTTATGATTGCTATAATGGTACCTGTGCTCTTTAACGGGCTCGAATCTACCATCGAAGAGCAAGAGCGTTTGAGAAGTGACCTGAGGAAGAAGCAGAAAGATCTAGAATTCTCACTGGATGAGCTGAAAATGAAGAACGCAGAACTTGAAAATTTCACCTATGTTGTGTCGCACGATCTGCGTGAACCCCTTCGAATGGTCACAAGATTTATGACACAGCTCGAAAAGAAGTACGGAGACCGGCTGGACGATAAGGCTCACCAGTATATTTATTTTGCCAGGGATGGAGCCGATCGAATGAAACAGATTCTATCCGATCTTTTGAACTACTCAAGAGCCGGGCAGTGGACCGGGAAGACCGATAGAGTAGATTTAAATCAGATCTGTTCAGAGACTAAAAAGATGCTTTGCAAAGCATCGGTAGAAAAAGATACAGAGATTAAGTGGGATCGTCTGCCGGTGATAGAGAGTTACCGAACACCGATTCAACAGGTTTTTCAAAATTTGATAGAGAACTCCATAAAATATTCACGTAAGGGAGTTCCACCTGAAATTCTGATCACATCACAACAAATGGAAGATGGTTATCTGATCATTGTGAAAGATAACGGCATTGGTATCAAGCCGGACTACTTTGAGAAAGTCTTTATTATCTTTCAGCGTCTGCATACGCAACATGAAGTAAAGGGAAGTGGTGTGGGGCTGTCTGTATGCAGAAAAATTGTAGAGAGCCTGGGCGGAAAGATCTGGATTGAAAATACCGACAGAGAAGGAACTGAGTTTCGCTTTACCTTATACAACTTCCCCCGGAATTAACCGGCCTGCTCATTACTCCCTTCGCTGTTCTTGCTTGTTGAGAAACCAAAAACACCTGCCAAAAGCACCACGATCAGCACAACCTTATAGGCAATATATGCCGTGAAGTTTGCCTCCAGCCACAAAATTGTATAGGGTGGCTCAACTCTTCCGGTAAGGGCCCACCAGATGTCGACAGCAGCAAATAGTGCAAAGATGATAAAGAGAACGTTGAGGAAGGAGAATTTCATTACAGTATTTGTCTGTTCAACTTTTATAGTGATGTCCCTTGCGAGAACATACATACTTTTTACATACGGTGAAATTTGGTAGTTTTAAGGTATGAAAAAATTTGTGCTTTCCAGTGATGATGTTACACCCAATGAGTATTCCATCTCCTATGCTGAGCTTCTGAATGAAGCTCAGCTTGAGGCCGTAATGCACGATAGCGGCCCAGCTCTTCTGGTTGCGGGAGCAGGAACAGGGAAAACCCGCACACTCGTCTACAGGGTAGCCAGGCTTGTGGAGAGCGGAGTTGAACCCTCTGAGATTCTTCTTTTGACGTTTACCCGACGATCTGCACACGAGATGATTCGACGGGCAAGCGGCATACTGGATGAGCGCTGCAGGAGGGTAGAGGGCGGCACCTTTCATCACTACTGCAGTAAACTTCTGCACAAGCACGCTGAGGCGATCGGTTATCCTGAGAATTTTACCATCATCGATACCTCCGATGCGATGGATGCAATTCATATGGAGCGTGGCCGGCTGAACATCGCCAAAGGGGAGAAGCGGTTTCCCAGAAAATCAACGCTCTATTCAATCTTTAGCGCTTCTGTGAACAAGCAACTCTCGGTTCGGGAAATTATCGAAGAGGAGTATCCACAGTTCACATCACATATAGAAAAAATTGAGATACTGCATAGCAACTATATAAGCTACAAAGAGAAAAACTATGTGATGGACTTCGATGACTTGCTGCAGAAGAGCCGTGAACTGCTTACAGAACACCCCGACATCCGCCGGGAGATCGCCTCCAAAAACCGTCATGTGATGGTGGATGAATATCAGGACACCAACTCGCTGCAGGCAGAACTAACGCAGCTTCTGAGTTCTGTTCACAACAATGTTATGGCCGTGGGGGATGATGCTCAGAGTATCTACTCATTCCGCGGAGCCGATCACAGAAATATGCTTCGCTTTCCCGATCTGTTCCGGAAGACAAAGATCATCAAACTTGAGGAGAACTATCGCTCCACCCAGCGGATTCTGGATGTCGCAAACCGAGTGCTGGAGCAGGCCAGTGCAAAGTTTGATAAAAAGCTCTTCACCAATAATGAGGAGGGAGACCTGCCCGGACTGGTTAAAGCCGCCAATATGAATGACCAGAGCCGGTTCATCACCCAGATGATCCTGAATCTTAGGGAGCAGGGTTATGAACTGAATGAGACTGCCGTACTATTCCGGAATGGTCGCGATTCGTTCGATCTGGAGGTGATGCTAAACAAAAAGGAGATTCCATACATCAAGTATGGCGGCCAAAAGTTTACCGAAGCCGCACACGTAAAGGATGTCTTGGCTCACTTTAGGGTGCTTCTGAACCCTCGTGATGCCATCTCCTGGAACCGGGTTCTGATGCTGATTGAAGGAATTGGGCCAAAAACAGCTACCGATCTCTTCTCATGGGCACACGCTGAGGGTGGCGATCCCTTTCACCCGGACAAGGCTCCCGATGTGAGTGAGCGCTATATGGCACAGCTGAAAGCACTGGGTAATCTTTTTTCAGAGCTCAAAAAGCTCTCGGGTTCCGTAACGGAGCAGCTTCAGGCTGTGGTCGACTACTACGCCAAATTTTGCAAAAAGCAGTTTGATGATCACCCCAAGCGAATGAAGGACCTGGAGACCTTTGTCGACATTTCGGGTACATACCGCTCAGTTGAGCAGCTGGTTGAGGAGGTTGCGCTCGATCCCATTGAGGCCACCGCCATTGAAACGGAAGCCTCAGAAAAAGATGAATCACCGCTTATTCTCAGTACCATTCACTCCGCTAAAGGCCTGGAGTGGCGCACCGTTTTTCTGATTCAGTGCCTGGATGGGATCATCCCGTCGGGGTACGCCCTGGATGATGAGGATCAGTTTGATGAGGAGGTGCGCCTGCTTTACGTAGCCGTTACCAGAGCCAAAGAGCAGCTCTTTATTACCTATCCTGCGCTATTTCAGAGCCGGTACGGAGATTTCTTCTCCAATCCCTCACGCTTTATAGAGGATATTGAGCAGAACCTGCTTGAGCCCTGGCTACTTGTGGAAGAGGATCAACCGCCGCAGATCGAAGGGGAGAACGACTGATTGTCAGAGCCTGCGAAGTTCTCTTTTCTGCTTTATCATGTCCGCAATAAGCCACATCACCGGGTAGGGAGGCACGAAAATGGCCAACGAGAAAAAGATCACCTGTTTGGCTGGAGGACGTTTTTTTGATGTGATGCCTGCCACTCCCGCAATCCAGAATACAAAAAAAAGGAAGGAGAAAAGGGCTACAATGATCGAGCCTGTAAATCCGAAATATGAGTGTAGAGTTTCAAGCATATGCTTAGTTGTAAATTCATTACCTTTGTAGAGATTAAAATAACCATTTGAAAGAGAATATGAACCCGACCGTTTCAATTGTTGGAAGACCCAACGTAGGAAAATCTACACTATTTAACAGACTTATCGGAACACGCAAGGCGATTGTCCATGATGAGTATGGAGTTACCAGGGATCGCCACTATGGCGAAAGCCACTGGAATGGCCGTCATTTCACCGTAATTGACACCGGTGGATACCTTCCTGATGATGCCAATGTGATTACTGCCGGCATCCGTGAGCAGGTACATATTGCCATGGAAGAGTCGGATGTAATCCTCTTCGTTGTTGACACCGAGACCGGTATGAATACACTGGACCGCTCCGTAGCCGAGATTTTGCGTCGTCAGGACAAACCGGTGCTGCTCGTGGTAAACAAGGCAGACAACGAACAGAAAGTTCTCGAAGCCAACGAATTTTATGAAATGGGTTTTGATGAGATATTCCCCGTTTCTGCTATCAGTGGTTCCGGTACAGGTGATCTTTTGGATCGGGTTGTAGAGCAGCTTCCTGAAGAAGTTGAGGAAGATGATGAGGAGAAGATTCCACGAATTGCCTTTGTTGGAAGACCAAACGTCGGTAAGAGCAGCTTGATGAACACCCTTCTGAAAGATGAGCGCTGTATTGTTACCGATATTCCGGGCACAACGAGGGATTCGATCAACAGCCGGCTTGAATTTAAGGGTAAACCCTACATTCTGGTCGATACGGCCGGGCTTAGAAAACGGGCTAAAGTTAAAGAGAACATTGAGTTCTACAGTACCGTCCGAACCGACCGTTCAATTCGGGCAGCCGATGTGGTGGTTCTGCTACTCGATTCCATGCAGGGATTTGATGAGCAGGATAAACGGATCCTCAGAGAGGCTGAGAAGTTCAATAAGGGGATTGTCATCGCACTCAATAAATGGGATCTGGTACCCGAAAAAGACACCAACCTGCTTAAGGAGTTTCAGGAGTATATCTACGACAAAGTGAGAAACCTGGACTACATTCCAATTATATCTATCTCTGCGCTCACGGGGCAAAGGGTAGACAAGGTGATTGAAACCGCCCAGAAAGTGATCGATGAGCGGGGCAAAAAGATCAGCACGCCGAAACTGAACAACTTTATCGAGAAGATTCTGAAGGAGAGAGCTCTCCCTGTTAAAAGAGGAAAGAAGCTCAAAATACAGTATGCGGTCCAGGTTAAGTCGAATCCGCCCGTATTTAAGTTCTTTATGAACAATCCTCAGGAACTGCCGCCAAACTACAGGCGTTTTATCGAAAACAAATTGCGTGAAGAGTTTAGTTTTACGGGTGTACCAATAACCATGGTTTTCCGACAGAAATAAGCTCAAAATCTCTTCAATAAGTTTGAACCCCAAAGATAGAAGGGTTATTTTAAGGACTTAGAAACAGCTTGAACTACAGAATAGCTTACAGGCATGCAGAAAAATCTCGATCAACCGGCAGCGAATCCCATTAGTGAAGATTTCAAACGCGAAAGAAAACTCTCTTTTATGGAGAGACTCTATCTACCGGAGATCTTTAAGGGGCTTTGGTACACACTGAAACAGATGTTTGCGCCAACCTTTACGATGAACTATCCGGAGGAGAAGTGGGATCCGCCTGCGATTTTCCGCGGAAGACCTGTTCTCGTTGAGGATCATGACCGTGAGCGCTGTGTTGCCTGTGGTCTTTGTGCCCGTGCATGTCCGCCGCTTGCCATCAGTATGCAGGCTAATGAAGATGCTGAAGACCCCAAAGAGCGATATCCCGACTTTTTTGAGATCAATATGCTCCGCTGCATCT
This sequence comes from Balneolaceae bacterium, assembly GCA_020832225.1. GTDB lineage: Bacteria > Bacteroidota > Rhodothermia > Balneolales > Balneolaceae > Rhodohalobacter. The sequence continues at coordinate 6,203 of JAFIFA010000054.1, forward strand.
ACTGTGGCTACTGTGAAGAGGTATGCCCGGAAGAGGCAATTGTGATGAGTAAAGATTACGATATCGTATTTGAATCGCGGGAAGACGCCATATACGATAAGGAGAGACTCTTGGTGCCAAAGGAGGATCTCAAAGAGCGTCTGGATTTCCTCAAGGAGTATAAAAACCGTCAGTTTGGTCAATTTTGGGACTTTCAGGAAGAGAATAATATCCACTCCGTTCGCGACCGTGACAAAGAGTGGAACTCCGGACTCTCTCTGGTTGATATGCTCGAGCAGCAGAAGAAAAATGATCAGACCAAAGCTTCCTCAAACTGGTCTGTATAAACCATCAGGTTTTTAATTCTACAATGAAAACCGGCCAAGAGGTTAACCAGGACCAGATCAACCGACTGATTGAGGACGCTGCTTATCTGCAGGACGAAGCAGAAGCTCTTACCTATGTAATCAGCCAGGTTCCTTACGATACCGATCCGCCAGATGGTCTTTCGATCTACTCCATGCTTCGCCTGGTAGACCATGCACAAAAGAACTACTTCCGGCCTAAGATCGAGAAAGTCTTTTCGGAGAACAGAACCGTAATTCTCATCGACAAGGATCACTACAGTCAAACTTTCGAGAAAGATGTAAGTGAGGAGAAGGATGTACAGAGAGTGCTCCGAAAGATAATCAAGCACAGAGCGGCACTTCTCAACGTAATAAAAAAAATACCGCTGATCGATTGGGAGCGAATACTTCAGGATGAAAACGGTGAAGAGATCACGCTCTATCAATTTGCAGGGAGAATGGTAGAGCAGGAGCGGCGAATACTCAAAGAGATTGCGGATCTGGTACTGATTCATCAAAATGAAAAGCTGAGTCGCAGGGAGATCGATTCCCGTGTTGAACAGAGAAAGAGTCAACAGGAGTAGATCGTGTGGAGCCAGATACTGCTCATCTTTACTGCCGCTGTAATTTCTGTACTATTCTATAAGCGGGTACCCAAAGAACAGTCAGATATCCGATTTTTCCTGATATTCAGTTCACTGGCTGCCGGTGTTACAGAGCTGTTTCATCTGATCTCATTTCCGTACAGCGATATCATACGCGAATATCTGCTCATTACTCTCTTTACCACGATACTGATCATATTACTTATGACGGTTCGTGTACTAAAACCTTCCTACGCCAGATATCCATATCCATCGGTTTTTCTTCCCGCACTCGTTCTGATCTCATACCCGTTCATACAGGGTGTAACCGCATTGACATCGGTTATACACCAGATAGTTCAGGGAGGGTCAATCATTGTACTGGTATTGCTCATCTCTGCTCACTACAACCAGTTCAAAAGGGGATGGATGGCGATAGGAATATTCCTCACTATGCTATCTGCATTCATAATCTACTGGGTACTGCCGCTATTTACTGAAATCACCGTTTGGATGTGGCAGCCATTCCTGATTGCAGGAATGATATTCAGCTCATTAAGCTTTCCAAGAATATTCAGAGACAGCCGCGGCCCCGACATCGGATAAGTTAAGTTGCTGTATGCTCTGTTTGTTTACCAACTCTTATAAGTGTAGAAATACCAACAATAAAACCAATCTGCAAAATGTCATTAATTACAGGCCAGAAGGCACCAGAATTTACCCTTCAGAATAGTGAAGGCGAAAAAGTATCTCTTTCAAATCTTACAGAAGGAAAAAAGGCAGTTCTGCTCTTTTTCCCACTCGCTTTCTCTAGTGTTTGTACCGATGAAATGTGCAAAACACGCGACAATATGAAGCTATTCAACTCACTAAATGCAAATGTTGCAGGCATTAGCGTAGACAGTTTTTTCACGCTGAAAGAGTTTAAGAAAGCAAACAATCTAAACTTTCAGCTCCTAAGTGACTTCAACAAGGACGTATCTGAGCAATATAATGCTATCTATGATGATTTCTTTGGAATGAAAGGTGTGAGTAAGCGCGCTGCATTTGTTGTCGATCAGGAAGGAGTACTCATCTACAAAGAGATCCTGGATGAAGCAGGCAAGATGCCGGACTTCAATAAGATAAGAGAAGCTCTGAGTTGATTGAAGAAGATTTAGCCAATCTGAAAGTCAAATATTTTTGAAGCAACTATCCGTTCGGGAGGGGAAAGGATTCGGAACGGATGGTTGTTGGCTTTCATCTTCATTAATTAAACTTTACATAATATATATTATACGACAATGGTATATATCGATAGAGATAAGGTGTTTTTAATATCCACTTTTCATCAGATTTAATACCTTTAAACTCAGGCAAATCAGAGACAACAATTATGAGAGTATTTATTGTAGAAGATGATCAGATCCTCCTACTCATGCTGAAACGTATGGTAGAACGACTGGGCTTTCAGCTGGCAGGCTCAGCTATCGGCGGCGCTGAGGCGATCAAAAAGATTAGAAGCACCAACCCCGACCTGGTTTTCATGGATATCATGCTCAAAGATGATATTGACGGAATCTCTGTTGCTGAAGCGATAAAAGATCAGAATTGTGATATCATCTATATTACAGGCAACTCTGATCAGATTTTTAGAGAGAGAGCCGCTAAAACCGGCTATCACGAATATCTGGTCAAACCGATCTCCTTTGATATCATTAAAGAGTCGGTTGGACGGCTTACGGTTAAAAGTGACAATTCCGAAACCAATTCCGGCTAAACAAGACTCTCACCTTTGTTTAAAAATCAGACCCTGGCAAATCAGGAGTCACTCTTAACATCCAGTTCAAATAGTCCCTCTTTATTGCAGTCGATACGAATTTTATCGAGTATCGAGTCTACATTAATTCCCTTATCAACATGGATATAGCCACTCTCCGAATCCTCCTTGATCCGGTTTGCCAGCCTTGAAACGTCAATAACCAAAATGAATAGATTTTTTCGCCCCTTGAAATTACGATTCAAGTAGTTGTTTAGCTGCGACGCTTTCACGCACTCAATCGTAATATCCTCATCCTCTTTTTCCGATTCAGGCCGGTAATAGCCACCCTGGTTTAGAGATGGCCATTTTCTTCTGGATACTACGTGAAATATCAGGTCTGGTCTCATTTTATACGCTTAGTGAAAATTGTGTTCAATTACTTTAGTTCGATTGGACAGCGATATGAAAGATCGCGTCCCCCTTGTGTACCACGGGGTTGTTGTTGAGTCCGATGACTCTACCCTCATGTTTACTTACGATTCGGAAACTCTCATTTCCAAAGGGATCTGTAATGGAGCCTAACATCTGACGCACCTCCACTTTATCTCCACTTTCAACTTTCGGCTTGAAAATACCGGCATAGCGGGCTCTAACCCAGCTCGACTTCTCGTACGTTTCCGTTTTGTGAGGAGCCACAGGCGCATCAGAACGCATCCCCAGATGTTTCATCACCCTCATGGTTCCATTTATGCCGATCTCAATTCCCTTTTCGTCCAGCCTTAGCGACTCACCGGTTTCATAGACAAGTATATGTTTTCCTTTTTTATACGCAGCCTTTCTGAACGACTTCTCAATCAATCCGCTGTGCAGAATAACCGGTGGAGCAAACGCATTGGCCAGTTCTACATTTTTTTCATTTGTCAAGACGCACCTGATCTGCGGAAAGTTTGTACGACTGGCGCCACCCGTATGAAAATCGATGCCATAATCGATCTTAGGGATAATTTCATTCATCATTGTCCAGGCAACCAACATGGCAAGTGATCCACCTTTAATACCCGGAAAGCTTCTGTTGATATCCTTTCCATCGGGTACACCCCGCACGTTTTGGATAAAACCATAGATGTTCATCAGTGGAATTGCGATAATGGTTCCGGCTTCCGGCTGTAGCATCTTTTTATGGAGCATTCGCCTAACAATCTCTATTCCATTGATCTCATCTCCATGCAATCCGCCCGTAACCAGCAGAACAGGTCCTTTCCTGTTGCCTCTGATGACCCGTACCGGAAGATCAATGTTTGTATAGGTAGGTAATCTGGCAATGCTCAGGTGAATCAGACGATCTTCGCCCTTTCCAACCTTGTTGCCACCAATCTCAACGACGTCTGTCATCAGGCTTCAGTTTTCTGTTTTTTTTGATCTTATTTTTCTCATGGTTGGAAAGATTGACCACATAGTCGATGATTTTAGAAGCAATATCGTTGTTTGTGACCTTCTCTATCCCTTCCAGACCAGGTGAAGAGTTAACTTCCAGGATCAGGGGCCCTCGTTCAGATTGTAGCATATCAACACCCGCAATGGAGAGCCCCATGGCGCGAGATGCCCTGAGTGCAGCCTCTCTCTCCTCTTTCTTCAGTTTGATTAGCTGGCCGGATCCTCCCTGATGGAGGTTTGAACGAAACTCCCCCTCTTTACCCTGTCGCTTCATTGAACCAACTACTTTATTTCCAATAACAAAGGCACGAATATCCGCTCCCTTGGCCTCTTCGATAAACTCCTGAACAATTACACGTGCTTTCATACTGTGAAACGCTTCAATAATCGATTCTGCAGCCTTCCGGGTGGGTGCAAGCACAACGCCATAGCCCTGGGTACCTTCAAGCAGCTTAACGATCAGCGGTGTACCACCAACGTTGTCGATAATCTTCTTCACCTCCTTACTATAATTGGTGAATACCGTTTTTGGAAGACCGACGTTGGCACGCGCCAAAATCTGTAAACTTCGAAGTTTATCGCGTGATCGAACCAGCGCCTGAGATTCGACCGCTGTGGGAACGCCCATCATCTCAAACTGCCTCACCACAGCAGCTCCATAAAACGTAACCGATGCACCAATTCTCGGAATTACCGCATCAACCCCCTTGATATTCACCCCTTTGTAAAATATAGAGGGTTTGTCCTGCTCAATCACAATATCACACTTCAGGTGATCTAGAACGACCGCTTCATGCCCCTTCAGCTCAATCGCTTCAATGAGTCTCCTGGTTGAATAGAGGGATCGATTACGGGTTAGTATGGCTATTCGTAAAGCTTTGTGCTGCATTTAAATGTGCGGTTTAGCTTAGATAGGTTTCAGATACGTCTACGAGATATTTTCCTGACAGGAATCGCCTACCGATCAAGACCGGATATTTCATTTCGGAACGGTCCGTCAATGAGAGCTGGATCACTCCTTTTCTTCCTGCAAAATTGGTTTTCTGTTTAATGATGACGCGCTCTTCCGTCATGCCATTAGAGCTTCTTACAAGCTTTTTCCGGTGCACCTTAGCCCGGTAAGGATTCTCTTCATATTCGGGATGGGTTGGATCGAGAACATTAAAACTGACCCACATTACGCCATCACGCACTTCTGTTTCAATATGGTGGCAATGAAGACTGGAGGTATATGCACCCGTATCGATTTTGGCATCCAGGCCAAATATGTCCAGTTCGGGCAGGTCAATCTTCTCTAACCTGCCGATTTTCTGTTTATCTGATGTTGATCGCAAATATTCCCGGTTATCTTCAAAAAACTAAAAATAAGGCGTTTTCTCTTCGGTTGCATTCATTATTTTATAAAGCTGTCAATCTGAACAAATTGAACTATTTGTGCCACTAACCATCACAAGACCCACGTTAATTCTCGATCAGGAGCGCTGCAAAAAAAATATCAGCCGAATGGCTGATCGTGCCGCAGCGGCCGGAGTCGATTTCAGACCCCATTTCAAAACCCATCAGTCCACAGTTGTAGGTAACTGGGTGCGTGATTCCGGAGTTACCGGGATTACGGTTACATCTCCCTCCATGGGCGCCTATTTTGCCCGGGACGGCTGGAGAGATATGACCATCGCTTTTCCGTTTTATCCCGGTATGATCCGTGAACTACAGGAGCTGGAGCAGATGACGTCTCTTCGCCTCTTTGTGAACAATGCAGATCAGGTTCAGCTGATCAACAGGGATTTGCAGAATAGGACAAAGATCTACATTGAGATTGATGCAGGCTATGGACGCAGTGGTGTTCCTGCGAACGACAGAAAATCAATTGAACACTTGGTTAAAATCATCTCGAAAGGAGAGAAAACGGAATTTCACGGTTTCTACATACACGATGGCGGAACCTATGCCGCCCGAAGTGAAAATGAGATTGAGGAGATTATCAAACCATCAGCCGATGCCCTTATTCAATTGAAATCAGATTTTCCTGAGGCCAAAATATCACTGGGTGATACGCCCTCCGCATCGAAATCTGACCGTATTAAGGAGATGGATGAGATTACGCCCGGCAACTTCGTATTCTACGACTGGATGCAGGTGAATATCGGAAGCTGCAGTTTGAATGATGTGGCGCTCTTTGCCGTGCTACCGGCAGCTCAAGTTATTGCCGGCGGGATAAAAGCAATTCTCCATGGCGGTGCTGTGCACCTCTCTAAGGACACCATACAGCTAAACGGCAAACCAACGTATGGACAAGCCGTGAAGTTCAATAGCGACAAAATAGAGGTTATTGAGGGCGCTTACCTCTCAGCCCTCTCTCAGGAACACGGTACATTGACCGGGTATGACAAACTTCAGCAGGATCCGGTCTGGGTCTGCCCGGTCCACTCCTGCCTTACAGCCAATCTCGTCAGCCACTACACAACAACCGACGGACAAATAATCGACAAACGAATTCTTTCATGAGCAGTAAAGAGTTAAACGTCAGCGAAAAATACTCCCGCCACTGGCCGGCAATCGCAATCATCAGCGCTATTCTTTCCGTACTCTTCTACATCTCATACCACCTTGTGGGTGATGTTTTGATCGAAGGCTATTTACGTCTGACCGCTTTCGGGTTTTTCGCACTGGCTGTGCTCAGCTTTTTCAAGGTGAGAGATGGTCGTATGGAGATCTCCATGAAGATGGATGAAACAAGCCTGGAGATCTTCTATCGTGTACGTGATAAGCTGGTGCATGAGGAGATGATCCTGCTCAGCGATGTACGTGAAGTTGAGATCGATCAGATGCCCAATCGGTCGCTCTACAACGATATCATCAAGAGCGATCGCTGTATCAAGTTTCGGAGAAAAGATTCTGATGGATGGCTCTATCTCAATGAGATCTACGGAAGGGTTATTCCACTCAGCCGGGAAAATGCGGAACAGATCCGCTCATTTATCGGAAAGGGAGTTAGCTAAACAGATAATCGTTAACCGCTCCGCTCTATTGGATCCGGTTCGTCGGTAAAGGCCTGAGTCCAGAAGATATAGATGCCCATAACCACTCCTTTGAGGATAAATAAGGAGAAGACGATCATCAGCCCGATATCCTGCATCACCACTATGATGATTAAGTAGACCGCCAGCATGATAAAACGGTTTTTATGTTCCTTGATTGACTGACGATCGAACTTTGGAATTTTATCGAATGGTATGGTACTCACCATCAAAAATGAAAGTAGTATTACCACCGGAACCAAGACTGATAGGATGCCATGTTCAAATCCATCAAACCACTCCATACGGTTGGTAAAGGTAAGATAGATGGCTGAAATCATTAACGCTTGTCCGGTTATGGGCAAGCCGTTAAAGTATGGTGTATCTCCGAGTTTTGATTCAATGTTATACCTTGCTAAGCGAATCGCTCCGCAGAGCGGAGGTAGTGCAGCCAGAAGAACGCCAATGATGGCAAGCTCAGAGAAGGCGACCGTGTAGAGTAGAAAACCGGGCGCAACCCCAAAAGAGACCACATCGCTGATGGAATCGAGCTCCACGCCAAAATCGCTGGTGGCATTGGCTAATCTCGCCATGAACCCGTCGAGCGTGTCAAATAAACCTGCCAATACGATGAGCCAGGCTCCAAGCATCAGGTTCCCTTCAGCCACCATCAGAATCGAGAGAAACCCGCAGAAGAGATTCATCAGGGTAAAGAAACTTGGGACAACGATGCGCGGAATTGGTTTAAGCTTGGGCCGTTTTTTTAAGCGCTTTCGAAATCTTTTTTTCTGGATGGGATATTTCATGACCCCTTAATTTCCCCTATAATCGATTCACCCGCAACCGTGATGTCCCCTTTTTTTACCTTAATTTCAACATTATCAGGAAGAAGAAGGTCCATTCGGGATCCAAATTTCATAATCCCGAACCTCTCACCCGCTTTGATCTTATCCCCCTCTTCAAGATTATAGACAATTCTGCGGGCGAGAAAACCGGTAATCTGTTTGAACATCATCTTCATGCCTGATGGATGCTTTACTCCAAAGTGTGCCCTTTCATTCAGCTCCGACGCATGATCTTCCCACGCCATCAGATACTTGCCGGGATAGTACTTCAGATACTCAAGCTCTCCCGAAATTGGATTTCTGTTCACATGTACATTGAGAGGTGATAGAAAAATACTGACCTGCGTGGCTTTCCGGTTCATATACTCCGGTTCATCCACCTCCTGAATCAGTACAACCTTGCCATCTGCGGGTGAGATGATCAAATTTTCTCCCTCTGGTATGATCCGGTCGGGATCTCTGAAGAAGTAGAGCACCAGGGCGCATAGCGCAACCAGCAGCGGATAGATGATAAAACCTACCCAGGATGGCAGGAATGAGACACCGATGCCCACACCAATGCTAAATGTGAAAACCACAATAATGGTAGGAAACCCTTCCCGTGCAAGCATGTATTATCCCCCGAAGGTGCGTAAAATGTCGTTGAAAGTAATTAAGATGAAGAGTCCAATCAGAAATACAAAGCCAAGCTGTTGCAGCCCCATTCGAACTTTTGGTGATGGTTCTTGTCGTGTAATGCCCTCATAAACAAGAAACATGAAGTGCCCGCCATCCAGTGCAGGAATCGGGAGCATATTCATGATCGCCAGCGTAATACTCAAAAATGCGGTGATGTTCCAGAAACCCTGCCAGCCGCCTGCATCGGTTGCTTCGCGCGTTACGGATGCTATCGCTACAGGTCCGCCAAGATTTTCGCGTACGGATATATCACCCGAAAAGAGCTTTCCAAGCCCCTGTATAATGGCAAAAAAGGTGTCGTTAGACTCCCTTACGCCGATTTGGAATGATTGCGCCAGATTGTACTCAATCTGCTCAGGACTAAACAGTTCAAATGCGTTTGGAGGAGCAATTCCAACCTGACCCGTTTCAGCACTCGGGGTCATATTGAATGTATAGCGTTCACCACCGCGATCAACCTCAACGGCAAGCTCTTCTCCTTCGGAAGCCTGAATTTTCTGGATCACCTGAACCCAAAAGTCGACCGATTCTCCATTAATGGCCGTGATACGATCGCCCGATTCCAGCCCGGCCTCTTTAGCCGGAGCACCATCCATTACATCCGAAACTATGCTGGGCAGAGAGTGGCTTAGCGTAATAAAACCGTCTCTGGATAGCAGATCCAGGAAATTTGGTGGAGTTGGAATCGTAACTGTCTCTCCTTCACGTTCTACCAGGAATGAAACATCCCTGCCGGTAATGGCTGAAGGGCTCATAATTTGGTGGAAATACTCAACCTCTTTCCCGTTAACGCCAATCAGCCGATCGCCGGTCTGCATGCCGATCTGATCGGCAGCCGTTCCCTCTTCAATGTAGAATCCATACTCAATCGAATCGACAGGTATCACGGTTTCACCATAATTAAATGCGATTCCGGCATAGATCAGAACCGCCAGCAACGCATTGAAAATCACCCCGGCCGTTATCACAATCATCCTCTGCCAAACCGGTTTGGCACGGAACTCATCATCCTTAACCTCCTGATCCACAAAATCGGTCTCCATCGACTCATCAATCATACCGGCAATCTGCACATATCCCCCAAGCGGGGTTGCACCAATAACGTATTCGGTCTCTCCCTTTTTGAAGCCAAAAATTTTGGGTGGGAAACCGATAGAAAATTTATCGACTCTCATCCCAAAGAACTTGGCTGCAAGAAAATGCCCAAGTTCGTGTACAGTCACCAAAATAAAAATGGCGGCTATAAAGATGAGAATGGTATTCGAAAAACTTAAAATCCAGTCCATATAGATCTATCTGAGAAGATGGTTCGCAAACGTTCGTGTTTCTTTATCAATACTCTTTAACGTTGCAGGTGTGCATTCCTTATCGGATGAGACGCCGTTTAATGAAGATTCGATGATTTTAGGGATGTCAATATAACGAATTTCACCGTTCAAAAAGCGATCGACCGCAATTTCATTGGCGGCGTTTAGGATAGCCGGTTTTGCCCCTCCCTGCTTTGATGCTTCAATAGCGAGTTCAACGCAGGGAAACTTGCGATAGTCTACCGGTTCAAACTCCATTGAGAACGCTTCTCCATAGTCTAACGTGCGATTGGGGTAGCTGATTCGATTCGGGTAGGTCATTGCGTACAAAATCGGGACCTTCATATCAGGCGGACCCAGCTGAGCCTTGGATGAACCATCGAAAAACTCCACAATGGAGTGAATGATACTTTGAGGGTGAATTACCGGTTCGATTGACTCAACCGGCAGATCAAAGAGCCACTTCGCTTCAATGATTTCGAGCCCCTTGTTCATCATGGTGGATGAATCGATCGTTATTTTGGATCCCATATCCCAGTTGGGATGATTAAGGGCATCATCAACCGTCACGCTCCCCATCTTTTCAATCGGCATAGAGCGAAAAGGTCCACCACTGGCCGTAATCACAATCTTTTTAATGGTTGCCGGGTCCTCACCTATCAAAGACTGCAACATGGCGGAGTGCTCAGAGTCGACCGGAATCAAACTGCCATTTTTAAAGGATGGCAGAG
>JAFIFA010000056.1 GCA_020832225.1 Balneolaceae bacterium
GCTTCCTCCAGGTTCAGGACTACCGTTTTGAGGATGAACCTTCGCTCGACAACACATTTTATCTTGATGATGAGCTCAAGGAGAGGGTTCGCGAAAGCCATTCCGGTATTCAGATGCTTTTGCCCCGGATTGAAACGTTCATGCTGGCCGCCAACGATCACTCTACACGCGGCAGTATGGTGACGGGTATCGAGCCGGAGCTCGAGCAGGAGTTCAGCGGTATCAGGGATCGTAAAACAGGCGGACGATTTTTTGAACCGGGAGAACAAGCTGTAGTCGTGAGCGAAGGGTTGGCACAGCGCCTTGAGCTCGGTATCGGCGACACATTGGCACTGATCGGGCAGGGACGCTTCGGGATGTCGGCCAGCGGCCTTTTTGAAATTGCCGGCACGGTAAATCTCCCCATTCGTGAGATGAACGACGCGATGGTTTACATGCACCTCGAAGTCGCACAGGAGCTACTATCGGCAGAAGGGTACGTAACGGGATTGCTAATTTCGCCCGACCGTGTGCGTAATACCGACCGCATTGCAGACGCAATTCGTCCATCGCTGAATGATGACGAACTCCGGGTTTTCACCTGGCAGGAGCTGATGCCCGAACTACTCGACTTTATCGAGTTTGACATAGCCGGTGCGTACGTGATGAGCGGTATACTCTATGTGGTGATCGGCTTCGGATTCTTCGGCACTATCCTGATGATGACCCTGGAGCGATTGCGGGAGTTCGGGATGCTGATCTCGGTAGGTATGAAGCGACTGAGCCTGGCAGCAGTGCTCTTCATTGAAACTCTTATGATCAGCATAATTGGTGTGCTTGGCGGTCTCTTCCTAACCTGGCTTGTTCTGTTATACTTCCACTACAACCCAATTGAACTCACAGGCAGCACAGCCGAAGCAATTACCGAGATGGGTTGGGACGCCATACTGCCTGTATCATTTGCACCCGAACTATTTTATATGCAGGGCTTGATCATTTTCCTGCTCTCATTAATCATTTTCCTCTATCCGCTAACCAAGATCATCCGCCTCAATGTACTCGAAGCGGCCCGATCCTGACATCAAACACTCCGGAGAGAACTCATGAAAATTTTGATGACCATATCCTGGCGAAACATCTGGCGACACCCCGGCCGAAGCGGTGTTCTTCTGGCATCGATCATTGCCGGGCTTTGGGCCGGTGTGATGATTATTGGGCTGATGAACGGCATGTTTCTGCAGCGAATGGACTATCTGATCGACAGCGAAATCACGCACGCCCAGGTTCACCACCCCGAATTTCTGACCGAGGGCTATTCGCGGCTCTATATACCCAACCATGAAGAGATTGATGAATGGCTGCGGGACGACACGCGTGTACGATCGCACACCTTGCGCACCATCACAGACGGGATGCTGCAGTCTCCCGTAAAAACATCCGGAACCCGAATTCGCGGAGTTGACCCCGAACGAGAGCGAGAGACAACCACATTTCACGAGAATATCATTGATGGTGAGTATCTCGACTCATCCATACGAAATCCCGTACTGGTAGGTAAAAGATTGGCTGACACGCACAACCTGGAGCTTGGAGACAGGGTGGTGCTCACGTTTGAGGATGTCAATAATGAGCTTACATCAGCCGCATTTAACATTGCCGGCATTTTTGAAAGTGCGTCCCCTCAGTATGATGATGCCAACGTCTTTGTACGCTCTGAAGATATGATAAGGCTCATTGCAGATCGTCCGATCTTCCATGAGATCGCCATGATGCTGCACAACGAAGATGATGCTGAAGCTGTGACGGCGGGGCTCAATGAGCGGTTCAGCGGGATCGAGGCACAGACCTGGTATGAGCTCTCCCCCGAAATCCGGATGATGGTGGAGTTCGGCGGAGCTATGCTCTTCATCATCACAATGATCATCATGCTTGCACTCGCGTTCGGAATTCTCAACACAATGCTGATGGCCCTCTTTGAGCGGATGAGGGAGATCGGAGTTCTCCTCTCCATCGGCATGAGCAGAATACGAATATTCCTGATGATTATGCTTGAGGCGACGATTCTGACGCTAACCGGTGCCCTGGCGGGAATTGGGCTGGCGTGGCTGAGTATTCGCAAGCTCAGTGAGAGCGGCATTAACCTGGAGATGTTCGCCACCGGACTGGCAGAGATTGGATGGGATCACATGATCTACCCCTTTGTAGAGGGTAGTGAATTTGTGACCATCGTCATTTTGGTCATCACCATCACCATCCTGGCAACGCTCTACCCTGCAGTAAAAGCGATGCGGATCAATCCGCTCGAAGCAGCACGTGATACATGAAACCAAGCTTAAATAATTTAGACCTCATATCCCTCTCTATTCGATAGAGAGGGATATAGGGTGAGTCGGAATATAGATTCTAAATTATTTAAGCGGAGCACAAAGCAGAAACTCTTTTGAGACATACACATTTACCTCGGTAATATAACCTGACCGTTTACACTTGATAAAACAAGAGGTTTAACATGGCAATACTTGAAACCAAGAATCTTTCAAAAATCTACAACCCCGACACGGTGCCGGTTCACGCACTCCGGGACGTATCGATTACCATCGACAAAGGGGAGTTTACCGCCGTTCGAGGCCCCTCTGGTTCAGGGAAAACCACTCTGCTGAATATGCTTGGCGGACTCGATCGCCCATCAAAAGGGGCCGTCTACGTAGACGGGAAAGAGATTACAAATATGAAGGACAGCGACCTGATCGACTTCCGACTCCGTAACATCGGTTTTGTCTTTCAGCACTACAATCTCATCCCTGTCTTCACGGCCAGGGAGAATGTCTCTTTCATCATGCTTCTTCAAAACCGCAGCAAGGAGGAGATTCGCAAGCGGGCAGATAGCCTTCTCGAGCAGGTCGGGCTTGGCTCAAAGAAAGACTCCAGGCCCGTTCAGATGTCGGGGGGCGAGCAGCAGCGAGTAGCCGTAGCGCGGGCCCTCGCGTCCGAGCCGATGTTTATTCTCGCTGATGAACCAACCGCCAACCTGGATACCGCAGCAGCAATGAATCTGCTTGATATCATGGAGAAGATGAACCGCGACCAGAATGTCACCTTTGTCTTTTCGACCCACGATCAACGCGTGATTGACCGTGCCCGAAGGGTGATCACTATGGTTGATGGTGCGATTCATAAAGATGAGGAAAAAGTCTCCCCTTGAGGGGAGTACCCCGACAGTGTAGTTCTGTCGGGGGGAGGGGTGTTATCTGGGCGTTGTTTTGATTCCTGTTTTTGTAAAGAATCACTCCCTGTTCAACATCCCATCAAAGACTGACCAAAAGTGAATAAAGATGAAAACCAGCTTAAATAATTGTGACCTTAAGTCCCTCTCTATTAGATAAAGAGGGATATAGGGTGAGTCTGAAAGAAGAAACTAAATTATTTAAGCGAAGAATTAGGCCACATACCTTTTTTGACAACCACCCCTGGCCCTTCCCGACGCCTCGGGACAGGCTCTGGAAAGGAGGGGAAATTTGTGCCCACATTTTAAATATTCGCCTATAATGAAAATTCTGACTCTCATACTAACTCTGACACTCTGGGCCTCGGCTGCAACGCACGCCCAGACCGGTGGAGATCTGCAGGTAAGCGGCTACTTTCAGGCGAGCCCGGTCAGGATTTCGGCTGATTTGCCGGAGCCCCTGGGCAGCGAAAGCTGGATGGAGTACCGGTTACAGAATCGTCTGAATATTCGATGGGACGCCACACAATCGACTACCCTTCACTGGCAGATGAGAACCCGGCTCTATTCGGGCGATCTGGTGCGCGATTTCCCGGCGTATGCAGACGCTATCGACAGTGATGACGGCCTGGTAAATCTCTCCTGGATGGTTGCCAACCAAGAAAGCTGGTTTCTGCACTACATCCCGGATCGCCTCTATGCCGACTGGAACCGGGGTGATTTGAATATACGTGCCGGCCGGCAGCGGGTGAACTGGGGAATCAATATGGTGACCAACCCAAACGACATCTTCAATATCTACTCCCCCTACGACTTTGACTATCCGGAACGACCCGGCAGTGACGCCATTCGGGTCCGATATTTTTCCGGTTTTGCTTCACGATTTGAAGTGGCTGTGAGTCCTGCAAGAGAGCTTCGCAACAGCGTGGCCGCCATGCTCTACGCTTTTCACCGTGGACAAACCGATTTCCAGCTGATTGGTGGTTACTACCGGGAACTGTTAACCACCGGTGGCGGATGGGCGGCGGATATTCGGGGTATGGGCTTTAAGGGAGAGACGATGCTCTATATCGACCCATCTAACGGCGAGAACGGCACTCTTCACAACTTCATCACCACATCTGCTATCGACTATATGTTTGATAACAGCCTCTTTCTGGTTGCTGAGATTCTCTACAACCATCGGGGAGGAAGAGAGCAGTTTATACTATTGGAGGAGCAGATTTCGCCCGACAATCCCTCTTTCTCTAGATATCAGGCAACGATGCAGCTCAGCTACCCTATACATCCACTTTTGGATGGATCAATGGCCGCTATATGGTATCCGGATGAGGAGTCACTTTTTATGAGTCCCTCTCTCAGTTATTCCGTAGCCGAAGACTTTGATTTACGGGTTCTTGGGCAGTTTTTTATCGGAAGCAGCGACTCTGTTTTCAGCACTGCCGGTAATGTGCTCACCGCTTCTCTCACCTGGAATTTCTGATTGATCCTGCCGGCTGAAGCGCCCTGAAATAGAGTCAATCCGCTCCCTAATACTGTCCAGATCATCTGTTAAGCTCTCCAGCTCTTCTTTGAGGCTCTTTTGCCGCCCACCTCTTCTGAGATCTGATTCTACTCTGGCATCTTTCTTGGCTGCGTCCATGCTGTTCATGATGACGCCAATGAAAAGATTGAGCACAATCATGGTTCCGATCAGAACAAAGCTGACGAAAAATCCGGCGGCCCAAAAACCGTAGCCAGTCGGTTCAGTACAACCGCTCTCAGATCCATAACCCCAAACGGGATGATCGCATCCGTACATGTTGATATACATGATGTTGGTCCAGTCTTCAAGGGTAACCACCCGGAATAGAGAGAGCAGGGATTGCTGCAGATTTCCGAAGTGGAGTGGGTCATTGCTGCTGAAAAGAAATACGCCCATCGTTGCATAGATGTAAAAAATGACGCTGAGAAGAATTCCGATATAGCCAATGGAGGGAATCGATTTGATTAGCGTGTTCACCAGCAGACGTAGATCCGGAATGGCGTGGACTATCCGGAATACCCGCAATACTCTTGCCAGACGCACCACGGCAACATATGCGCCATCAAGGTCGGGCATAAAAAGAGCGATGTAACAGACGGCCACAATCGTGAAGTCGAAGATATTCCAGCCATCGTTAAAATAGCGCCACGGTTTATTCCCTTCCGCGGTCATTTTGATGATCACCTCAACCAGAAAAATGAATAGTATGATCTGGTCTGCTGCGTTCAGAAGCCACTTCCAGTCGGCCACCTTCTCACCATAGGTCTGTATTCCGACCACAACACCGGCTGCCAAAATCGTTGCGATGATAAAGTTATTGAACCAGGAAGACTCGGCGATCTTCCGGCATTTCTCAGAAATGGAACTGCTCATGGGGTCTGCTTATTCACTGTTGGGAAAGCTGTCCAAAATAGAAAATTACCGCATCAATGAGTAGTTGAAGGGATCGAAACATGTTGGATCAGCAATCAACTATCAGTTTACCTTTCGGGAAGTGGGAGTATTAGGTTGCGGGTTGACCCTTAAAAAAACGCTATCTCGATGCCTTCAGCTTCGAGATTCTGACTGTCTCTACAATTCAACGGTTCAACGATTCAACAATTCAATATTTTCGCTTCCGGCTTCTGCCTTCCGGCTCCCTACTCCACCCTCAAAAAGCGCATATCATATACCCGACCGCTACTGTACGAAAACCGGATCACCTCACTAGAGGCATTTCGGTGAAATCGAATCAATCCGAAACCGGAAGCGGTGTATGTATCTTCATAGATAGGCTCCAGCTCAAATGTGTCGCCCGGTCTTCGGTGTGCTATCAGCTTTCCGTTATCCGCTCCAATTTCGATCACCGTTTCGGCATCAGAACTCTCAAACGTACCCGCAAACTGTTCCGGGGCTTCATCAGTATACTCCCCAACCGGCATCAGGATCTCTTCGGAGTACCCTTCACGGATCACTGTAATCAGCGGTCGACCTCCATCATCATCTTCAATAAAGCGATAGACCGTATTGGATGAGCCTGCTCTAAAGTCACGGTCTGATTTTGGGACAAGCCTTGAACCACCCGAGGTTCGAAGGGTGTCGTCTTCAACACGGAGTTCCAACGGACGATGGTTTCTTGGATCAGCCCAGATCCCGGTCAGCTCCTCCAGCCTCTCCGCGGCAACCTCTGCCGATTCAGGTTCTGGTCGATCTTCATCCTCACCATCAAGGAAAAGTCCGGAGAGAGTACTTCCAAGCGAACCGGGATTAGCCCCTGTTACATTGCAGAGCAGAGCTACGGATAGATCCGATTCGGGATAGATACTCAGGTATGCGCGGTAGCCGCTTGTGGCCCCGGTGTGAACAATCTGATCTTCACCATGATCGCTGTTGATCTGTACCCCGGATGCATAGCTGATAGTTCGCCCGGACCTCAGTACGCCCTGGGTAATCAACTCATCATGGAACTCGTCACCAAAATATCGGGACGACAAAGCACTGCTCCAGATGAGTAGATCGCCCGTTGTGGTGAGCAGTCCGCCGTTGCCGTGAACATGCTCAATGGGACGGTTGATGGTAAACCGTTCGCTATCTTCAGTTCCGGTATATGCAGAACTGCGGCCGGGCACGATACGGGTGTAATCATCCCGCCACTCGGTATTTGCCATTCCGAGGGGTTCAAAAATTATCTTTTGCGAGTAGTCTGCAAAGCTAACACCGGAGACACGCTCCACAACAATCGCAAGCAGGTTGTAACCGGAATTACTGTATGAGTAGCGCTCTCCCGGCAAAAAGTTTAACTCATTTTGGCGGCTCAGGATATCAAGAACGTGATCGTGATTATGGGTCCGGTTCTGACGTCCCCACCCCGATATAGCGGTGACGCTCCCCCAATCACGCAGACCACTCGTATGGTTGAGCAGGTGGCGAAGCGTAATCACCTCTCCGTAATTGGGCAGTTCAGGAACGTGACTCCGAATATCATCCTCAAGGGAGAGCTTCCCCTCCTTCTGAAGCAGAATCACGGCGGCGGCCGTAAATTGTTTAGAGACCGACCCGGCTTCAAAAATAGTGGATGGCGTATTTCTCACCGGATTTTCAAGATCAGCCATACCCCAGGCCCGGGAGAATACGGTTTCGCCTCCCCTTGTTACACCTGCTGCACAGCCCGGAGTGGTTTCAGAATCCCAGCCGCTAAAGATTTCATCAATCTCTTCAATGGACGGTTGGTTTTGCGCTGTCGCCGTCTGCGGAGGAAGTTGAATCAGGATGATGAGCAGTAGAGTGGCAGAGAGCAGAGAAACGGGAGTTTTTTGTAGTGATGGAGTCATAAAGGTATGTGAGAAAGTTGCATAGCAAGTTGTTATAGAAAAGTTAGCTCATATCACACAAGATTCAAAAGCTCAAAAGGGTAGCTCAAAAGTTCATTTTGACCCAAAATGAGAGATCCGGAGAATTATCTGTATCTTACCGCTTCACTTTTTTAAGCCACGACTTATTTTAGGACGTGGCTTTTTTCATTTTATACCCAATATGACATTTAATTCACTTAAGCTGATTCAGCCCATTCTCAAAGCACTTCAAGAAGAGGGATACGAATCACCAACACCTATACAGTCACAAGCAATACCTACTGCATTAACAGGAAGAGACCTGCTCGGATGTGCCCAAACCGGAACCGGTAAGACTGCCGCTTTCGCTATCCCCATTCTTCAGCAGCTTGCGAAACAGAGTACCGACTCCCGAAATCGCAAAATCCGCAGCCTTATTGTAACACCTACCCGTGAGCTTGCAATTCAGATCGATGAAAGTTTCCGCAGCTACGGCCGCCATCTTGACCTTCGTACATCCGTTGTATTCGGAGGAGTAAATCAGAACCGTCAGGTTCGTGAACTCAAAAATGGTGTGGACATTCTTGTTGCCACACCGGGTCGTCTGCTCGACCTTATGAATCAGGGACATATCTCCCTAAGCGATGTCGGGATTTTTGTTCTTGATGAAGCAGACCGTATGCTCGATATGGGCTTTATCCACGATGTGAAAAAACTGCTCAAAGCCCTTCCCGATAAACGGCAGACACTCTTCTTCTCGGCAACCATGCCGCCTGAAATTGTCAAACTATCCGGATCTATTCTCCACAACCCTCTGAAAGTAGAGGTTACTCCCGAATCATCCACTGTTGAAAAAATTCAGCAGGGTATCTATTTCGTGGATAAAGGAAATAAGAAAAAGCTTCTTGTTGATGTACTTCAGAATGAGGATATCGGATCAGCCCTGGTTTTTACACGCACTAAGCGCGGAGCCAACCAGGTCGTAAAGATGCTGAATAAGAAGAATATTCAGGCAGAAGCGATTCATGGGAATAAGTCTCAGAATGCGCGACAAAAAGCGCTGGGCAATTTCAAAGATCAACAGACACGTGTTCTTGTAGCCACCGACATTGCCGCCCGCGGTATTGATGTAGATGAGCTTCAGTACGTAATCAACTATGAGATCCCGAACATACCTGAAACCTATGTTCACCGGATTGGGCGAACGGGTCGTGCCGGTGCAGACGGAACAGCTCTCTCATTTTGTGATGCAGTTGAAAAAGAGTACCTGAGAGATATTGAAAAGTTGATTGATCAGCGAATTCCCGTTGTTGAAGAGCATGATTATCCGTTGATGGATAACAATCCTCCAAAACCTCAGCAGGGTGGTGGTCGTAATCACAACAGAAACGGTGGCGGCAGACGTAAAAAATCCGGTTCCAGATCAAACTCTTCAGGGAGCAGAACCCGTAGAAGACGACCATCATAATCTGTTAGTCTTAATACTGCAGTTTATCCTTCCTTTTTCACGATGTGCCCGTTTGCACCGAGCACATCCGTAAGGATACTCTGCTCTATATAGCTCTTCTCTGATGCCTTTGCCGGTATACGCACCACCAGGTGCACTTCTCCGGCAACCGGCATCGATATAGTGACTCGCGGATCAACAGATGGTACATCCAGCCCACGCTGCTCACTCACCTTGTTCATATACTCCCGGATCTCTTCCAGGCTGGCACTACAGTGTTTCTCAGCTGATTCGAGCAAAGCATTCTGTGCACCTTTCCAGTCATCATCCCGCTTAAAGGGAACTGTGAAGACATGCAGCACATAGTTATTGGTGAAGCTTTCGTTGATGACAGGCTCGGAGAGAAACATCGAGTTGGGAATCACCGTCATCCGCCCCGTGCGCTGATGGGTGAGCTTACCCGGTCCAACCTCCATAATGGTTGTCGCGAGCAGGTTCTGGTCGATCACATCACCCCGAAAATCCTTGATCTGAATACGGTCGCCTATATCAAAAGATCCGGCGCCCGATTTCAGGATGGAGCCGGTTACGCATAAAATGAGCTCTTTGGTTGCCAGAACCAGCGCCATAGCGATCGCCACAACAGAGAGCGCCAGTGTTCTTAGCTCCTCACCCCAGATCATCAGAAGGCCAAGCAGGAAGATCAAAATCAGGCCATTCCGTGTCTGTACAATCCACTTACGACGCAGCTCTACAGAGGCCACCCGTTTCAGAATAAAGCGCCTGCTGATGATCAGCATAATAATAAGCACCACAGCCAACACGGCTGTATTAATCAGCAGATTCAAAAGGGGTGTGGAGAGGGTGAAGGCTTGGGCATCAAATGCGGATGCATCGAACATAATGGTTTAAAGAGATTTGATTGGCCTGTAATGAATTCTGCACAAATTAACTCTTAATCTGATGCCGATGAAAATCTAAATCAAGACCGCTGTTTTTCTCCCCACCCAAGCCCCCCCCCATTAAAGCATTGTAATTTTGTTTGATTCATCGAATCAGTTTTTTAACCTGGAAAAATGATATCAATTAATAGGGCGTTTTTAATCATCAAAAGTCCGAATCACACCCCAAACGTCCCTTTAGGGACGTAATATGGGTAGAAAACGATGATTTACGCACACCCCA
>JAFIFA010000061.1 GCA_020832225.1 Balneolaceae bacterium
TTTGGTACTGGGAGGAGTAATTGATCATATGCAAGGTTATTTTTAAAAAAGATACAAAATCCCTGCATAAATTGCTTCAAAATTACCCTTCTTGCTACTGTTTTTATGAAATTTAGACTCGGTCTGAGTAAGCCCTAAATAGAAGAACTAAACAGATATGGTGCTGATGTTTAACCGCCAAGATCGCTGATTTTAAACGCCATGCGCTATGCGCTTAGCCCCAAGCATGTCCGTCTCTCTTTTTACTTTTCACCTTTCCCTTTTCACTCTCATTACGTCGCATAAATCTTCTCCACCTCAAGCCTGAACGACCCTTCCTGGCCGTCGCTAATCAAAAAGCCGTAGCGCACTATAGCTGATAGATCAGGCGAAGGGGCATCCTCAACATCGCGGCCTCTGTATACAGCCTCGAACTGCTCAAGATTGAGGGAGATCTCCTGCCACTCATTCTTGTTGGTATCGAATCGCTGTTCATAGTTGAACCGATTGATCTTCCCGTTCGGTGTTTCGGTCTGAAAACGGAAACTGTACCGTTTGCCGTCTCCCAGCACACGCAGATGAATAGCGGATCGTCCCGCGAGATTCAACGGCTCATGGTTTTTAACCGATGCAAAGCCCCCGTTGTTTTCCAACGATATCTTTCCAAGAAATACAGCCGTACCCGAATCGCTGATCTGAAACTGGCTCCGGGAAACGCCTCCCATAACGCCGTCATTGATGATCAGCCATCGCTGCCTGGCCAGGTTCGAAAAATCTGTGATGAGTTGTTTCTCTTTTAGTAGTTCCATGGTGGTTTAACAATTGGGGTTGAGGGATCATTCGGGAGATGTGAGAAGTCAGACGTGAAAAGGCAAAAGTGTTCGCTCTGCGCGATGCGCAAAGCGGTAAAAGCTCGATTTCAAAGCTTTAAGGCTGGAAAAAAAGGGGGGGGGTGAACCCAACCACCCCTAGCCCCTCCCCGACGTTTCGGGGCAGGCTCTTGAAAAGGAGGGGAAATTCAAGCTCCAATCAAAATTTAGGCTGAACATCGTCGTCTCACGTCTCACTTTTCACCTTTCACGTCTCACGTCTCACGTCTCACGTCTCAAATCAATCAATCCCAAGCCTTCGTCCCAGCCTTCGGAAAACGTTTCGGCTCTCCTCTTTCTCTTCGTCAACAACGCGGGGTTCATCGCTGCTTTGGCCGGAGAAGAAATCGCGGACCCGATCGCGAAAACGGTCGTCGAGCTGATCTTCGCAGGTCATGTTGTGTGTGGTTGCAAGCTGGTGATCAGAAAATGAGGTACCGGATCTATCTTCAATGCTTTTCAGAAAATGACCTGCTACGGGAAGTGCGGTTTGGGAGGCATAAGCCGGATAGTTATGGAATCGGACTCTGTTATTGGCTCCGCCGACCCGTGTTCCGAAAACGAGATTCGGTGTAAATCCCACAAACCATCCATCCGTGAAGTTTTGCGTGGTGCCTGTTTTTCCGGCAACGGCACCATTAATGCCGAATCGATCTTTAAGCGGCCTGCCGGTTCCGGTCTCAACGCCGTGCCGGAGCATATCAACCATTGCACCTGCAGTTTCCGGGGAGATTCCCTTAGGGGTTTCGGTAGTTAAAGATGAGAAGAGGTTTGTTGAACTATTTTGCAGGGAGCCTTCGCTGGAGAAGTCGTAGATCAACTCTCCATCCTGGTTGTAGATTTTTGTGATAAACCGGGGTTGAACAGGCACGCCACCGTTCAGAAAAGCGGTGTAGGATGCCGTTAGCTCGAGCAGCGACAAGTTTCCGGTGCCCAGTGCCACTGAGGGTCCGTCGGGCAGGGAGGAGGAGATTCCGAGGTTCCTTGCCGTATTCCGAATTGCGGGCATTCCCGTTTCGGTGGCCAGGTTCACAGCCACGGTATTGACCGATTTTGCCATGGCTCCTTTCAGTGAGTAGCGCCCTCCATATTCATTCCCTGTATTTCTGGGCGTCCAGTCATCATATGCAGCATATGTGGTAAGCATATTTCGCTGATAGTCGCAGGGACTTCGACCGCTTTCCAGGGCAGCAGCATAGAGAACCGGCTTAAACGCTGAGCCCGGCTGACGGCGTGCACGAACCTGATCGAAGGGAAAGTGACGGTGATCTATGCCGCCAACCCAGGCTTTCACATCACCGGATAGTGGATCCATCGCCACAAAGCCGGCATTAAGAAAGCTGAGATAGTAGCGAATTTCATCATATGGAGAGATAGTTTTTGTGCGATACCCATCCCACGTAAATATCTGACTGGAAACCGGTTCATGCAGAATCTCATCAATCTCACGTTCAGTGGCTCCGGCCGCTTTCAGCTCACGATAGTGACCGGTTCTGGTCCATGCATCCAAAACATCGGGGTCCTCCTCACCAAATAACGGACGACTGTTGGTTTCGCGATCCAAAATAGCCTGCAGCTCCTTCATCTGGCGGGCAACAGCTCTTTCAGCAGCGTGTTGCAGTTCAGAGTCGAGGGTAGTATGAATGACGAGTGCATCGCTCTGCAGTGAGTAGGTCTTACCGTCGAGTGCGGGAGTGGTTTCAAGGGTGCGGGCCAGCTCTCTTCTCACCTGGTCGCGGAAGTAGGGCGCAAGACCGGAGAGGCGGGAGTCTCGGCTGTAGCTGATGGCCAATGGCTGAGATATTGCGGTTTCCGCTTCATCGGTGGTGATCATTCCATATCTCTCCATCTGTCGAAGAACAACGTTTCGACGCACCTCTGCACGCTCAGGATTCCTTCGTGGATTGTAGAAGGTGGTTGCCTGCAGCAGACCAGATAGGGTAGCGGCCTCGGTAACGGTAAGTTCAGAGGGCGGCTTGCTGAAAAAACGGCGTGATGCCATATCGATACCAAATGTGTCCTCACCAAAAGAGACGGTGTTCAGATAGAGCTCCAGAACCTCCTTCTTGGAGAAGATCGACTCAATCCGGTG
The DNA here is from genome assembly GCA_020832225.1 of Balneolaceae bacterium. Lineage (GTDB taxonomy): Bacteria > Bacteroidota > Rhodothermia > Balneolales > Balneolaceae > Rhodohalobacter. The sequence goes on from JAFIFA010000061.1 coordinate 2,941, forward strand.
GGCAATGATCATCTCGCGGATTTTATCGGTAACCAGATGGAATTTGCTGCCGGTTTGCCCTCTGGGATAGAGGTTTTTTGCGAGCTGTTGTGTGATGGTGCTCCCTCCGCCCGCATTCTGGCGCAGAAGGATCGTCCTCACAGCAACCCTGGCCAGCGCCCTGCGGTCAATTCCGTTGTGATCATAAAACCGGATGTCCTCAATGGCGAGTAGCGCATCAGGCAACTCAGGGGCAATCTCGTCAAGAGTAACCCATGTCTGGGAGTTGCCGGCAAATGACCCCATCTCAATACCATCTGCCGTGTAGATTTTGGTTACGCTCTCTCTGCCGAGACCGGAGAGCGTGTCTGAATCCGGAACGGGACCAAAAAATCCATACCAGGTTAAGAATAGAATAAAGGCAGCAGAGCCGGCCGTTAATGCCAGCAGATATAAGAATATTTTTTTAAACACGTAAGCTCGTAGAGGTAGATCTTGGGTTGTCAGAGCATCTGCAGCTAAACGCAGTAACGATCTTGATTCGTCTGCTCATGGAGAGATTTATGTGACCGAGTAAACCCCATATTGTTCCCTGAAGAGTAATAAGGGCCCCAACGCTATGCGCTCAACGCTGAGCGCATGGCGTTTAGGGTTAAATATTGAGTTACTCCGTAGAGACCTGAGGAGCGAATCGGTGCATGGTGGCCTGCTCATAAGCGTAGGCAACTTCCAGAAGCAGAGGTTCGCTCCATGCCCGACCGAAAAAGGAGACGCCCACCGGGAGTCCATCAATTTCACCCATCGGCAGGGTGATGATCGGATAGCCGGCCCGCGCGGATGGTGAGCTGGATGAGAGCTGAAAATTATCGCCCAGAGTAAGATCGGTCTTCCACGCCGGAGACCCGGTGGGAGAGACGATAGCGTCCAGATTGTGCTCATCCATCACCTTGTCGATGCCGTTTTCACGGCTCTCGCGAAGCATATTTTCAAGTGCATTCCGATATTCATCTGAGTCGAGATCGTCCATATCCGCCGCCATAAAGATCAGGTTTCGGTCGAACTTTTCGGTCTCCTCCGGGTTTTCGCGAGTCAGCTCGGCCAGCTCCTCAATGGAAGAGACCGGTGCGTCATCACCCAACGATTCAAAATATTTGTTGAGACCATCCTTGAACTCAAAAAGGAGTACCTGAAAGGCATCACCGGCTACATTAACCTCAGAAATCTGATCGAGCTCTACGATCTCCGCACCCTGAGCTTCCAGGTCACGAATGGCTTGGTTCATCAGAGTATCCACACGAAAGTGGTTGCCCATCGGCTGGGTGTAGAAACCGATCCGTTTTCCCTCGAGTCCGTTCTCATTAAGAAACCGGGTGTAGTCTTCGTGCATATGCTCTTCCGCCTCAAGGGTGAGTTCATCGTTGGTATCAACGGCGGCAAGCGCACCAAGAAGGATAGCGGCATCTCGAACGGTTCGTACCATCGGTCCGGCACTGTCGGTTGTATAGGAGATCGGAATGATACCTGTTCTGCTCCAGAGCCCTATGGTTGGTTTCATCCCCACCACACCGTTCGCACCCGCCGGACAGACAATGGACCCATTGGTCTCGGTACCGATGGTAATAGCCGCAAGATTTGCTGAAGCAGCTACACCGGAACCGGAACTGGATCCACAAGGGTTTCGGGTGAGATCATAGGGATTGTTTACCTGTCCGCCAAGACCGCTCCAGCCGCTCGAGGAGGTGCTGCTGTGAAAGTTGGCCCACTCACTCAAATTGGTTTTACCGAGGATGATTGCCCCCTGCTCCCGCAGCAGTTTCACAATAGCGGCATCCTCGGGCGGCAACGATCCCTCCAGAAAGCGGGAGCCTGCCGTTGTTGGCATATCGTAGGTGTCGATATTGTCTTTGAGCAGTATCGGAATCCCGTGAAGGGGTCCGCGTGAGTTGCCCTCGGCAAGTTCCCGATCGAGCTCTTCAGCCAGTTCAACCGCCTGATCGTTAATCGTCAGTACAGAGTTGAGACCCGGACCATTACGGTCAATCTGCTCAATACGCTGCAGATAGGCTTCGGTAACCTGCCGGATAGTAAAGTCGCCATTTTCAAAACCCTGCTGAAGGCCATCCATGGTTATCTCCTCCAGGTTCAGCATTTCATATAGGTTATGAGTTCGGTCGTCACTGCAGCCTGTTAGCAGAAAGGTCAGAATCAAAAAGAGAAGCGAATAAAATTTCATCGGGAAGGGTTTATTGTTGGAGGAATAAAGAGAAGAAAGTGAACTTTGATCTATAGTACAAGAGAAGCAGATGGACTGGTTACCGAATTTGCTTGAATTAGCCGTGAACTGTTCTTACCCTGAAGGATACATATGTGGCTCGTGAAGGGCACGAAATCAACAATCACCAAAGCAGTTATGGATTTACAGATTACAGGTAAAGTGAAGCAGATTCTCGAGGTACAATCGGGAGAGAGCAAAAACGGACCATGGAAGAAGCAGGATTTTATCCTTGAAACGGAGGGAAAGTTTCCAAAACTGGTCTGCATTACGCAGTGGGGCGATCAGATCGACCAGAACAGCCTGAGCGTGGATGAGACCATTACGGCCCATATTGATATTCAGAGCCGTGAGTTTAAGGGGAGATGGTATACCGATGTGAAAGCGTGGAAAATTGAGCGCGGAGCTCAGCAAGGCGGTGGCGCTGCTGCAAATCCGGACGACAACATCATCGATTTCGGTCCGGAAGATGATGACGATGGCCTCCCTTTTTAGGGAATCGTGAATTGACGCGGTCATTTTTTGGTTGTTCAGAATCGGAAAGGAGATCCACTTCAGCTTACCGGGATAAATTGATAGGCAAGCTGTATCTTGGTGCGCCCTTTCCGGCAAGATCTACCATTAATAAAGATATCTGAACAGACGACCCATGAAAAAAATGACGCAGGAGTACGCCAAGTACACCGAAGAGGATTTTAAGGTTTGGAAAACGCTCTTTGAACGACAGGAAAAAAACCTTCAGGGGAAAGCTCATCCCGAATATCTGAGATGCCTCGATCAGCTCAGCGATGTTCTCAATCCCAATGAAGTACCCAATTTTGACAAGCTGAATGAGCATCTGATGGCCGAAAATGGATGGTCCATCGTTGTGGTGCCTGGACTGATTCCGGTTGATCAGTTTTTCAAGCTGCTCTCACAAAAGAAATTCTGCTCCTCTACATGGCTCCGGAAGATGAGTCAGCTCGACTACCTGGAAGAGCCCGACATGTTTCACGACATCTTCGGACACATTCCCCTGCTGATGAACCCCGAATATGCGCAATTTGTGCAGCAGTTTGGTGCGCTTGGCGTGGAGTATGGCCACAACAAGACGGTTGAGAAACAGCTTCAACGGCTTTACTGGTTTACCATTGAGTTTGGGCTGATCTCGCTCGACGAGAAGACACGGATCTACGGTGCCGGTATTATCTCATCCTCCGGAGAGTCCAATCATATCTTTGAGGATGATATTAACGTCTCACCATATGATGTAGATAAGGTTCTGCACAACGACTTTATCACATCAGAAATCCAGACGCAGTACTATGAGATCGACTCTTTTAGCGATCTCTACGGCTCTGTGAAGGAGCTCGAGGAGAGCCTGAAGAGTGAGGTGATGGCGTAGCCCGCATCACACCATGATTTTACCCTGAACCGCCGGCAGAAAAACCGGCGGTTTTTTTATGGAATCCGGTTTGACAGAGGGAGCACCATTGGTTGATTAGCGAGCTGTAATCAAGAGTCTCAGCAATTTTTTGAATGCTTTGGGAGGAGTGCTATTTGCCTCAATGTTATCAGAAACGGATTTTTTGCAGGTTTCTGTGTAACCCATTACACGGCTGTCTATTATAAGATTATAATGCCCCTGAGAGGCTCTCAAAGGTATAGAATCCCTACATTGCAGGTGGTTAGAAAAGGATCCGTTTTTGGGGAAGAGCGGTCAGAATCACAATAGCAATCATTACCATCCGTCCATAAAAGTGACGGTGGGAAAAAGGGAATATCTCCGTGCAAAATAGAACTTACAAACAGAATTACTCCAAATCACTATTCGTAGTCACCATTATGCTGCCCCTTCTGCTGATACTGCAGTCGTGTGGAGGTGAGGAGACGCTCTCTCCGGTAAATTTTGAAACTGAACTGCCTGCCATGAAAGTATCCGAAGGTGGTGAGGATGTTCGCATCTCCCTTAAGCCGAGTGATACCGGTATTTGGATGGCGGAGGTGGATAACGGAGATGAACGAGCTCTTCCCGGTTCCGACAGCTATGAAGCGTGGAGTCTTTCCCCGGAGAAAGATCCGGTTTTGGGTGAAAATATCTATGAAGGCCTTACACTCTTCACAACACGTGGTTTATCCGAGTGGAATCCGGTGAACTATCTGCTGAACCATCAGCAAGAGATTCTGGACCGGTTTGCATCAGCAGGCAGAAATGAACTTCAGGCAGCACTTTGGGGACTTGCCGATCCGTCAGGCTTTGACGCCGGTAATATCAACCCCGGAAGAGTATCGCAGCGTTTTGCCGGACCGGGTGAGTTTACATTTAGCCCGGGCACAGCGAAACGAATCGTTGAATTTGTGAAGGATAAAGCTGAAGGGTATGAGCCCGGCCGGATGGACAGTTACGCAGTTGTAGCCGGAAATGGAGATCGGTCGGTACAGATTCTGATCAGCACATCGCTCTTCAGCGTGGAGATTACCGAACTCTCTGAGCTCGCAGGATTGATTGTGGCGTGGGATATCAATGACAGCGGACAAATTGTGGGTGGCAACGACCTCTGGGAGGAGGGAGCCGGGAAACGGGATCTGGGCAGCATGTTTGCCCGTGCGATCAACAACAACGGCGTTGTGGTTGGTAATGGATCAGGTGTGCCAAGAATTTGGGATTCATCCGGGGGAACCCGCGATTTGGGTTCATTCGGGAGCGGCTCTGCGGAAGCGGCCGATATTAACGATGACGGAATGGTTGCCGGTGAGACATTTATCGAGACCCATCTTTTCGATGATATTTATGATTACGAAACCAATGGCTGGGCCTGGAGTGAAGCAGATGGTACAGCAGTGATCACCAAAAATGGCTGGGCGAAGGGGATCAACAACCAGGGAGAAGTGGTGGGTGTGGATTACAACACTTCCAATCGAGCCTTTATCTGGGACAAGGAAAATGGCGTGTCGGGGCTTGGTTCTCAAAACGGTTTTAGTTCAGGACGTGCCAATGCGGTGAATGACAGGAGTGAAGTGGTTGGTTCTGTGCTGGTTTCATCGGGAAGCTCTGCGGGGAAACGCGCTGCGGGACCTGAAGAGATGAAGCAGGCTGAGATGCTGCTCAGAAAGACCGGTTCGGCCGGAGTTTATGACTACAGCCATGTGGCGGAGATGATCCAAAACGGCACCTTTGATCGTGAAGCGTTTCCCTGGGACCGGGAATCCGGAGTTGCGCAAAAGCGTGCGGGATCAGTAACGGCGACGCACTCGCTTGATATCTCCATGAGCAGCAGCTACCGCTCTGAAGCGTTTTTATGGAGCAAAGATGGCGGCATGACCGCCCTCGGAACGCTGGGCGGAGATTGGAGCACCGCATGGGACATCAACAACCACGGACAGGTTGTAGGGTATAGCAGTATTGGCGACGGCAAATCAAGAGCATTTATTTGGGACCCGGAAAACGGGATGATCGAACTGCCTACACTCGGCGGTAACAGCCTGGCGCGATCCATCAACAACAACGGCGAGATCGTGGGCTACAGCTACGACGAAAACGGCCGCTTCCACCCGGTTAGATGGAGAGTGGAGTTTAGGGGATTGTAGGACGGAGAGGTAAGACGTGAAACGGGTCTACTACGCTAAAGCTTCGTAGAGCTGGGAAAAGTCTCCCCTTGAGGGGAGTGGATGCCGGAGCGATAGCGGAGGCAGACGAGGGGTGTTCTGCCCATGAACTAAGCTTGTCTAAAACCATCGGGAAGGGGGTGTCTCAGTTGGTAGGTGAGTGGGGGAGTGGATGAGTGATTGAGTGGAAGACCTGATAGCATCCGAAGCGAAGCGGAGGATCTTTCAGCGTCTGGAACTGGCACAACGTTTCCATTTATATAACTTTGACGAGTTATAGGACATCGATTCTGAAATCTTAGCAGTTGAGAAACGAAATAAGCCCATATAAAATCCATCCCATACCCAGAAGGAATCAATTCATAATCCCCAAAATCTTCTCTATGTTTCTGCTGGTCGATACGCAGTTCTTGATAGTACAAATGCGCAACCATATCCCAAACCTTTAATGAGCAGCAAAGCAGATGGTAGAAGACGAGACAGCAAGTGAGATCTTACAGCAGTGCCTGGGGAAAGAGGAGCAGTTTGTCTCCCTGTTAAAACGCCTGGTGGAGATCGAAACCCCATCCGATGATCCTGAATCGCACAAAAAGATCTTCAAGGTGATTGAAGAGGAGCTGCAGGATTTAGGGTACAGGGTGGAGCACTACCCGGGCACAGAGAGCGGAGGGCAAATTCTGGCCAGACCGGCGCACTCAAACAGCAGTGGGGGACAGCTTTTGCTGGGCCATGTCGATACGGTTTGGCCAAAAGGGACCCTGCAGAAGATGCCTTTCAATATCGAGGGAAATGTGCTAACCGGTCCGGGCATCTACGATATGAAGTCGGGCATCGCCATGATGGTCGTTGCCTTAACGGTGCTGAAAGAGAAGAAACTCACCCCGGAACTGGAGCCCGTGATTTTTTTAAACTCCGATGAAGAGGTGGGCAGCGAAGACTCCATGGAGCAGGTTGTTCGGGTGGCCAAATCTGTGGATCGTGTTTACGTTCTGGAGCCATCGCTTGATCTTGATGGAAAGCTTAAAACAAGGCGAAAGGGTGGAGGTCGCTACAATGTAAAGATCTCAGGGGTGTCTGCACATGCCGGAATAGAGCCGGAAAAAGGCAGGAGCGCAATTGTTGAGCTCTCCCATGTGATTCAAAAACTGAATGAATTGAACGATCCCAAAAAAGGGATTTCCGTAAATGTGGGCACCGTTAGAGGAGGCAGCGCAACCAATGTTGTTGCTGCTGAATGTAATGCATCGGTGGATGTGCGTGTATTGACAAACAGTGATGCCGAACGTATCGATAAAGCGATTAAATCGCTGGAGCCGACAACCCCCGGCGTCACTCTCGATATAACCGGAGGGGTGAAGAAACCGCCTATGGATCAGAACGATCGAAATCGTGCGCTCTGGCTGGCAGCAAAAGTGATCGGTTCCAAACTTGATATAGAGCTTGAGCAAGGGATTTCGGGTGGAGGATCGGACGGGAGCTATACCACACAGTACACAGCAACACTGGACGGGATGGGTGCCGTGGGCGATGGAGCACACAACCCAAACGAACGTATCTTACTGAAAGAGACGGTTGAACGTATTGCTCTGCTTGCGGGAATGCTTCTACTTCCCGGGAAGA
>JAFIFA010000063.1 GCA_020832225.1 Balneolaceae bacterium
GCTATACCCACTCTCACATAGTTTGTTGTCGGTGTGTATTGCGCAGATATAAATCCATTTGATTTAGAATGAGCTAAAACATTATTGGAAAGTTCACTAACACTGTATTCTATAAAGTCTAAAAGAGAGGTTTTAGTTTCATCATAATTTTCAAACTCTTCTGCAGAGTTTGAGCTTTCTATGTATTGGGCTTCTTCTGGAGCTAGACATTTAGCAACTTCAGAAGACAATTCGGAGGTATTAGTAGTCGATAATGATCCGTGCAAGTTTTTTCTGTTGATTGTTTTTATTGGTACAAATCTGTGTCCTTGCTCTCTTCTTTTGAAATTTTCAGGGTAATCTAATCCACAGTTTTTTAGGAAGTCAATTCTTTGAAGGTATCGGAATAAATCGCTCTCCTTATCTAGATTTTCAAAGGTTACATCGACGCCCTCGCTTTTCAACTTCTTTATTAAAGCCAATAAAGAAACCCATGCAGCTGGGATATAAAATTCAACTTCTGCGAAATCAAAAGCGATATATTGGTACTCTACTGATCTACTTATATTCTCCAAATATCGATGAAAGTTATTTTCATAAACTTTTGCCGGTAATTGTAGTGTTATTTTCTTCAAACGACTTTTATATGAATTTATTTTGGTGTTAGAATAGATGAAATAAACTTTGTGATCAAGAAATAAACTTTTTAGGTGAACATGTTGCGAAGGATAAAATTAATTGTACTGTCCCCTATCTGTCCCCGAGACAAATTCCATTAACACATATCCACAAACCAAAAAAGCCCTGCAAGTTCATATCTCTATGTCTTACAGGGCTTTGTCTGAGTGTGGGACCGGGCGGAATCGAACCGCCGACACACGGATTTTCAGTCCGTTGCTCTACCGACTGAGCTACAGTCCCTTGATCAGAGACGCCAAATATAAGGGCTTTTGAAACCTAACACAAAAGGTGATGGAAAATTATTGAAGCTTTGGAGAGGTTTTTTTGCCCCGTCTTTCAATCATCAGCCTTATTCCCCTTCAACGTGAATATCCTTCAGCCTCATCTGAATGGTGCGATTGCCGTTCCAGAAGTTCTCTTCAAGTACATAGGCCACATCAACCCGGTCTGTTTTACAGTTTCGGATCAGGGGAAGGTATTCGTGCATGTTAAATCCAATGGCGTCAAATGTTGACGAGCCATTCTGACTCACCTTCATTTTAAGATGACCATTTCCAACGATGGTCGGAACCCCAACGATCTCCACATCTTTCGATACAAATGTGGGGCGAAGGTTTCCCGGACCGAACGGCTCAAACTGCGAAAGCAGCTTCCAGAACCTTGTGTCCACGTTACCGAGCTTCAATACTGAGTCGATCTCAAGTTCAGGAAGAAAATCGTTCTCTGCCAGGCACTCGCAGGCAATCTGGTCTATTCGTTTCCGAAACTCATCAAGATTGTCTGCGTCCATAGTCAGTCCGGCCGCAAATTCGTGTCCGCCAAACTGCTCAAGCAGGTCATCACACTGCTTAAGCGCCTCATAGATATTGAACCCCTTAACCGATCGCGCAGAACCTTTTACTTTTCCTTCAACAGTGCTGAGCATTATGGCAGGGCGATGGTAGTTGTCCACCAGTCGGGAGGCTACAATTCCTATCACACCAAGGTGCCACTCCGGATGGTGAAGTACCATCGAGGAGATCTCATCCACGTTGAATCGCGACTCCAGAAGCTCCACGGCCTGCTCCATGGTGTTGCTGTCCGTTGTGCGCCGTTTCACATTCACAGACTCCAGCTGGGCGGCAAGCCGCTTGGCGGTAGCCATATCGTCCGCAATCATCAGATCAACAGCAGTGGTGGCATCCCCCATTCGTCCGGCCGCATTGATTCTGGGACCGATTGAAAAGACGATGGACGAGGTGCTGATCTGTCCCGGATTCATATTGATCTGCTGCAGAAGTGCGCTGATGCCCGTTCTCGGTTCCGTATTGATCAGCTGCAGCCCGCGCCGCATCATAATGCGGTTCTCATCAACTATAGGCACAATGTCGGAGGCAACTGAAATTGCCACCAGATCAAGAAACTGATTGGGGAAATCATCAGAGAGGCCGAGCTTGGTTACGGTTGCCTGTAACAGCTTAAAGCCTACGCCTGCACCTGAGAGTCCATCAAATGGGTAGTTGCAATCGGGACGCTTGGGGTCCAGAACCGCAACAGCCTCTGGAATATCATCGCCAACGGTATGGTGATCACAAATAATGAGGTCGATTCCGTTGTCACGGGCATATTTCGCCTCCTCAATTGCCGTAATTCCGCAGTCTACGGATACGATCAGGTTTACATCATGGTCGATTGCATAACGTATGCCGTCCGGATTGATTCCATACCCCTCCTTGAACCGGTGTGGTATGTAGTAGTCCACATCGAGCCCGAACCGTTTCAGGAAGATATAGAGGATACTGGTTGCAGTGGTGCCATCAACGTCGTAGTCGCCGTAGATCAGCACTTTTTCATGATTGCGAATCGCCGCTGCGAGACGTAAAGCGCCCTTCTCCATATCCTTCATCAGGAATGGATCATGGAGTTCCTCCTCTTCAGGCCGGAAGAATGTTTTGGCGTCGTCGAAGGTGTTGATTCCCCGGAGAACCAGAAGTCTGGCGATCTCCCGGGGTACATTGAGCTGCTCCGTCATAGTGCGGACAAACTCCTCCCTTTCGGGGTCTGGGTATACCCATCGGAATGACATGATATGTGTTCGGTTTTATTCTCATTTAACAGGCAGGGGAGTGTCACCTCATCAACGCCAAAGGCTCTGTGCCTGATCTTTTTCCGATCAGCAGCAGAGTTCGATATGAAACTGTGGTATCAGATGGCCAGAACGGGACGGCTTGCCCGCAGCCATAAATTTCTTAAAAGCAGCTCCCTATATTATAAAAAAAGGTGAGCAGAAAACGATATTTAGTTTGCCGGGAATTGATGCCATTTTAAACAATCGGAGAGATTTTTAGAATCGATTTAATCCCTTTTTACTATGGAATATCAGAGAGAATTCATAGTTTGGAAGCGTTTCCATAATACTTTAGAACTGATTGCAGCACATGAATACAACAGCAGATATAATAGACTCTGAAAGCAGTATAGATAAAGACTTTCAACTATTCAGCGATATGACACAGCTTGAGCATGAACAGATCGTTTTCTGTTCGAGGCCGGAAGTTGGACTGAAGGCCATCATCGCAATTCACGATACCACGCTTGGTCCGGCTCTTGGCGGCACAAGAATGTGGAACTACACCAATGAACAGCAGGCCATTCGCGATGTTCTGCGTCTTTCAAGGGGGATGAGCTATAAATCCGCAATCTCGGGCCTGAATCTGGGTGGGGGTAAGGCGGTCATCATCGGCGATGCACAAAAGCAGAAATCGGAGTCTCTCTTCCGTGCCTTCGGTCGGTTTGTTGATGGTCTGGGCGGACGCTACATAACCGCAGAGGATGTGGGTATGACCGAACAGGATATGGAGTGGATCTACTCTGAAACCAAGTATGTGACCGGTATTCCAAAGCACATGGGCGGCAGTGGTAATCCTTCGCCTGTAACTGCTTATGGGGTTTATATGGGAATGAAAGCGTCTGCAAAGCGCGCCTACGGCAGCGATTCGCTAAAAGGAAAACGTATTGGGATACAGGGAGCCGGTTCGGTTGCTTCACACCTGGCACAATATGTGAGCAAAGAGGGCGCCGAAATCTTTATCACCGATATCTTTGAAGAGAAAGCAAAGAAAGTAGCCAAGGAGACCGGAGCCAAACTGGTGAAGCCGGATGATATCTACACGCTCGAACTCGATATCTTCAGCCCCTGTGCCCTGGGTGGGGTTGTGAACGACGACACTATCAACTACCTGAAGTGTGATATCGTGGCGGGTGGTGCCAACAACATCCTCGATGAAGAAAAGAAGCATGGCCGCGAACTGATCGAGCGGGGTATTCTCTATGCTCCCGACTATGTGATCAATGCCGGTGGATTGATCAATGTGGCAGGCGAATTGGAAGGGTACAACGAGAAACTGGCCATGGAAAAAACGGCCCGAATCTACGATACGGTACTCCGGATTTTCGATGTGGCTGAACAGCACAAGATTCCAACGATAGCTGCCTCTAACCGCATCGCCGAAGAGCGTATGAGATCTGTAGGTCGTGTAGGAAACATCTACTCCTCCAATTCACACTTCTCACAAAGAAAAGGGCAGATCTATCTGCGCGATCGCAAATAGCAGATTCACAAAAACCAATCAGAGCATATCAAGCCCGCCCAATCGGCGGGCTGTTCTGTTTTGGGAAACTGTCACAATTTTGAGAAGCAATGTGTAAGGAAAGAGAGCTGCAAAGTTCGTAATTTTGAAGGCTATTGAAATTTTCGACAAATCTACATCGTTTAATTGTAGATGCAGAAACAGTTGACGGCGTAAATTTGTTGAGTAAGAAGATCAGAATTTTAGTTACAAAACACCTTACAGAGGTATTTGGTAAATTATGTCACTGAGAAAGAAGTTTGAATTTAAGGACCGGATGATTAAGGGAATTCATGACACCGGTGAATTTAAGATCAGCGTGGTTAAGACCACCGAGGTTGTTAAAACCGCTCGTGAAAATCACAACCTTTCGCTGCTTAATACGGTGCTTCTCGGAAGAACCCTGACCGCTTCAATGCTGCTCGCTTCAGAACTGAAGGGTGAAGAGAGGATTCAGGTACGGCTTGAAGGCGGTGGCCCGGTAGGTCTTCTTCTTGCTGAAGCGAACCGCGTTGGTGAGATCCGTGGATACTCCGGAAATCCCGCTGCGGAGCTCGACTACTCTGACAGCAGTGTCACAATCGGGGATGGAATCGGTCTTGGGCTTCTTACCATATCAAAAACGCTATACAATGAAGCAGAGCCCAGAACAAGCACCATTGAGCTGATTGAGGGCGATGTGATTTCCGATATGGCGCACTACATGGCGCAATCGGAGCAGGTGCTATCCGGTTTTCTTCTCGATGTTGGAATGGATGGAGATGGTGAGGTTACACACGCCGGCGGTGTACTGATTCAGAGGCTTCCCGATGCGGATGAGAGCACAATGGAGAAACTTCAGAAAACCCTGCAGTCACTACCACCATTGAGCGAACTCTTTTCCAATGATCACTACATTGATGATGTGATGAGGATGGCCTCAGCTCCATTCACGGTTCGTGAGCTCGATCGTCAGCCCGTGCACTTTTTCTGCCGCTGCTCTCCTGATCGTTTCAAAAATGCACTCTCCATGCTCAGTTATGATGACTTGAAAGAGCTTGATGGGGAGAGCCAGGAAGTGGTATGCCACTACTGCGGAAACCGAATGGAGGTCTCAAGAGATGAGATCCGTGAGCTTGCTGAAGAGGCGAAGGCAAAACTAAATTAGGTGATCATATATGGACGATGAACCGAGGGTTGTTATCGTAGGGGGGGGATTCGGCGGAATTGCGGCAGCGCGGTCACTTCGAAAAACAGATTGCCGGATTACACTGATCGATAAAAAGAATCACCACCTCTTTCAGCCACTTCTCTATCAGGTAGCTACGGCAGCCCTCTCACCGGGCGATATAGCTGTGCCCATTCGCGCAATATTCAGCCGAAACAAGAATATTGAGACGATACTTGGTGAGGTTACAGAGGTTGATCAGGAGCAGAAATCCGTGATACTTTCGGATGGCGAGGCCATTCCATACGACTATCTGATACTGGCTCCGGGAGCCAGATACAACTATTTCGGGAATGAAAAGTGGCAAGAGTTTGCGCCGGGGCTTAAAACACTCAACAATGCACTCGCTATTCGGGAGCGGGTTCTGATCTCTCTTGAAAAAGCGGATAAAATCAAAGATCCCAAAAAGCGAAAACCTTATCTCACCTATGCCGTGATTGGCGGCGGCCCTACCGGAGTGGAGATGGCCGGTGCCATCGCTGAAATTGCCAAGCGCAACATGATGCGCGATTTCAGGCAGATTTCACCGGATGAAACCGATGTGATTTTGATTGAAGCGGCCGATGCCATATTGAACGGCTACCCTTCTGAACTCTCCGAAAAGGCGAAAAAGGAGCTGGAGAAGATGGGAGTTACTGTAATGTTGAACAGCCCGGTCAAGGAGATCCGTGAAAACGGCGTGCAGATGGATGACCGGTTTATAGATACGCCGAACATCATCTGGGCAGCCGGTGTGGAGGCGTCTCCCCTAATAGGTGTACTAAATTGCGAAACCGACAAAATGGGAAGGGCGCGGGTTAGAGGGGATCTGTCGATACCCGGTTCAGACAACATCTTTGTTATAGGTGATGCTGCCTATGTTGAGAATAATGAGGGTAAGCCGCTGCCCGCACTTGCTCCGGTAGCGCTACAGCAGGGTACATATCTGGCAAAATTGATCAAAAATAGATTAAAGGGGAAAGATACTCCGTCCTTTTCTTACACGGATAAAGGAAGCATGGCTACCATTGGTCGCGCACGTGCTGTGGCTGATGTTCGCGGCTTCAAATTTTCAGGCCTGTTTGCGTGGCTGCTCTGGTCGCTGATCCATATCTTTTTCCTGATTGGGTTCCGAAACCGTTTCCGGGTATTCGCAGAATGGATCTGGCACTATATCACATTCAAGCGAGGAGTAAGGTTGATTACCACTGATGCGGATGATGTAGCTTCCCGGATGAAGGATCGTCAAAAAGAGACTTGAAAGACTATACGGCAAAAGATGAGCCACAGCCACATGATTCGCTGGCGTTGGGGTTGTCGAATGTAAAGCCCCTGGCATCCAGTCCATCCGGATAGTCGATTTTGATCCCGTTGAGATACATCATATGCTTGGGATTTACGATCACTTCAAATCCCTGGCTTTTGATCACTTCATCCTCATCGGTTCGGATGTCGAAACCGAGCTTGTAGCTAAGCCCCGAGCAGCCTCCACCCTCTACAGCAACCCTCAGGTAGAGGTTTTCATCAAGATCTTCGTTATCGCGGATCTTTCGAATCTGTTTGGCTGCCCTCTCTGTAAGAGAGACCGGATCGGCGTTGGGAGATGCCGGTGCAGGCATTGGAAGAGAGGGAGATTCAGTTCCGCTCTCATCATCAGGTACATCATCAATCAGTGATGAAATTACATCGTCCAGGTTTTCGTCTTCAATAGCCATAAAATTACTGCTCTGTCTTATTTACTTCGTGCTTTCTGCGAATGTAAAAACATCCTCCTCGTAGCGTCTAAAGATCTTCAAAACTCCTGCACTTACCAAATTGACAAGTATGCGGGAGGCTCTGTATGATGTTACGTTAACGATCTGAGCAAACTTTGAAACGGTGATTTCACCATATTCATTCAGATAGCGAAAAAGCATCTGCTCATTCTTTCCATATTCAAAAGTAACGCCGTCATCCGAATACTGTTGCTTCAGTATTTCGGTCTGTTCATCGCTGGCAAGTGTGCTCTCGTCCCTGATGCGAATAAAGACCAATCTCTTCTTTTTTCCCTTCACATAGACCGGCTTCTTCTCCATCTCGGGTACGCTAACCACCATCACATCTTCCATGCCGGAGTGAACCAGCTCTATGCGTAGCGGAATAGCTGGAACACACCACTTCTGGGCGGCCTCCATCAGAAGGAACTCCTCTTCAAAGTAGGCACTAACACCGGAGATATTCTTGTTGTCATCGACTCCCACAAGGATGGTTCCGCCTTTAGTATTGGCAAAAGCGGCGATTTCGCGGGCAATTTTTTGTGCGTTTGGGATCGTTTTCTTGAACTCCAGAAATGTCCCTTCGCCGGTCTGAATGAGGTTACGGAGTTCAGCCGGACCCATATCCGATATCGTGATTTCACCATTTGGAAGATACATGTCGGTCAGGTTTTAAAAGATCAGGGGTTCGCTGTGGGGGTCTCGGGAAGATTAGATCATGATCTCATTCTTCGCATTTCGTGACATTAATTTGTCGACGGCGTCTTTTGGATTCACGCCTTCAAAAAGAATACGATAAACCGCTTCAGTTATTGGCATCTCAACGGAATTCTTCTCAGCCCACTGATGTACCGATTCTGCAGTCTTTACACCCTCTGCAACCATATTCATACCGGAAATAATTTCATCCAGGGATTTACCCTGCCCGATACTGTATCCCACAAAGCGGTTTCGGCTGTGGCGGCTGGTGCAGGTAACAATGAGGTCGCCCATCCCGGTGAGGCCGGAGAAGGTATCTTGAGAAGCGCCCAGAGAGGTTCCCATTCGTTTCATTTCATGAAGGCCGCGAGTCATCAGAGCTGCCTTTGCGTTGTCGCCAAGATCCGCACCATCCACAATACCGGCGGCGATAGCCATAATATTTTTTAGCGCTCCACCTATTTCGGCTCCGGTGATATCGTAATTGAGATAGACCCGAAACATTTTGGAAAGAAACGTCTCCTGAATCTGTTGTGCTGCACGTTTGGAATAGGCCGATGCAACTACCGTGGTTGGCTTGAAGTGTCCAACCTCTTCGGCGTGGCTGGGGCCCGTCAGTACACCGATCTGATCTTCGAGCAGGGTGCCTTCAAGAACATCCGCTAATATCTGTGTGGGCGTCATCAGGGTATCCTTTTCGATTCCCTTGGAGACGGTAACAACAATTTCTGAGCCGCTCAGGTATGGCTTCACTTTTCCGGCCACATCACGAATGGCGTGAGATGGCGTGGCAAAAAGAACCATTTCCGCATCTTTGAGAGCGTTTACGATGTCTGATGTCGAAGATACGCTTTTCGGAAGAGTTACGTCACTAATGTACTCCGGGTTGACATGCTTGCTGTTTATACCCTCTGCTACATGGTCTTCCCGGGCCCACATGGTGACGGGATAATTCTTGTTGCCAAGAACAACAGCCATGGCTGTTCCAAAACTTCCGGCTCCTATAATGGTTATATGTTTCACTCTGAAGATCCTTCTTTAAGTCGCCCGTCTGATGGTTTAAACGATTTCACCCGGTTTTCATTTCCTTCCATAAGGCGTTTAATATTTCCTTTATGTTTTATAATGACACCAATGGCAAGTGCGCTGCTGAATATGATGATGCTGCCGTCGATCTCCACACCCATTCCGTATCGAAGGGTTAACTGAGAAAATGGATAGATGACAGAGGCCACGATTGTGCCGAGAGATACGTATCTGGAAGCAAACATCACAATCAGGAATATTGAAAGTGAGATTGAGATTGAGATGGGTTCTACGCCATAGAGCATGCCACAAGCTGTTGCCGCCCCCTTTCCACCGCTGAACCCGGCATATACCGGAAACATATGGCCAACTACGGCTGCAACGCCACTTAGAATGACCAGCATGGCATCTACATCCCAATTTTCATAAAAAGTGATAGGCCCTGAACCGATACTGTAGGCGAGCTGGCTCACCACCAGGGTGCAGAAGAGGCCCTTTCCGAAGTCGAGGAGAAGAACGATGGTGCCTGCTTTCCAGCCGAGAATACGGAATGTGTTAGTGGCTCCGGCATTCCCGCTTCCATGATTCCGAATGTCTACACTGTAGAATATTTTGCCCATCCAGAGGGAGCTCGGAATGGCGCCGATCAGGTAACAGATCAGTACGACAGCAAGAATCGATAGCATTGGAAGCGTTTCCTGTTAACAGTTTCCGGCTTTCCGTTTCGCTAAAGTGAACCGGTGCCGGCGTCCGTTGTGGATGATATCTTTAAACGTGACGTTCGGCGTGGTATGAAGAGCGTACAAGCGGACCACTCTCAACATGCTCAAGACCGAGTTCTTCGCCAATCTCTTTGTACTCTGCAAACTGATCAGGATGTACCCACTCAACAACCGGATGATGCATTTTTGTTGGCTGCATATACTGGCCAATGGTCAGAACGTCAACTTTATGGTCCACGCAGTCCTGCATGAGCTGTATCACCTCTTCGCGGGTCTCTCCAAGACCGACCATGATGCCGGTTTTGGTTCTGAGCCCCTGATCCTTACAGCGCAGAAGCAGCTCAAGGGAGCGCTCATACTTCGCTTGTGGACGCACGTTGCGATAGAGTCTTGGTACAGTTTCCAGATTGTGGCTCAGCACATCAGGTGGTGTATCGATAACGATCTGAAGGGCATCCCATACGCCGCGGAAATCAGGAATCAGCGATTCGATGGTTACGCCATCGATTGTATCTCTGAGAACTTTGTGGCACTCGGCAAAAATTGGGGCACCTCCATCTTTACGCTCGTCACGGTTTACAGAGGTGAGAACAACGTGCTTCAGTTTCATTTTGGAGGCTGCATCAGCAACGCGGCGTGGCTCATCCCAGTCGAGCCCCTGAACCGGCCGGCCTGTTTTCACGGCGCAGAAAGAGCAGGATCGTGTACAGACATCGCCCAGAATCATAAATGTGGCGGTACCGGCACCCCAGCACTCACCCATATTGGGGCAACGCGCTTCCGAACAGACCGTGTTGAGATTGTTTTTCCGGATGGTTTCAGAGACCTCCTTAAACTTCTCTCCGGATGGGAGTTTTACACGGAGCCAGTCGGGCCGTCTCTGTGCGGGACTTTCTTTGTCTATTACGTCTAACTCTTTAATCATAAGTCAAAAATGTTTGCCTGATGCAGGCCTGAAAAATTCATTTTTAAAGGTACGAAAATTGTTCGAGGGGTTCAGGCAGGATTTCGTTGGTCTGTTGTTTCAAATGGTATAGTTAGGATCATTATCGGATCGCATTGAGAGTCTCCCTTTGAACACGTATCTCAACGCCGAAAACATCTCCGAAGTGCCTGATGATCTTCTGCTTTACTTCCGTTTCATCAATGGTTCTGCCGGTAAGTTTGGAGAGTGAACTCACCTTTTTGTCTGAGATACCGCAAGGAACAATGTGGTCGAAATAGGAGAGGTCGGTATTGACGTTGAGCGCAAATCCATGCATGGTTACCCATCTTGAACAGCGAATGCCCATGGCGCATATCTTCTGATCACCCGACCAGACGCCTGTAAGCCCATCAATTCGTCCGGCTTCAACGCCATACTCAGCAGCGGTTCTGATGATTATCTCTTCAAGGTAGCGGAGGTATTTGTGGATGTCGGTGAAGTGGTTGTCGAGATCCATAATTGGATAGCCTACTATCTGACCCGGGCCGTGGTAGGTGATATCTCCACCACGATCGATCTCCACATATTCTGCCTGGATACCCGCAAGTTCGTTCACTCCTTTTAGCAGATGCGAAGAGTCACCGCTCTTTCCGAGCGTATAGACGTGCGGATGCTCCACAAACAGAAGCTGATCGTTGTGAAGCTGTGCCGGGGTATTTCCGTCCCTGATCGCCCTTTTCTGATCGATCAGGAGCTTTTGTACTGATTTTTGAAGATCCCAGGCAGACCTGTAGGGGGAGTGGCCGAGATCGTATACATCGATGACTCTTTTCATAGCCCAAAGATAACGAAAAGATTGGAGTTTTGATTTCCTCCGGTCTCCCACCCCTAAATGTGAGAAGACGCCGCGATCAGAACCGGTTTCCCGGTTTCCATTGTTTACGGACGTCTTCTCTGAGAGGCGTCTCTTTATCGGCACTCTTCACCGTCAGTTAGCATCGCGCAGTACAAAGGTAACAGGAAGCTGAAACTGCACTCTTACCGGTCTGCCGCGCTGATGGCCGGGCACAAATTCCGCCTGTTTCACTACTCTTACGGCCTCTTCATCGCAGCCACCGCCAATTCCGCGAACAATGACCGGGTTCTCCACCTCACCCTGTTCGTTCACAATAAACTGCACGTGTACCCGACCCTGAATATTTGCTTTTCGGGCCATCTCGGGGTACCTGACGTTGTGCTGAAGTGCGGCCATGCCATCTTTCAGTTCCGGCATCTGCTCTACGAAGACATAGAAGTCATCCTCTTCCTCCTCTTCAGCCGGGTCTGATTGTCTTGGTGGTGGCGGGAGCTCAGCCATCGATCCGAGGTAGAGGTCTGCGCTGATGTCGATATCAATATCATCGATGATCACATCATTGGGAACCTCGACCGGAACGGGTGGGCGGGGTGGCGGCGGTACTTCCGGCTGTTGCCGTGTCTGTATGATCTCTTCCATCTCAACCACCTCCTGCGACTGGGCAACAAACTCCGGTTGCTCTGACGGTCTGATCTCAAGATTCACAATGCCTATGAAGAGCAGCAGTGCAAGAATTACACCGCACTGCAGGGTTAAGGTGTAGTAGTTACGAAGGTTTACGACTCCTTTTCTTTTATGGGGTAGTTTGGGTCTTCTGTTCTCCATGATTCGCCTCTCGCGTTTAGATTGACCGTTCAGATTCTCACCGATCGGTTCATCTTTTCTCTCTAATGGCAATCTATCGGCGAATTGTTAAGAAAAGGTGTAGAAAGGCTCAAATCAGGGTTTCCCCGATGGTTTGAGCAGGGGAGTTGACTAGTTGGAGGGGCTCTGCGGCCTTCGCGCCTCCGCTGCGGATCTCGGCGGTTAAACACAGCCGGGATTATAACCTGCCCAAGTGTTCAGTAAGGGATCTAAAATAATCAGATCCGTTTTTTACCGCTGTGGGCGCAAAGTAGGCGCAGTGAACGCTGAGAGGTCAAATCACAGTGCCTGAACACCCCCTTGTTAGGTTGGATTATTGTACTCAGTACTTTATGTTTACCCACAAATCAACAAAAAAAGGGACAGGCCTTTCGACCTGTCCCTTTTGTATTACGTTACCGGGATTAGAAGGCCCGGTTTAAACGCCTTACTTCTTTTTCTTTGGCTTGGATCCGAGGTGAACACCTTCGCCATACGCTTCAGCAACTGCTTCCATCACCGCTTCACTCATGGTTGGGTGAGGGTGAACCGCGTTGATGATTTCATGTCCTGTAGTCTCCAGATCGCGTGCAACCACGGCTTCCGCAATCAGCTCGGTTACGTGGGAGCCGATCATGTGGCAGCCCAGCCACTCGCCATATTTTGCATCAAAAATGACCTTCACAAACCCTTCTTCGTGGCCAAGTCCGGTCGCTTTACCGCTTGCGGAGAACGGGAATTTGCCAACCATTACGTCGTATCCTTCATCCTTAGCCTGCTGCTCGGTGAGTCCAACGGATGCTACCTGTGGCTCGCAGTAGGTACAGCCCGGGATGTTGTCGTAGTTGATTGGGTGTGTTTTTTCACCGGCAAGCTGCTCAACCAGGTTTACCGCTTCGTGAGATGCCTTGTGGGCAAGCCATGGAGCGCCAATCACATCACCGATGGCATAGATGCCGTCAGTATCTGTTTTGTAGGTCTTCTTGTCTACGACAATAGCTCCTTTTTCAGTCTTTACACCTGCCTTGTCGAGGCCAATATTCTCAACATTACCGGTAACTCCAACTGCGGAAAGAACGAGGTCGGCTTCTACGGTTTCGGTGCCCTTCTTGGTTTTGATGGTCACTTTAACGCCCTTGCCTTTCTTCTCTACCTTCTCCACAGAGCTTTCGGTAAGGATATTCATTCCCTTCTTCTTGTAGATCTTGCCAAGCTCTTTTCCAACATCCTGATCTTCTACAGGAACAAGCGTCTTCTGAAGCTCCACGAGGGTAACTTCTGTACCAATGGTGTTGTAGAAGTAGGCAAACTCAACGCCAATCGCACCGGCGCCGATGATAACCATCTTCTTCGGCTGCTTATCGAGCTGCATCGCTTTTTCAGAGTCGATGATCATCTTGCCATCAATCTCGAGGTTTGGAAGCTGACGCGGACGGGCACCTGTTGCAATGATAAAGTGCTTAGCCTTTACGGTCTCAGTCTCTTTGCCTTTGTCATCCTGTACGGCGAGTTCAGTTTTAGACTTAAAAACCCCTGTGCCGTTCAGAACTTCAATTTTGTTAGCCTTCATCAGAAACTGAACACCTTTGCTCATTTTGTCGGCAACGCTGCGGCTGCGCTTAATCATGCCGCCAAAATTGGCTGAGAAATCCTTCACATCAATTCCGTAATCGGAAGCGTGGGAGATCGATTCAAAAACTTCGGCAGACCGGAGCAGCGCTTTGGTAGGAATACAGCCGATATTCAGGCAGACGCCCCCCAGAAATCTCTTCTCAACTACTGCTGTTTTAAAACCGAGCTGGGATGCGCGGATAGCCGCTACATATCCGCCCGGGCCGGTTCCGATTACACATACGTCAAATTCTTTTGCCATGACTGGGAAAATGTTATTGGTTAATTAGTTCTTTAAGGGCTGCGCCGGGCCTGTTCCGTCCCGGAAAATGTTACTTACTGTGGCTCCTTATCTTCGCAAGAACCTAAAATAAGGAATATCACAGAGATTTATAAGAGAGAGTTGAGGGTTGATTCAGCGCCAGAGCCACCCCGTGATACCGGCACCTGCATAGCAGAGAATGCCGAGCAGAATAACATGGCTGAATCCGAACGTCATGGCAAGCATCACAGCGAGAGGGGCAGCTGTAACGGATGCAAACCCATCCACTCCCCAGGCCCACGGAACGAGCTTTCCTCCGGTCTTTTCAAGCTTTTGGATGCCGGCAGGGAACATCCATCCAAAAAAGAATGAGACGGGAAAGAGTAACAGGCACGCCGTTACAAACCGGGTGACGCCACCAAATTGCGACAGTGAGCCAAGAAGTGGTTCCGCAATGAGCAGGTAGAGGATCATCAGAAGTGAAATGGAGCATGATGCAATAGCGATTCTGCTGCCGGCCGACAGGGGGATTCTCTTCTGGCTGTAGCTTCCCAGCCCTGAGAATACCAGAATCGATGATAGAATGGCGGCTGCGCTGATAATCGGATCGCCAAGATATCGTGTAAAGGTTTGAAGCAGGGTCATTTCGATAAACATAAAACCGGTACCGATCAGTGAAAAGTAGAGCAGCGTGGGTAGTTTATCGTTCGATTGGGCAAAGTGCCTCCAGCGAAATGCGAGCGGAAGCAGAATCAGCAGAAAGGCCGCCACGGCAAGCTGAACAAAGGTGATCACCAGGATCATGTAGCCAAGCTCAACCCGCTGAAACCAGCGGTCACCGTAGCTCTCCAGGAAACGGTCTATCGAAGACCACAGGAAGTAGTCGTGAAAATAGGGGGAGTTGTCGGTAGGCGGGCGCACATTGTAGGCCCAGCCTGCAAAAAAGGATTCGCTGTCGTCGGAGAGCATCGCCCTCACGCCGTGGTGTATCCAGGAGTAGGGTTGTCCGTCGGGCCCCTCAATGATGTTCATCTGCTCTATCAGATCCGACTGGATGCCCGGGTAGTACTCGACATCCATCTGCAGCTGGCGGGCCTCATCACGAAACCGGCTAGATAGGTCCTCATCCACAGGTGCTTTCGACAACATGATGTTGGCCGCAAGATAGTTTCGACTTACGAGAAGGTGTGATGCCGGATCGTCATCACTGAAGCGGCTTAACGCGTCCAGGAACATAGCCGCCATTTTGAGATTATCGCGCGGTGGCGACTGGATCCCACGGGTTACGCTGATCAGTCCGTTTTCGGAAAGCCTCTGCCGGGCAGCAGCGATGCTTTCAGTTGTGAGCAGGAAATCTTCGCTGAGCCCTTGCAGTCCTCCTGTACCGGTAGCCATCGACTCACCTATAGCCAGATGGATCAGGTCGTATTGGCGATCACTCTGTTCAAGATATATTCGGGGATCTTCGCGTATCACCTCCACCCCTTCGGATTGAAAAACGGCGCCCCCTTCTTCGCGCAGGTCACTCTCCATGAGTCTGATCAGCTGCGGATTGGTCTGTACCACGGTGATTTTTTCGGCTCCCATCCGCTTGGCAAGCCAGACATTGACACCGCTCGCCTCACCGAGAATAAGCACATGCTGTGGCTCGGCAAGCCTGTATGGCAGAGACTGCGGTGTAAAATCCATGATCTCCGCTCTCTCGGGATCGTCTATTCTGAAAATGGCTCCGGCTGTGTCACCGTCTGTAAGGAGGGCGAGTTGCGGTGGCGGCATTACGGTAGCGTGTGGCCCTGCAAAAAGCGTGTAGTGAAAGGATGGTGAGGAGAAGACATCGATCTGTCCGCGGGGTCCAAATCGCTGCTCTACCTGTTCGGCATCCTGCTGGGCTTCGAGTTGCTGAAACCTTGCGAGCTCCTTGTAGGGGTCCACGCGATCGGGGAGACCGGCAAAAAGTGCCGCAATTACGATGAAAAACGAAACAGAGATTAAGGCAAGAGGAGCGGCTTGACCCTTTAGCTTTTGAATCAGGGTAAAGGTTAAAATGGCCAGAAAGATCAGAGGCATCACCAAAACAGGCAGCTGTGATGCGGGAAGAAGATAGATCAAGCCAAGAGCGGTCACCCCGCCTGCACCACTGCCCAGGAGGTTGGCGGCATAGAGCTCCGGTACTTCACGCCTGTGATAGGTGATCACAAAACCGATCGACGTGCCGCCAAAAAAGAAAGGGATAAACATCAGCAGGTTGTAGCTGATCAGCAGCATCAGCTGGGATCGGCTGTAGAGTACATACTGGGTGTCGAGGGGCAGCAGCTGTGCGGATATAAAACAGGCGGGTACGGCAACCAGGAATAACGTGAGAAAGACCAGATTCCAGAGATAGAAGCGATCTTTAAGCCGATCGAAAAAGAGCGCAAGAAATGTGCCGCTGGCTCCGAAACCTAGCAGCGCAGTACTAATCACCAGATAGGAGAAGTGGTGGTAGTGCGTAACCGCAAGTGCACGCATTATCAGCAACTGCAGAGCAATAACCGCTACCGACAGGAAAAAAATAGATACAGCACTCCATCGACTGTAGGAAAGACGTCCGTTCAATTCTGCTCCTCAGCCTCACCGGTCATAGGTACAAACTGAACCGGCAACAGACGCTCGGTTCGGATGTCGCCATCCTCGGTTTTAGTAACCTTCATCAGTGTCTGCGTCTGATAGGGACTACCCACAGGAATCGCCATAGTTCCACCAGGTTTCAGTTGGTCAATAAGAGGAGGAGGTATATGACCCGAAGCGGCGGTTACAATGATCTTATCGAAAGGGGCGTGCTCTTCCCATCCGTGGTAGCCATCAGCAAGCTTGGTTTGAATGGTGTGATAGCCAAGCTCCTCATAAAGTTCAGTGGCTTGTCTACCCAGAGGTTCAACAATTTCAATGGAAAATACATGTGGAGTCAGTTCGGAGAGAACTGCTGCGTGATAGCCACTGCCGGTGCCGATCTCAAGTACCTTATCGCCCGGTTCTATTTCCAGCATTTCAGCCATATAGGCTACGATGTAGGGCTGGGAGATGGTCTGGCCGTAGCCAATTGGTAGTGGATTGTTCAGGTAGGCCTGCCTCTGCTGGCCGGAAGGTACAAATTTGTGGCGGGGAACGTGTCTCATTGCATCAATAACAGCCTCATCGGTTATCCCTTCACCGATGATACCTGAGGCAACCAGGGTTTCCCGCTCATCAGCGCGTTCGTCAAAACGGGGACGTTCCCACTCCACGGTATCTGGTGGAGCTGTGATGTTGGGACGTTCCACAGGCAGTTCCCCAAAAACCGGGGGTGCCATAACCGAAGTCAGAAAAAAAGTGAGGATAACAATTAGCTGTTTCATCATGATCGATTCGGTTTGTTTCATCAGCTGTCTCTGTTTACGCATCAAAATATTTCGTCTGCTATTTTTTAGCAGGAATTGGCTCGAGTAGTTTTTCCATAAAGAACATACGCGGATTGCCATTGCTGAATCCGTAGCGTTCATAGAGTGAACGGGCGCGGTTGTCTTCCCGTACCTCCAGTGTCACTTTGTGGCACTTCTCTTCGCGTGCCCTTCTCTCCACGGCCGACATCAATGCCCCGCCGATACCCTTTCCGCGGAATGTCGGATTAACGGCGAGGTCGTGAATATTGATCACCTTCGAGGCGTGAAATGTGGAGAAGCTGTAGACGCAATTTGCAACTCCCGCGGGTTTGCCTTCAAAAAAGGCGATAAAACCTATATAGCAGGGGAACTCCTTCAGCCTCTCGATCAGAACCGACTTGATGTCACTGCTCAGAGGTTTTTTTTGACCCATCGGGTCTCTTGCGTATTGATCGGTTGCTTCCAAAATAGCTTCGGCGTGATTCGGGTTATTCAGATCGGCTGCAACGATTTCGAGTTTTTTCATATGTTTAGTGGTTGATAGTTTGGCGGGTGGCATGGCTTGGAACAACTCTTGCAGGCCCGGGTTTGAAAGAACTGTCACAAACAGGTGTAACTCTATATTAATTAACCTAATCTTTTCCCCAAAATCATATGAATTTAAGGATACCACTGCTTGTCGTAATTGCATTAATTTCCGCACTCATATTCTACTCCTGTGATAGTGGTTCTGTCACAGACCCTGACACGGGCGAAAACGGAGATCAGTCAACAGAGTTTGACCACTGACAGAATCCCGGAAACTCCGCTACAGACCTTCTAACCGACGAAAACTTTGATCGTCTTGTGGTTGAGGTGCAGTACATGTCGGGTGCCGAGCCAACCAGCGAGTCGCTCAGTAATCTTAGGGAGTTTCTTGAAGAGCGGCTAAATAAGAGCAGTGTCGATATCCTCGACCCTAAAGAGATACCCCCAAGCGGTCAGGAGAGCTACACCACTGATGAGATTCGCGATCTGGAGCATGAGCATCGGGAGTCCTACTCAGAAGATGGTACGCTGGTACTCTATGCGATGATTGTGGATGGTGAATTCTCAAACGGAAATGTTTTGGGAATTGCTTACTACAATACATCGATGGCAATTTTCAGTGAAACTGTTGGCAGTGTGAGCGGTGGTATTGGGCAGCCTTCACAAGCAACCGTGGAGAGTATCGTGCTTCTGCATGAAGCCGGCCATTTGATGGGGTTGGTCAATAACGGAGTGGAGCCACAGAGTGATCACCATGATGAGGAGAATGGAGCCCACTGCGATGTGGAGGAGTGCCTGATGTATTTCGCTGTCAGAACTACAGACTTCTTCGCGAACCTCTTTGGAGGATCCATACCTGAACTGGATGAGTTCTGTATTGAGGATCTTCAGGCTGCGGGCGGACGGTAGTTGGATTTTGAATAGTGCTTATCAAAACGCTGATAATTGTTTTAAATGGCCCTTTTCATGATTCGTTAACTTTCTCAAGTACCCGCACAATTAATTCTTCAGAAATACGAAAATTCGTTCTCTGGATTTTTTCTGTGAGTGGTTTAACGGCCTGAATATGTCCCATATTTTTGGCTGCAACCAACACACCAAGTGAACCGGTAACAGAAATCCCCATTTCTTTCGCCGCTTTTCTCCCTTTGACTTCATCAATGATCAAAAGTGAATTTTCGTGTTCTGCAGATAATGCAATTGCAGTGGCTTCGCCTTTGTCTAAATAGCTTGACAGCCCTTTTTGTAAATCCGAAGTTGGCTCGATGACTTCAATCCAATCCGGTATCTTTTGATTAAACTCTTTTAAAACTGTTTCTGTGATATGGAGTTTACCGAAAAGCTTTTTCAGAAGTTCCAGCTCTCCGATTTTATGGAAAAGAATGAGGCAACTTGTGTCAGATACTATGACGCTGGGCATTTTTTATATCTTCGTCAAGTTCGTCTGTCGGATAATTTACAAGCGATACATTGTACTCAGCAAGCAGTTCCATGAACGTTTCTTTCGAGTAACCGGCCAGTTCTGCAGCTTGTCCCAGCGTCAGTTTCCCCCTTTCGTACAATTTGGATGCCAATGACATCCTTGCCTCTTTATCATCAATATCGGCTGTATTCGGTATGTTTATTGTTATCGTCTTCATCTTATAAATGTAATTAATTTCTCTCTTTAACGATAATCATACGCTGATGGTCTACATAGAGTAGATGCTTTGATATAAAATGAGCACCATTGAATGAGTTTGAGAAGAGAAATGAAGTGATTTTAATCCCTAGCTTTAAATAAGAGCTGTGAACCACCCCCGACCCCTTCCCGAAGTTTCGGGACAGGCTCTTAGAAAGGAAGGGAGTATATTTTCCAGTATACGAATACATAGAAATTAGAAATAAGACTCAGATTTAAGGAGTCCAGCAGACTTCTATTATCAATCACGGCATCAAACGGGTCGAAGCGGTTGAAATTTCCAATAATGACCGGTTTCGGATCATCATATAGCTGATACGACTGGGGGAGTACGGTAACTTTCAGCTCTTCTTCGAAATAGGATGGAATAAAAAATGTTAGTGGGTGATGGGAGGCTGAATGAACTCTCAGAATCAGTGGGATGCCCGTTTCGAGTTCTGCGCGAATGGTGCCTGATCCATCTTCGTCTGAGAACCAGGCGGTTGGCGGCCGATCGGTGCCATACTCAGCATCATAGACGTAAAGTCCTGCTGGGCTTACAAGCTCTCCGGAGGCATCGATTACGTTGATTTCTGCCAAAAAGGTGTTTGCAACCTCCTCATTCTCCGTGTCTGTGTCCTCATCTGAGTCGGGTGAGCAGGCGTATAACCCGCAAAGGATCAAGGCAAGGGCAAGGAGCAGTATAGAGTTTCGAGCCATCATTAATTCAGGGGATCAGAGGCCGTGTTTGGTTTCAATACAAACAGGTTTTGATTTCAAATACGGCAAATAATATAAGTGAAAAAAGAGCACCCGTTCTTTTGAGTGAACGGGTGCCTGGAATTTAAACTCCGATAAAGAGACTCACGAGAGTGAAATAGAGAGTCAATCCCACGAAGTCTTTAATTGTAGTGATAAATGGATCGGCACCGGGAGCATGATCCCATCCCATTTTTAGAAGAAGGTAGGGAATAAGGAAACCAAGAAATGCGGCCAGTGGCAGCACAATGACCAAAGAGAGGCCAACGGCGAGACCAATAAGCGGCAATTCGTTGGGTACACCCTGCCAGTAGTAGGCACCCAGTCCGGCCAGTATACCAAGTATAAGGCCAATGAGTGCGCCAATACCCATCTCTCTGGCAATGTGTTTCCAAATTCGTTCAAGCTTGATATGGCCAAGAGCCAGGCCACGGGCAAAAATGGTAGTAGACTGTGTACCTACATTTCCGCCCATATCCATGATGACAGGGATAAATACGGCAGCGACGATAATCGCAGAGAGTACATCTTCAAACCGGTCAATCACACCTCCCACTAAAAAACCGCCAATCAGGGTTACAAAGAGAAATGTAATTCTGAGCCTCACAGGATAGAGCACATTTCCCTGCGTCAGCTTTTTGCTGAACAGAACATCCCGTGCTTTTTCCCGAGAGCTGGTCCCGGTCATCACACCCGCCTTCTGGTACATGGTGTCGGAGACATCCTCCTCAATCGACTCCATCGCATCATCGAAGGTGATGATTCCAACAAGTTTGTCCTCATCATTTACTACAGGAAGTGCAATCAGGTCAAGCTTTTTCAGCTTTCTGGATGCTACGTGGTCTGGTTCGTTCGCGTTCACCTTTTCCAGATCGGTGGTGAGAATATCACTGATCTGTTTTGAAGGTTCGGTGACAATGAGCTGCCGAAGTGAAACGGCTCCAATCAACTTTCGGTCAGCGTCGATTACATAAGCGTAATAGATCAGTTCTCGATCAGGCGCCTCGAGACGGAGTTTTTCGATCGCCTCACCTACTGTAATGCCGGTCTGTACCACAGCATAGTCGGTGGTCATGATGGCACCCGTGGTGCCCTCCTCAAATTTGGAGAGTTCAATGATGTCATCGCGCTCCTTTTTGGCAAGGTGTCGCATCAACTCATTTTTTCTGTCGGCCGGCAGCTGGTTCAGAAGATCTACCCGGCGATCGTGCGGCATTTTCTCAATCAAAATCTTGGCGTCGTCAGCCGAGAGTGAGTCGAGCAGGTGGATTTGAGTATTCGGCTCTACATAATTAAGAACATCAACCCGGTCTTCAGTGTCGAGTGCCAGGTAGGTCTGGAGTTTGTGCTGATCTTCCAGTTTATTGATCAGCTCACCCAGAGAGGCCGGGTTCAGCTCTTGAACGAGCGCTTCAAGCTGTTGGCGATTGCCTGTTTCCAGGGCGTTTTTGATGGGGGCGAAATCGAAGTCATGTGTCATAATACTGTCTCATTTTTTGGCATGAGACAGATCACAACACCGTGTTAGGTCACGGATCGGATTCTTCTCATGCCGAATTTATTATTAGTAAGCTTGTTTAAGTAAAAACAACTCGGAGGTTCGTCCATGGTTGTAAAGTCTGGTTATGATTGATTACCAGAGACTATCAGGTGTAATGGCGATTCCCACGTTTAAACCGGGGTAGTCCATACCGCTTCGGAAGCCCTGGCCGTAGGTTACATCCATCTCCACCAGATCAGGGACAATCGAGAAGCGAAAGCCACCCTGGAATGATGGGGTTTCAAAATTGGCCGTAAAGATTTCAGAGAGAATGGCTACACGTTCGCTTAGTGCAAAATCGCCCCGGATTCCCGTGGTGAAAGCCCACTCCCACTCTGAGCCTGCCGAGCCATTGGCTACCTCGACAAACTCGTTGTTGGTACCTTCAATACCCAAATTGATATGAAGTACTGATGCCTGATCGGGAAGCATCATGCTTACAGGGATGTAGGAGAAAAACTCCTCGATCTCTCCGTCAAAGTTAAAAACTGGTGCTGCAACCAATCCGTAAGCATATCCCTCCGCTTCCAGATCTCCTGGAACAGCCTTGAATTCAAGGAGCCAGTTGGCGGCTTCAAAACCATTTGAGCTATCAAAAATGAGGCCGGACGCAAATTCGAGCCAGGGTGTTACTGCGATGCCGGGCTGAAACCAGGACTCCTCAGTTCCATACCAAGCCTCAACCTGGAAAGAAAGCTCAGTGGTAACTGCCGCATCATCAACAATCATCTGCTGTGCATCGGCTCTGTTGTGAAGGATGGCAAGCGAAAAGATTGCAAGTATGGTTACTGCTTTTAGCAAGGTCTTTGTGTTTCTTCTTTTTTCAGTCATTTTAATCACCTTTTTAGGGGCATTAGTCTGTAAAAAAAACAGAAAACAGTCCCAATTCTCAAATGAATGGGATGCTCGTAAGCTGAATAGAGAGGATAAGTTACACCATCATTGTAAACATACTTCTTTTACCCTCTTTTCTTAAATCAAGAGGTGATTACGAATAGTAAGAGAGTGATGTGTGCACCGGAGAAGAGCGACCGGTGCATGGACTAAAAAATAGCGAGTGCCCGGGCTTAATCTTCGGCTGATACCTCTGATTCAGCAGTGTTTCTTAAAGTACAACTACTACCGGGTTCGTCCATTTTAGTTTAAATATTATTGATGTTGAGTGCTTTCTTTTGAAAGCGAGCAAGGGATAGGACTTTATTTCTGAAATTGAAAGTAATTTGGTCACTCTTTTTGCTTTCTGGTGAAGTGCCAGTCGAAAAGCAGTGGTATAACAATCATATTGAGCATGGTTGCAGTGACCAATCCTCCCAGAATTACCGATGCCATTGGCCCCTGTATCTCATTGCCCGGCTGACTTCCAGTTAACACCAGAGGCATTAGGGCAAGTGCGGTTGTAATCACGGTCATCATAATTGGCTGCAGACGATTTAGCGAACCGGTGAGCACCGCTTTCCTGACACTCATCCCCTTCTGTTTGATCAGCTCATTGTACTGGTCAATTAAGATGATTCCGTTTCTGACAGCAATCCCAAAGAGAGTGATAAACCCAATCAAGCCGGCAATACTCAAAATGCCGCCTCCAAAACGTACAACAAACAGACCGCCAACCAACGCAAGTGGCAGGTTCAACAAAATAAGTAGTGCCTGACTAGAGGATCGAAATACGGCATGAAGTGCAAGGTAGATCAAAATCAGGGAGAGGATGCTCACCATCAGAATGGTTTGTGTAGCCTGACGTTCCTGCTCAAACTGCCCCTCGAATGAGAGAACATAACCGCCGCTAAGGTCAAGCTCATCATTGGCAAGTTCTCTAAGGCGCTCCACAGTTCCGCTAAGGTTGCCACCGGTAATGTTGGCCTGCGTGACAATCATTCGGCTCGCATTCTCCCGCGAAATGGTATTAGGGGCGTGATTTATGCGAACTTCAGCGAGATCGCCAATACGGACGTGATTGCCGTCGGCCACCTCGATTGTTGTTTTTCTGATCGATTCCGGACTTGCCCTGTACTCTTCCGGATATCTCACCACGAGATCAAATATGGCAGGATCCCTGTAGATCTGATCGACCACAACGCCTCGAAATGCCATCTCTACAATTTCACCAAAACGGCCAGCAGATATCCCGTGCATCGCAAGCATTTCACGATCGGGCAGAATTTGGATTTGCTGAACATCCATCTGTTCATCAGTCAGGATATCCTCAATATTATCCTGCGACTGCAGTATCCGTTCAATATCGTGGCTGATAGACTGCAAACGCTGCCTGTCCGGACCAAAAACCTTTACGGCAAGATTGCTTCGGACGCCGGTGAGCATGTGATCGATTCGATGGGTAATAGGCTGATCGAAGGAGACCATCATACCCGGAAGAACCGAAACCATCTCCCGCAGTTCATCCATCAGTTCATCCATTCTGTAGGAACCGTTTTCCAACAAGATCTCAATCTCATGGCCGTGGGAGCCCATGGTGTGTTCATCCATTTCGGCACGGCCAACCCTGCGGGCTGTGGAAATTACTGCGGGGTGCTCCAGGAGTACCTCTTCGAGCCTGTAGCCCAGCTCATTGCTCTCTTCCAGTGACGTACCCGCCAGGGTAGCCATGCCCACATTCAGCGATCCCTCATTGAATTCAGGCAGAAAGGAGCGCCCCATTCCGGGGATGAGCAGCAGCGATATCACAAACAGAATTGCGACTCCTGCAAGAACGCCATAGCGATACCGGAAACTTGAGACGAGAACCGGTTGATAGAACTCCTCAAGCTTGCGGGAAATCCAGCTCTTCTTTTCCTCGCTGCTGTCGTTTTCAGAATCCTTCAAGAGCCAGGCGCTCATCGCAGGTGTGAGGGTAAGCGCCACAAGAAGTGATGCGATGATCGTGGTTACATAGGCAATTCCCAGCGGCATCAGCAGACTTCCTTCCAGACCTGAAAGAAAGAAGAGGGGCAGAAATACCACGACGATCGTGAAATTGGCAAGTACAATCGGATTTTTGATCTGAATGGAGGCCTTTGCGATAATCGTCAGAAATGGCGTTCGTTCCTCTTTCGGCAGGGCGCGGTTCTCCCTGAGCCGACGGAATACATTTTCCACAAAGACAATGGCATCATCAACAAGCACACCAATGGCAATGGCAATACCCCCCAGGGTCATGGTGTTGAAGGTCATTCCGGCCATCCATAAAACGAGCACGGAGATGATGACGGAAACCGGGATTGCTACCAGTGAGATCAGGGTAGCCCGCCAGTTGTTTAGAAAGATGAATAGTATCAGCACAACCAGAATCCCGCTGATAAAAAGTGCATTTAGCACATTATCAATTGCGATGTCGATAAAATGAGCCTGCTGAAACAGGTCGGTATAGACGGTCACATCATCCGGCATCGCCGATGTGAGATCGTTGAGGCGGTTTTCAATGTTGCGGGTCAGGTTAAGGGTATTTGCGGCCGGTTCTTTTGATATGACCAGAATGACGCCAGGTGATGCATTTATCGAGGCGGCGCCAATAGCCGGAGCCGCTTTGGTTTCAACGTTGGCGATATCCCGCAGAAGAATCGGGTAGCCGTCGCTATCTCTTGTGACAAATGCCTGGCCGATCTGATCTACATCTGAAGCACGACCAAATCCGCGTATGGTGAGTTCGCGTCCGGAGTGGTTTGTAAATCCACCGGAAATACTACCGGATGCATTTCTTGCAGCATCCAGAACCTGATCCACGGAAATGGAGAGTTGTTCAAGCTGGACGGGATCGGGTTCAATGACGAACTCCTGCTTATCACCCCCATAAACCGAAATAGCGGCAACTCCCGGCATGGCGAGCAGTTCCCTGCGAACCACGAAATCAATTTCGGTTCGCAGATCCATCATGGAGGTCTCTTCTGCGGTGAAGCCGGCAAGCATAATTTCTCCCATAATGGAGGTTACCGGCGCCAGAAAAGGTGCCCCTGCCTGAGATGGCAGCTGATCGCTCATCCCCTGCAATCGCTCTGTGGTGATCTGACGAGCCTGCTGCACATCCACATTCCAGTCGAACTCTACCTGAACGGATGAAAAACCAAGTATGGATCGGGATTGCACGCGCCGCACTCCTTCTGCACCCACCATACCCGATTCGATGATGTATGTAATGAGCTGCTCAACCTCTTCGGGCGGCATTCCCGGCGCTTCGGTAATTACGGTAACGACAGGAGCAGATACATCCGGAATTACATCGACAGCCATATCGCGGGTGAGAAAATAGCCCCCGATAACAAGAATCACGGTCAAGACAATGACGGCCAGCCGCTCATCGATACTTTTTTGAATCAGATTATCCAGCATAAGATTAGTGATCGTGGTCGTCTTCAATTTGAACGTTGCCCGTCATCAGGTGAAGCGGATAGATACCCTGTGTAACCACTCTTTCTCCCTCTTCAAGACCTTCCGTGATGGCTGTCCACCCACCGTAACTGCCTCCGGTCTGCACCATACGTCTTTCAAACTGATCGCCGGAGTGAACGATGAAGATCACCTTGTGGGATTCATTGTCGAAAAGGGCCTCATTTGGAACCGCAGGAAAATATTGCCCTTCACTACCTTTCAGCCTAACCCGGACAGGCTGATTCAGAGAGAATGAACCACTGCTGTTATCAACAGAGAGGGTGATTTTGGAACGGCTGCCGGAGGCATCACTTCGAAGATCGCGGCTCACGAGACTGACTTCAGATTGGCTGAGGGTAACCCGTTCATCCCGGTTCATAACAATTTCAGCCCCGGTTATTTCGGGAAGGCCGGCCAGTTCATTTCGATTTGCGAGAACCTCCAGCCATAGGTAACGAGGATCAAACAGGGTGAAAAGAAGATCACCCTGCCTCACTTCGCGTCCCGAAACAACGTATGATTCGGCCACAACGGCACTCTGTACGGCGTTCAGGTAGAGATCGCTCCCCGCATCTTCAATCGTTGCGCCATGATGGGTGCTTTCAATGAAGTGATGATAACCGGCTCGTCTTACCTCATACTCCCTCTCCCTCTGCTGATATTCGCGAAGTGAAATGGCATCATTTTCAAGCAATCTTTCGGCGCGTTCAAAAGCCTCTTTGGCCTGCTCATAAGCCAGTCGCTGACCTGTCCATGAGTTCTCAGATGAAAACTGAGGTGAAATAGCTACCAAACGATCACCGCCCTCAACCGTAATTCCGGGGGAAGGCAGTATACCTGAGTCATTGAGATCGATATGTCCATCTACCGGAGATCTGACCTCATAATAGTGTTGAGGATTCTGGAGAATGGTTCCGAATCCGGCAACAACATCAGGGATTTCACGAGTTGATGCGACATCTGATTTGATCGACATCTGCCACTGCATCGGCTTTTCCAGTACGGCCAGGTCATCCACGTCAGGTTCTTCGGGATGACCGGCATATCGGTATACGGAGCCCAACTCAATCTCATACTCTTCATCACCGATCTGAAAAATGACGGCGAGCTGCGGTTCATCCGAGTCCTCGAAAAAGAGTTCGAATGGGAAAATACCGTTGCGCCTTGCCTCAAGCTCCTGGGCAGTTACGGAACGCCTATTTTCCATGAAATGGATCTCACCGGAGAGGTGCTCTACCGGTGACTTGCCTTCAGAAACAAATAGTTCGCCCTCAATACGCCCGGAATTTTCATGGAGTTCAAAGCGGGCAAAAACCTCCAGGCCGGCGTCCCAGAACGTGAGACGGTGGTACTCTTCATGAGAGTGTGAATGATCATCTGAGTGGCTGTGTGAATGTTCATGGCCATGCTCTTCACAGGCAGTGAGACCGACTATAATCAGAATAATAAGAAGTGGTAAGAATCTGGCTAACATATCGATCAAAACGTTATTGGTTAATAAACTCCCGTCCGCTCATCGCTTCAAGCTCCATAATCATGCTGTAGTATTCAGAAAGCTGGCTGAATTTGGTTTGATAGGTGTCTGCCATCAGGCCGAGGGTGTTCAAAAAGCCGCTGAGTGACTGTGTTCCCTCTTCATAGGAGATGGAGAGGGCATTCAAAAAACGTTCAGGCTGGTTGAGGTGGTCGGGAAATCGCTCCAGTTGCTCTTCATAGTGCTGAATGGCGTTCAAAATTCTGAAGGTATTCTGATTCCTTTCGATTTGGGCCTGAGTCAAGTTGGTCTCTTCAATCTGTTGAAGTGCCCGTGCCTGAGAAATCGCTTCTGAGCTGGAGTTCAGAATCGGGAGCGGAACCGCAATACCCACCAGAAAACCTCTCCAATTCCGGTTGAGCTGCTTATAACCGGCCGATAGCTCTAAAGATGGAAACCGGCTGCTTCGGGCAAATGCCTCTTCAACAGCAGCTGTTTCAACGGCCTTGCGATAGGCGTCCATTTCCGGAGACTGATCAAGTATAGTCAGGAGTTCTGCGGTTTCGGGTAGTTGAACATCGGTCTGTTGAAAGTTGCCGGTAAAATGTATTTCGGTCTCCTCGTCAAAGCCCATTCGATTGCGCCAAAGCGCGATCAAATGATCATTTTCCAGTTTTCGTTTATCAATTCTGGCTTCGAGCTGGTAGAGGCTCATCTTTATCATCTGATTATCGAGTACGGATGCCTCACCTTCTCCGGCAATCTGTTCTGAAGCATCGGCCAAGCGCTGCAGCTGATCCATCATCTCTTTTAGCTGCTCTACCTCCTGCTTGCCAAGAACGATCTCTATAAAACCGAGTCTTGTGGCGGAAAGCCATTCAGCACGCTCCGTCTCAGCCTGATAATCATAGAGATCGATCCGGCTGTCTCGCCGCTCTCTCAGATTTCGATAGTGGCCGGGAGTGCGAAACTCTTTTTGCAGGTACAGGTAGTGTTCATATTCGGACTCTCCCCCAATGTCCAGGTGTTCCAAATCGTAGGCCAACGAGGGATTGAGGCGGGTTGCTGATGCGCGTTCACCCTCTGCAGAATAATTGAACCTGTTTTCAAACTGCTGCCACTGCGGGCTATACTGCTGCGAGAGCTCTTTGATCTGATGAAGTTCAACTTCAATTACCTGAGCATGGGAAGGGTTGGCTGATAAGATCAAAATAAGAGCCATGCCCGCCAGAAAGCTCATTTTTTTAGCCGTTAACTTTTCTGTAGGTAATGAGCTCATAAATCAGTGTCTGCTGATGGAAAAAATGAATTTGGGAAAAGAGAGTCTAAGAAAGACAACTGTGAATATAGAACTGAGGTTTAGAGATTGCTTGCCATGGCACGTAATTTCTGTGTTTTCAAGCCGCATTTACAATTTTTAAATCTATCGAGCCTGAATATGGGGAAAATGGATGGTTTAAATTCATCCATTTAGGACTCTTTAGTCTTTGCGTCAGATTGATTTAAGAAAATTTTTCTTCAAAAAGCGATATTCAACCCTTAGTGCCCACTCCATTGGCAGAACGTAGCTGTTCAGGCATAAAACGATGTCCCACACCGATCCAGAAACTTCTGATTGAGAGCAGAAAGAGAAATGGAAGTATGGCGAGGGGCAGGGTTTGTGGCCAGAGTGCCCAGCCAAGAATAAGGATAATACAGACAGCTGAATGGGCGAGCAGATAGATTTTAATCCAAGATGGCCTCTCATTGTATGATCGCACTATCCATGGAAGCAGTATCAAGTGGAACGGCCAGGCCCAGAATAGGTGCATATTCGGTGAGGTGACATTGTGAAGCGAAATGAACCATAAAAATGTAATCAAAAGGCCAAGTATGCCAGTGGTTGCAAAGAGCGGCAGATCAAACCACCGAACAACAAATTTTCTCTCACGGTAGCCTCTCATTGTTACGAGAACTCCGGCGATCAGCAGAAACCACATCAAAATGGAGGCAAGGGGAATTACGGTTGATGGCTCTTCATCGATCCGGACAAGCGTTCGTGTTTCTGAGACGAGCGGCTGCTCTTCGCCATCAGACAAAATGGAGGCACTGTCGAAGGCCATCATCAGGTAGTCTGGCAGAAACATCTCCTCGGTGTAGTCTGCCTCACGATCGATGTCGCTACCAAGCAGCAGGTTGATGCCGAGGTAGATAAACGACCGATGCCCGGTATATTGATTGAGCATATCCCGAAACGTAAAGGTCTCTTCCGTAAAGGGTCTGAACTGTACATCATCACCAAACACTTCACAGAGTGCATCACGGATTCTGGTTGAGCAGTTATCGAACAGAAAATCGTAGCGGTAGTAACGATTCTCTTCAAGAGCGTTCTCCGTCAGAAAATCGTAGAGGCGCTGTTTTTGATCTCTATTCAGATTCAGAACCTGTTCTTCAACAAACCGCCCCCGGTCTTCGTAATAACGCAAGGCCACCCGCGTCGAAACCACTGAGAGAAAATAGTCCAGTTTTCCGTAAACAAACCTTGGAAGGAAGAACTGATCAAACTCGAAGGCTCCGTAGTTGAAAAGGTGATCGATGCCAGCCTCAGGGTCTAAGACACGGACGGCGCTGTGGCCAAATAGCTCTTCGGGCGAATCGGCCGTTCCGATGGTGAGCAGGGATATCTGCGCCTGCTCCGAAAGCTGGCGCGACTGTGCTTCGGCCATCTGATGAATGGGAATCAGAAGGGCAAGAACCAGTAGAGGTAGAAATTTCTTCAAAAATCTGGAGGATCAGTTTGGTCGTTGAAAAAACTACGGGTGTGAGTCCGGATTGTTGTTCAGGCAGTCC
The DNA here is from genome assembly GCA_020832225.1 of Balneolaceae bacterium. Taxonomy (GTDB): domain Bacteria; phylum Bacteroidota; class Rhodothermia; order Balneolales; family Balneolaceae; genus Rhodohalobacter. Next base: position 30,700 of record JAFIFA010000063.1, read on the forward strand.
GAATGTCCCGCATAAGATAGCTTTGGGTGGGGAAATAAAAAAAGGCGGATCATTGACCCGCCTTTTGCTTTAAAAAGTTCTGTTCGGATGGAATCAGGCGTCAAGAATCGCCACAATCCTCTCCTTCACATCTTCCAGGTGAACCCGGGTGGTACGGTTTGCAGCAGAGCCTAATGCGCTCTCCACATCACCAAGCAGTACATTTAGCTCATAGCGCAAGAGTGCCTTGATGTCGCTTCCGTGAACGTTATTACTGCTGCTCTCCATCAGGGAGTGGACATGACTCACGTAGGAGCGCTGTAAATTACGTCTGTAGACATCGATAGGGCTGTTGGATGAAAGCTCACTCCAAACGCCATTTCTAACATCCTCGAGCATTTCAGCTGCGGTGTAGGCCTCGCTACCACGGAACGCCTCATCCTCGATCATACGGTTCATTCTTGCCGTACTCATCACGTTTGAAAGGTGATTTCGCTGAAGGTTCTGAACCCGGTTTACTGCACCGGCGTGCTCAATATTGCGGAGAATAGATGCGTCGAGCAGCCACTCGGGAGTAACGAAGGCGTTTTCAACCAAAAACTCCATCGCTTTTTTCTGATAGTCTCTGTCTACAGGTGTGTAGACCTGGCCATCCTGATCGGTCGCAATTCGGTGGTAGTAGACGCCACCGATGTTGGTGATCACGTGCCCCACGTATCTGTTCCACATCCCGACAAGTTCACCGTAGATCTCCTGAAGATCGTTATAACCTTGTCCCGGTGTGGAGGTCCAATCCAGTAGGTTCGGCACTACTCGCTGCAGGTTTTTCATGCCATAACCGGATGCCCTAACGGGATCGTCTGATAGTGTTTCGGTCTGTGCAGATGGATCGTAACCGGTCGATTGCCCAAATCGGTACATTGGATCATCAGCCTTTTCAAGAATCCATTCGTTGAGGGTTGGAATCTCATCTTCCGGTGTTTCAGCATCAGGAATCACACGGTATCCCCAGTTAATGGAGTAGAGATCGTAGGGGCCCAGTTTTCGGATAAAGCGCTCAACACCATCTTCAGGCTGGGCAATATAGTTTTGACGGGCATAATCCATCACCGATGCAGATACACCATACTGCTCTGTAAAGGTTGGCGAGCGGAGTGAATCGACCGGATAGCCGCTGTTGGCAGCCATGTTGTGCGGCAGGCCAAGTGCGTGACCAATTTCATGTGCAATCACCTGCCGGATCGCCTCTTTCAGGTAGTCGTCATCAACCCGCATGGAACGTGCCTTTGGATTGGATGCACCGGTTTCAATCATCAGGCGATTGCGGTAGGATCGAAGGTGATTGTGATACCAGAAAATGTCGCTGGCAATAATCTCACCCGTTCGGGGATCGGACGTGCTTGGTCCTGTCGCGTTACGTACGGTATTGGCAACCCAGCGCACCATGTTGTATCGAATATCTTCCGGCTCAAAATCGGGATCTTCCTCTTTGGTAGGAGGGAGTTTCGCCTTGATGGCATTCTTGAAACCGGCCACTTCAAACGCTTCATTCCAGTCTTCAACGCCATCAATCACAAGCTGTCGGTACTCTTCGGGCGTTGCAGGGTCTACGTAATAAACGATTGGCTGAACCGGCTCTACCAGCTCCCCGCGTGCATAAGCATCGGGATCGGACGGCTCGAGTCGCCATCGGCGAATCAGGGATCGGGTTGCGGTTTTCTGCTCATCTGAGCCAAAATCGAGCTGATTAATGGTAAACCAGCCAACACGATAATCGTGGTGACGCGGCATCATCGGCTCGGCAGGCAGCAAGATCATCGACTGATTCATCATCAGGGAGAGAGAGTTCGTTCCCCCGGATGATGGCGGGTTAACCGCCTCGTAGGTCATCACATGGCGGGCTTCCACATTTCTTGGAAAGGTACGGACGGTATCGATGTAGCTGCGGCTGGCATCCAGACGGCGAACCTGATACATATTGCGGAGTCCGCTGTTGAGTCCGGAGATGGCCGGCACATCTGTCTCAAAGAGGCTGTTCACCTGAATAACGGTCGATGAACTGTCCGGCCCAATAGCCTTGATGTCGAAGGATGCAATGATCGGCTCGAAGTTGTTGGCGCGAACTGAATAGGAGATCGGAAGTGAATCCGGCGCAACACTGTTGTAGAGGCGCTGCCTTATGTTGATCTTGTCGCGAACTTTCTCAAAAATGATCACCTGTTCGGCAGTGCTGGCACCACCGCTGCGAAACCCGAGAAAGTTGTGTGGGACGGCAGCTACACGGCTCACCATCAGGAAGTCACGTCCGAGAAGCGAGTCGGGAATTTCATAATAGATCTTGTCGTCCACATAGTGAACATCAACAACGCCACTGCTGGAGATGGCATCCGATGTGATAACGCTGCTGTAGCCGTTGGATGAGGAGTTTTGTGCAGATGATCGCTGAGTGGGAGGTGTTTCAGAGGCTGGCTCGGAGGTTGCGCAGGAGATGGCAAACAGAGCGGCAACCAACACCGTAAAAAGGGATGGTAACGCTTTATGCATATGGAATATGAGCTAAGTTAATGAGTAAGACCATTGAATAAACGAAAAAAAGAGCACTTTTTACCAAAAGGATGCTCAGGAAGTGTAAAAAGTTTGCAGGAACATACTCTAAAGGGATTTGTCATCCGCGCTCTTTTTCCCGGAATTCTGCTTCTCAATTGTGACCTGGTCACCCTCCCCAAACTTGGAACCTACAGGAGGTCTGTATTTTTGAAACGGAATCATCAGAAGGTTCCCGAAGCGATCGTTCTCATAGGGATCCATATGGGTATCAATACCATACTTCAGTTTGCTGATGTCATCGATTTCGGAATAGGTGCCAAAGATTCGATCCCAGATTGCGAAGATATTGCCGTAGTTGGTATCAGTAAGAGGCTGGGTATAGTGGTGATGAATCTTGTGCATATTGGGCGTCACGAAGATGTAGGATAGCAGGCGATCAACCCGTTTCGGCATATTGATATTGGCGTGGGTGATGTGTGCAAAGAGCACTGAGAGACTCTGATAGAGCATTACAATGCCAATGGGAACGCCAACGAGAAAAACACCCATAATGGTAAAGAAGATTCGGAAGATGGTCTCTCCCGGATGGTGCCGAAGTCCGGTAGTCACATCAACCGTAGTATCGCTGTGGTGGATCAGGTGAAACTTCCACATCCACTTCACTTTGTGTTCAGTCCAGTGAACCAGCCATGCCCCAATAAAGTCGAGAAGCATTACGCCGATGATGATTTTGGCCCAAAGCGGTAGCTCAACCAGGTAGAGAAGGCCGAACTGATTATCTGCCACCCACCATGATGTAAAGTAGAGAACGCCGGCCAGCCCAAATCCGATAATCGCCGTAAAGAGGGTGAAGGCCAGATTGATGCCCGCATGACGGATCTTGTTGTACTGAAAGCGAAAGAGCGGGATCACTCCCTCCATTACCCAGAAGAGGAAAATACCACCGATCAAAATGGTTGCGCGCCATACGGTCGGGATATCCTCAAAAAATGCGATCAGTGATTCCATCGTAGAGATAAGCTGGTTCTGACGATACGTAGCGGCATCAGCGACGTTTCACAATCAAGATAATCACCAGGACCAATAATAGAAAGGCGGCCAGCGGCCATACCCACAAGGGTAGGGTGTATGTAATTGTGAGTCGTCCCTCCGGCTCCTCATACTGCTCGGGAATCATGGGCAGTCCAACATCGCCCTGCTCGTGCGACATCGCATACTCCAGCACTGCCTGCCAAACCTTAAGCTGAGTACCGTCTCGTTCAATAATGGCATCGTCAAGCTCGATGGGCGATCCGGTTTCATCTCGAAGTTCAATGGCAAGATTGGGGACCACATCTCCTACCATCGGCAGAAAACCGGCAATGTAGTAGTCGCTTACAATGTGGACCAATTCCTCACTCCCTTTACGGATGCGTCGCACCTCTCCGTCGGGCAACTCCAGTTCGGCACTTAGTACGGCCCTGGATGTGGGGATCGGCGTGCCTGAAAAGGGAATATGAAAGAGTACGGCTCTGTCAGGATTGTACATTTTTCTCAGACCGGAAAATTGAAGGAAGTAGGCGTCACCCATAAGTCCTGAAAGAAGTACAGAGACCTCCATAGCCCTGCGGATCTCATCTTCAGTTACATAAAATGATACGAGTGGGTATCCGGGATTGTCATCATCGCCGGAACCCAGTCCGGCCGCCATGGTGAGGTCGTAGAAAGTAATTTCGCCTTCACTCCACTCCATTTGGCCGGGACGGATATTGGCGCGGATCGCTCCGTTAGCCTGTGCCGCTACATCGACCCGTTTGCCAAGAGCCTCCTCTGCGGCTCTCTTCATGGCATCGGTGATGTAGTTTCCAATGGCCGACTCTTTTTGGGGATCGGTTCTGACAACCGGAAACCGTGAAGCAGCCACTCTCTGGCGAATGTCGGTAATCTCCCCGCCGGTTAGTTCGCTGATCCACTCGTTTAGTATTTCTCTATACTCTTCAATCTCAGCTGCGATCTCCTCATCTTCGGGTACCGATTGATCCAGCTTTTTAAGAAAAGGTGTCTCTTCGTTGTTGCGGATCGAAACTCTCTGCTCATCCGGATTCCAGCTCAGCTCCAGAACTCCCAGATAGTTGAGATACTGGCCTGCCTGAACAATGACGGTTTTACCCACTTCAATCGGCTCATAGAGAGGCGTATGGGAGTGGCCGCCAACAATAACATCAATTTCGGGTACGGCTTCTGCAAGCAGGCGATCCTCGTAAACACCGGAGTGGTTAACGGAGATGATTACATCTACTCCCTCGGCCCGGAGACTCTCCACGGCTTTCTTGGCCGACTCAATCGGGTCGTCAAACTCCACATCGCCGGGCTCGGCAGTTTTTGAGATGGCGTCATCTCCGATTAGTCCAAAGATTCCAACTCTCAGCCCGTTATCGAGCTCTCGGATTATCGTTTCGCGTATGCCGAGTTCGCTAAGGGGGTGATCCTGCGGTGGACGTGTATTGGTACCGAGAATCGCTGTTTGGTCGCCCGCTTCGGGGTAGCCGGCCGCTCTCAGGTAGTTTGCAAGTACATCGGGGCCGTAGTCAAATTCATGGTTGCCGATTGTGATGGCATCGTAACCGATTTTCTGCATCAGGCTCACCTCAGCAGCCACACCCTCCTTTAGCGGGAGCCAGCCAAAAGCGGGTCCGCCAAGAATATCGCCACCTGAAAAGAGAAGTACCGGTTCATCCGATTGCAGCTTCATCTCCCTGATCGCTCTGACCGCACCAGCAAGCCGGGCAAATCCGCCGGTGGCAGGATTCTCATACTCGGGATGGTCGTCAACGGATGGAATAGGGATCAGATGCGAGTGCTCATCATTGGTGTGCAGGATGGTAAAATGCAGCTCCTGTGCATGATTGACAGTGGTGAATGCACAAAAAAGTAAGAGAGTGATGAACGCGGCTTTAAGCTTCAAGGGAAGTCGGTGCTTTTAGCAGTTATCGGATTTGATTATGTTTGGATGATCGATCTGCGACTATCAACCATATTAACCTACAAAAGATCATGCAAAAACAGACGACCTTTTTAGCGGCCCTGCTCATCCTGCTACTTACCGGATCAACCGCTTTTGCCCAGCTGCAATCTCCCGACGAATTTCTGGGCTATGAACTTGGCGACCGCTGGACTCCCCACCACCGTGTTCTCGATTATGTGAAGCATGTTGCTGATGAGTCGGACTGGGTAACGGTTCACAGCTATGGAGAGACCTATCAGCATCGTGAGCTGGTATACCTCGTTGTTACCTCTCCGGACAATCACCAGAACATCGAGGAGATTCGGATGAACAACCTGAGGCTGACCGGCCTTGAGGAAGGTACTCCCTCTGGCCTTCAAAAGGGGATTGTCTGGCTTAGCTACAACATTCATGGAAATGAGACATCAAGCAGTGAAGCGGCATTAAGAACGCTGCACGAACTGGTACGACCTGATAGCCCGGAGCCGAAAGAGTGGCTTCAAAATACCGTTGTTATCATGGACCCAATGTTGAATCCGGACGGCCGTGAGAGATACATCAACTGGTATACCAATATGAAAGGTGCTGAGGTAAATCCCACATTTGATGCACGGGAGCATCATGAGCCTTGGCCGGGTGGTCGCTCCAACCACTATATGTTCGACCTGAACCGCGACTGGGCATGGCAGGTGCAGAAGGAGTCTAAGTACAGATACAATATCTACAAGGAGTGGATGCCACACATACATGTCGATTTCCACGAGCAGAGCTATACAGCCCCCTACTATTTTGCACCGGCAGCAGAGCCGTTTCATGAGGCGATTACCGATTGGCAGCGCGAATTTCAGACCACAATCGGTGAGAATCACATTGAGTATTTTGATGAGGAGGGCTGGCTCTACTTTACCCGCCAGCGCTTCGATCTCTTCTATCCCAGTTTTGGCGACACCTGGCCTACATTTCACGGATCGATCGGTATGACCTACGAGCAAGCGGGACACAGTCTGGCCGGTTTAGCGATCGAAACGCCCGAGGGTGATACGCTGACGCTTGCCGACCGTCTCCGCAACCACCACACTACCGGTATGTCTACCGTTGAGGTTGCTTCAAATAACGCCGACCGGATGGTGGAGGAGTTTGCCGCACACTTCGATCGTGGTATGAATGATCCGGACAGCCGGTATAAGACCTTTCTGGTAAAGGCAGACAACCATCCCGATAAGATCTACAATCTGCTTACTATGCTCGACCATCTGAACATTGAGTATGGTACAACCGGTACAAGTCGGAACCGTGACGGATTCAACTACAGCACCGGCGAGACGGGTCGCATTTCGGTGGCGGAGGATGATATCATTGTGAGCGTTTATCAGCCGCAATCTCAGCTCGTTCGGGTTCTTTTTGAACCCAACCCGGGGCTCGCAGACTCGTTGACTTATGACATTACCTCATGGGAGGCACACTACCGTTTTGGGCTTGAAGGGTATGCCCTGGAGCGACAGAAAACACCGGAGAGGAACGTATCGGCAGAGGATTTTCGCTCTTTTGAGTTGACCGGTTCCGATCGCCCCTACGCCTACGTTGTGGAGTGGAAAACGATGGATGATGCCCGTTTTCTGGCAGAGATTACCCGGCATGGTGTAAAGAGTCGGTTTGCAGAGATCCCCTTCTCGATAGACGGCCGTGAGTATGATAAAGGCACACTGGTGATTACGCGCGACAATAACCGGAGATTGGACAATTTTGATGATGTGGTGCAAAATGCAGCAGAGAACCACAGTCGTAAGATTCACGGAGCCGCCAGCGGGTTTGTAACCACCGGTGCCGACTTTGGATCGTCTGATGTTCGCTTCATCGAAAAACCGAAAGTGGCCGTGCTGATGGGTGATGGTACCGCCTCGCTCAACGCCGGTGAGATCTGGCACTTTTTTGATCATCAGCTGAAATACCCTGCAACCATTCTGCATACCAACTACCTGATGCGTGCGGATCTGAACGACTATAACGTGCTTGTATTGCCATCCGGATCTTACAATGACGTGCTGGACGAGAGAGGAATGGAAAAGGTGAGCCGATGGGTGCGCGAGGGCGGAACTCTGATCGCCTTTGGAAATGCGAACCGTGTGCTTTCAGGTCACAATGGATTCAGGCTATCTGCAAAAACCGGATCGGTTGAAGAGAATGAAGGTGATGAAGATAGCCGGCTTCAGTCGTATGGCGAGCGTCAGCGGCGTGCGGTTAGTAACAACACACCCGGTTCCACTTTCCGTGTAACACTCGATAACACTCATCCCCTGGCGTTTGGGTATGGAGAGCACTACTACTCCCTAAAGAACAGTGCGGTTGCATATGACTTTCTGGATTCAGGATGGAATGTGGGCACGGTGCGTGAAGATGCCCACATGAGCGGATTTGCCGGCCAGAATGCGAAAGCGGCGCTTGAGAATTCGCTTTCGTTTGGTACTCACAGCTACGGTTCAGGGAATGTGGTCTACATGGTAGACAACCCCGTGTTCCGTGGTTTCTGGGAGAATGGAAAGCTCCTCTTTGTGAACGCCATCTTTTTTGTAGGCAATTGAACCAGTTGAAAAGAGATAGAGCCCGGCATCGCTTAAAAGTGGTTCCGGGCTTTTTTTTTACCGCGAAGGACGCGTAGTTTGAACTAAGGTCGCTGTGGGGGGGGTATCTGAAATCCTCCCTTTCTTGAATTACCTGCGTTACGTGTTTCGAGTTACGGGTTGCGGGTTCGGGCGAAATCTCAGAAATGGTTCGTATTTGTATATTTTCCACTACCCTCCTAGACTAACCCCTGGATCTCAAAACTACCCGGACAGATATATTTAAGAGGGTGAGGTACAGCGGGGAGCGTTGAGGGGCTTGTGATGAAGGTTGGGGTTTGAAACATTTAACGATTCCTCCGCTCCGCTACCAGTGACAGATTCGAAAATGCGTCTTGTTTTTAAAAGAGGAACACCTCCCGAGTGGGTCGGGACGTCGCTAAGCTCCGCCTCCCGGCTTACGCCGTACTGCCCTCCCCGACGGTTCGGGGCAGGCCAAGGGGAGATTTATTCTGTCACCCAATCAATAGTGTTGCCCGCTTTTGGCAAAATTAGTGGCTTTGAATAACATTTCTGGGTGGTTTAAATGAGCGGCGCGCTGTGTCAGTATTTAGCACAATCATCCGCTTGCGCCGCTTCAGTGTTCATCGCCCCTATCAACCCTCAACGCTATGCGCCAGGCGCTCAGCGCCAAGCTACCCTCCGAGCCCTGAAAGGGCGCTCCAACTCAGCCCGGAGCAACGTTTCGGGCTGCAAGCTTCGGGCTTCCGGCTTCAGCCTTCTGGCTTTCCCACGATACAACTTCAAGAGACGCTGCCAAGAGCTTCGCACGTTGGCAGGTCCCCTTTGAGCTTTTCGCTCCTCATACATCTTTGCTCTGCGCCATGCGCTTAGCGCCAAGCGAATCACTTCTCACTCTCTTCCCTTCCTAGCAACATATCCGTGAACCTGCTCCGAACCTCATCACTCGCATCCCTGAAGTATAAAAACGGCAGGTGCTTATCGGTTTGGGTTGTGTCGGTCTCAACACCCCATAATGGAATCATGGATGTGGGCAGCATGGAGTAGCGGCCATCCCCAATCACCTCTGGTTTATCGGGGTGCCTGACCAGAAACCCTTCGGAGAGGTGGGAAAATCTCTTCAGATCATTGTACATCGTGGTTCCTTCATACTCTGCAAAATCGCGCTCAGGGATTATGAGCGGTGAGTCTTCGCCAGTGTAGACAATCGATTCAGAAAAGAGGCCTGCCCTCACTCCATAGGTCCACACTCTGTCGTCGTGAATATAATTTGCTCTCCATAGAAGCTGGTTACCGATTGTGGGTTTAACCACCAGCTCGGTAGCGGTGTGGCCACGTTCTACTGCCGTTTTGTGGATCACGTTCTGAATTCGTTCATTCTGAAACCATCCAAAGAGAAGTATAAGAGCAAGCCAGCCCCACGCTGCCCACGTAAAAGCTTTTCTCTTTTTCCAGATGCCAAGGCCAACCAGAAGCAGTAGTCCCACCGTTAGCAGTGGATCGAGAACCGAAACAACGTTCCACGCAAAACGTGTATCAAGAAATGGCCAGAGCAGCTGTGTTCCGTAGCTGGTAAAGGCATCGAGTATTCCGGAGGTGGCGTATGCGATCGTACAGTAGATCGAAAGCTCTTTGAAACCAAACCAGCGCCGCATGATGAACCAGAGCAAGAGTGTGGCAAAGAGGCCTCCAAATGGAATAAATACTAATGAATGGGTGAACTGTCGGTGCACCTCAATGTTGAAAAGCGGATCACCCGGCATATGGATAAATATATCGAGGTCGGCAAGCATTGCTGAGACAAAACCGGTGGCAGCTACCGGAAGGGTTTTATCGGTGTCATCTTTCTTCAGTATCGAGTGTGAAGCGGCCGCTCCAACAATGCCGTGTGTAAATGGATCCATGGATGAAAATCTTTTTTAGCGTCGCTCTTGGTGCAGGGATTCAAAGGGGATTTCAAGCTGCCTGCCGGCAAGTCCGCCTTCAGTCAAGTTGAGGGAAGATACAGATATTCCAAGCAAACGAACCTCTCGTTCACCTGCTTCGGTCTCCGTAAGAAGCTGGTTTGCTATGGCCGCAATCTCTGAAGGATCAGAGGTGTAGTTTCGGAGAGTATGGCTTCGGGTTACGGTCTCAAAGTTTTTGTACCGAACTTTCAGGGTGATCGTTTTTCCGGCTGCATTGAGTTTATCCATCGATCCTGTGATCTTTTCAGAAAGCCCTGAAAGAAACTCGCGAATCCAATTTAGATCGGAGACATCATCAGAAAACGTTCGCTCCTTACCGATCGATTTTCGGATTCGGTGCGGTTTCACCCGTCTTTCATCGATTCCACGTGCTATGCGATAGTAGTGATGTCCCGATTTACCAAAGCGCTTCACGAGATCGACCTCCTCCCACTTTTTGAGGTCGGCGCCATTGCGGATGCCTAGCGATTCCATCTTCTGGCGGGTGGCCTTGCCAACCCCGTAAAACTCACCAATCGGAAGCTTTTCGATGAACTCCTCCGCCTCATCTGGCAGAATAACGCTTAGTCCATCCGGCTTCTCCAGGTCTGAGGCGATCTTGGCCAGGAATTTATTACCGGCAACTCCTGCGGAAGCGGTCAGCCCTGTCTCATCCTTGATTCGTCTCCGAATATCACGGGCGATGAGTGTTGCGGAGGGGTGATTTTTATGATTGCTGGTAACGTCCAGGTAGGCCTCATCCAGGGAAAGGGGCTCCACCATGTCTGTATAGTCGTAGAAGATGGTTCGGATCTGCTCGGACACCTCTTTGTAAACATCAAACCGGGGCTTCAGAAAGATGGTCGATGGGCAGAGTTTGACCGCCCTCGATGCCGGCATGGCTGAATGGATTCCATACTTTCTCGCCTCATAACTGGCAGCTGCAACCACACCTCGTCCCTGAGGCGACCCACCCACTACAATTGGTTTACCCCGGTACTCCGGGTGATCCCGCTGCTCGACTGAAGCGTAGAAGGCATCCATGTCTACATGGATAATTTTCCTCTGAACGGGTTTAATGCTGCTCATCAGCGCCTTTTTGAAAAGTGGTGTGGGTAAATCAAACGGAATTTTGTTAACTTCTCAGTTCTTCAAAAAAGAATTTCAAAGAAAGAAAGTATCCAGGAAAATGGAAGAATTAAACGCTGTAACAATATACTGGCTTATTTCAATCGGATTGCTTGTTGGATATGTCACGGATTTGCTGATGATCAAGCGTGGTATTGGTATGTACGGCAATCTGATATGGGGCGCAATCGGCTCTGTGCTGATTGGTGTGATTGCTATTCTTTTCAACCTGTTCGGTGCACTGATCTACGCTGCAATAGGCTCTATAGCATTCCTGTTTCTAATCAATGTATTTAGCTTCGATCCCTCTCACGTTACCGACGCCAAGGCGAGCCAGCCTTACAACAAAATTGACTAACACCCTTTAGTCAGATGAAAAAGATACCGGAACCGGAAGGTCGAGTTTTATGGCTCCTGCCGGATCCGGTCGGTATTCGAAAATGCCGGAACGTGATTGATTATTTCGCAGGCATTCACAACACCCCTTATTTCTATCCCCACTTAACGCTCTGCAGGCCGCACCCGGATTTAAGCGATTCAGAGCTGGCAACATTGGCCGATCAATTTGCGGATCGGTTCGATCCGGTATCAGTAAATCTCTCCAAGCCGGAGTGTGGCACTCCACCATTTCAGAGATTCTATGCGCCCGTGTCTGATCCCGCACTATTGAACCGGATGCTGAATAGCGCATACAGTCACTTTAGTGCCGACCGGGATTCAGCTTTTAAATTCCATCTCTCCTGCCTTTATGGCTACCTGCCATGCGATCAGATTGACAAATCTGATTTAAGGCTGCCTAATCAATTGCACATACAATCTTTGGCTGTTGTCAAATTGGATGCCGGTCCGGAAGATTGGAGTATCATACATCAATCGACTCTCGGAAAATAAAGGGAGAGTTCAGTTTGGAACTAAATCTCATAATCACGACAATTAGGTACACCTGAACTCAAAAAGGGAAGAGTGCTATGCAAGATTACAAGTTTTTTAGTGAAGTTAACCAGGCGTTCGACAAAGCTTCTGCGTATACCAGATTTGATAAGGGGCTACTGGAGCAGATGAAGGCGTGTAATGATGTGCTGCACATTACATTTCCACTCGAAAAAGATGATGGCAGTATCGAGGTAATTCATGGATACCGTGTGGAGCACAGCCATCATAAGCTGCCTACAAAAGGGGGTATCCGATACAGTCTTACCGTGAATGAGGATGAAACAATGGCATTGGCGGCACTGATGACCTACAAGTGTGCCGTTGTGGATGTGCCGTTTGGCGGAGCAAAAGGAGGAGTGAGAATCGATCGAAGAAACTACTCCGATGCAGAGCTTGAAAGGCTTACCCGGCGCTATGCTTTTCAGCTATCCAAGAAAAACTTTATTGGGCCGGGTAGTGACGTGCCGGCACCCGACTATGGTACAAGCTCACGTGAGATGGGCTGGATTCTGGACACCTATCGTCAAATCAATTCTGATATTGATGCAGAGGGTTGTGTAACCGGAAAGCCGCTAAATCAGGGCGGAATCAGGGGACGAACCGAGGCAACAGGCCGTGGTGTATTTTTTGGCATTAAAGAGGCCTGCAGCAATGCTGAGGATATGAAACTGCTGGGGCTTGAAAAGGGAATTGAAGGCAAAACATTTGTCGTTCAGGGACTCGGTAATGTGGGCTATCACTCCGCTCTTTACATGATTGAAGCCGGCGCCAAGATGATTGGTGTGGCAGAAATGGACGGCTCCATCTACAATGAAAACGGAATCGACCTGAAAGAGCTGATGGAATATAAGAAGGAGAAGGGCGGTATTGTTGGATTTGAGGGGATCAAAACCCTGCCCGACAACAAGGCTGTACTCGAAGTTGATTGTGATATCCTGATTCCTGCAGCGCTCGAAAACCAGCTAAATGAAAAGAATGCAGAGAGAATTAAAGCAAAAATCATTGGCGAGGCGGCAAACGGCCCTACCACTTCCAAGGCTCATGAGATTATCAAGGATAGGGGAGCTCTAATCATACCCGACAACTACCTCAACGCAGGTGGTGTAACAGTCTCCTACTTTGAGTGGCTGAAAAACATTCAGCACATGAGATTCGGACGTATGGGGAAACGTTTTGAGGAGAACAGCTTCAAAAAGATACTTTTAGTAATTGAGACCATCTCCGATCGAAAGTTCACCGATAAGGAGCTGGAGTTCCTGGCTCAGGGAGGTGGTGAGAAGGAACTCGTAGACTCGGGTCTTGAGGAGACGATGGTACTTGCCTACAATGAAATTAATGAGCTCCGAAAAGTGCATGGAGTTGATTTGCGAACGGCAGCGTTTATAAGTGCTATCAACAAGGTTGGTTCAATGTATGAGGGAATGGGAATTTTCCCATGATTTTTTGGTAATAAAAAACCCGGTCTCTTTTCAGGGGACCGGGTTTTAATTTTTAAAGACAGTTTTACCTGTCATTAACCAAAACATCACATAAACCAAAACATCTTGTTTGTGATTACGCAGATCCCGTAAACATTGTTGCACTCATTTTTAAATTAATTTTGTTCTTTGGTCCTTCGGGCACGCTACACCACTGTTAATTAACGCTTCATCGAACCTATTTGCGATGATTTCATTCTATTTGGTAATGTTTCTGCTTCCCCTTCTGATCATTTCCGTCACGATATGGCTGGCAAGAAGAAGGTGAATTGATGGAAGAGTCACAGATAATCTCCGTTGCTTTAGAACCCGCTGCAATCACAGCTTTTGTGGCCTATTTGGCTATGATTATCGGGGTCGGCATCTATGCTTCGCGCTTTTCATCTCAGGGTATCTCAGAGTATTTCATCGCCGGACGCAAAATGAACCGGTACGTTGTGGCCCTCTCGGCGGTTGTTTCGGGTCGGAGCGCATGGCTGCTTCTTGGAGTGACAGGCATGGCCTATGCACAAGGGCCCTCTGCTATCTGGGCAGTTGTGGGATACATTGTGGTAGAGATATTCCTCTTCCTCTACTACGCAAAAAGGCTTCGAAATTTTACAGAGAAGAGGGATTGTATTACGATTCCCGACTTTTTCGCCGAACGCTTTGGTGATCACGACGGTAAGCTCCGAATAACCATCGTGACCATATTCCTTGTTTTCATGATCGGTTATATAGCCGCCCAGTTCGTGGCAGGCGGAAAAGCGTTTGCCTCCGGGTTTGGAATGGAGATGAATACCGGTATTCTGCTTACGGCTCTTATTGTAGTTGTGTATACAATAGTCGGCGGTTTTCTTGCTGTGAGCCTCAGCGATATGGTTCAGGCCTTTTTTATGATTCTGGCGCTTGTGATTCTGCCATTTATTGCCATAATCGAATATGGAGGACTTGCCATACTGTTGAGTGAACTTGCCTCTATGGGTATGTTCTATGTGGATCCGTTTGCCATCTCTGTGGGAGCCGCTATTGGGTTTATGGGTATCGGTCTGGGTTCGCCGGGTAATCCACATATCCTCGCAAGGTATATGTCGATCAACGACTCATCGGAGCTCAAAACAGCAGCCATAGTAGGTACTACCTGGAACGTGATAATGGCATGGGGCGCAGTCTTTATTGGACTGTCGGGCAGGGTCTATTTTCCGGAAGTGTCCATGCTTCCCGCAGAAGACACTGAAAACCTCTTCCCGATGCTTGCCCAAATGCACCTTCACCCGATACTGTTCGGAACGGTGCTCGCTTCCATCTTTGCGGCGATCATGTCGACAGCTGATTCGCAGCTACTGGTAGCCGCCTCAAGTATGGTTAGAGATGTATATGAAAAGATCATCAGAAAAGGGGAAGATCTCCCTCAAAAGAAGCTGGTTCTCTATAGCCGGATCGTGGTTTTCCTGATTGTAGTACTCTCGCTGGCATTCGGGTTTCTGGCCGAAGATCTCGTCTTTTGGCTGGTACTGTTTGCCTGGGCAGGATTGGGAGCCTCTATAGGCCCAACATCAATACTGGCGCTATACTGGAGGGGTACTACGAGAGCCGGTGTAATGGCTGGGCTCATTACAGGCACACTGGTTACCATCATCTGGTACTATACACCGTTATTAAGCAACCTGATGTATGAGCTGATTCCCGGATTCTTTGCTGCTCTGATTGCTACCTGGCTGGTGAGCCTGGTTACAGAGGCGGCACCGGATACCCGGCGCGCCTTTGAAGATATGGAGTGATCTTGCGCTTAAATTCAGGAGAATAGCTTTTTAAAGAAGCCGATCACGCCACTTTTTCCCTCTTCCTCTTTCTGCTTTCCGGTTCGCCCACCATCAAGCTGGTCGAAAGTGGGGCGCGGGAGACCTTCATACTTTTTGCCGTTGCCGTTTCTATCGCCACGAGACCGGGAACCGCGCTGCTTCTTACCTTCTCTACCGCCGGATCTCTTTTTGCCGCCCCCACCTCTCTTACTGCTCTTACTGCCGGAGGAGCGTTTTTTGCTCTGTCCGTTATTTCCACTTTTCGATGAAGACTTTGTACTCTGCTCTTTCACCTCTTTGGGAAGCGGGAGCTCTTCCGGGGCAAAACCCAGGGACTTACAGATGGTGTTGATATCGCTTCGGTCCTGGCGGGAAACCAGTGAGAGGATCTTGGTTGCTTTTCCGTCGCCAACCAGGTCTGCACGAAGTTTATATTCAGCAACTTCCTCAGGTACATCATAGTTGATTACCTGAGTGGCGTGTTCCAACGGAAGATCGGCTGCAGAGAGTTCGCCGACAACAAGATGTTGTACATTGTTGGATGTGAAGCGTCCAAACCTCTCATCAAAGGTATCTTTGTTCAGCTTGTCGTGAACACTAACTGCACGCCGGTTGCTCTTTCTCAGAATCTTGTAGAGTCGGTCTGCGGTTCGCCGGGAGGCGGTAAAAATGACCACGGTATCCGCCTTGTTGTTATCCAGGTGAGCCATCAACGTTGAGATCTTGGATCTGGGCGGGACGTTTATGTAGTACTGGGTAAGATCTTTTGGGATCTCCGGAAGGTTCTTTTTAGAGGGCTTTTCAGGGCTCTTTTCCGGCTGCTTTGACTTCTCCTTAAGTTTGACAAGCTTGGGATCATTCAGAATCGAATTTTCAGCATCTCGAAGCTCCTTGCTGTCTTTGGCAGCGGTGAAGATTTTCTGAGATTTGCTGATAACGCGCTTTGAGATCACCTGAACATCGTCCCAAGAGGAGATCATCTCAGCCTGATCAACGATAAACTGTTCTACTTCCCGGAAAACCATGCGGTTTTTCTCCAGAAGTTTTGCAAGCCTCTCAGGTGTGGCAACCAGAACAACCGGACCTGTAGCGAGTGCATTGGCCTGCTCTTTCTCATTTCCATCATCTGTGATACAGGCGCTCTCGATGGAGGAGTGATAGCCAATAGCCCAAATCCACTCATCAAGCTCCTTGGCGCGCTCTTTATTACCGGCGATAATAATGGCACGAGTGCCCTGCCGGCGATCTGTATCGGAGATCTGATTTAGCAGAGAGATCAGGTACCCGACTTCCGGTTTCTCATCAACTTTGGTGTTGATGACCAGATCGGATCCATCCTGAACAGCTTTAAAGATTTTTTTCTGAAGTGGTGAGGGGCTTTCAATCTTTACATCTTTCAACCCCTTCAAAATATCGGAACGTAGTCGAAACTGATTAAACGACAATATGTTACCTCAAATATTTAGATCAATATTTCAATTCACTGGCCTTCCGGGGCTCAAAATGGACCCGGTTCAAATACTGCTTGACCTTAATAGCCAACGCCTGTTAGGCTTACTTGTTATGAAACAGGGTGATATAGACCTCATTAAGCGTCAGCAGTACCATCAGCCCTAAAAGTCCGGCAGCGCCCGCTTCGGGGCCAAATGTTCCGCCGGTAAAAGCGTCGGGACCTGTGATTTCAACAACCATCAGCATCTGTTCAAACTGATTTCCACTGACAGGCAACCCAAAAACCGCACCCTGAAAATAGTTCCAAGTAAGGTGCATTCCAACAGGAATAGCCAGACTCTTTGTAACAATATACGGATAAGCAAAGACCAATCCAGCAATCGATATATTGAGTGTTGAGATCCAGCTTGCATTTGGGTTGCCAAAATGGAGCAGCCCAAAGATTGAGGATGATATTATGACAGCAACGATTACGGCGTTGGACTTTGAGAGAAACCGTCCGCTAAACCCTTCACGGAGGTTCGTGATCAGGTATCCCCTGAAATAGGTCTCCTCCCAGACACTTACGCCAATCATTACAGCAAGTGTAAATCCGAGTCCGTACGTAAAGCTAAGATCCAGAAAGTTGAGCTGAATGTCATGAACAACCATCCACCCCATAGTGAGACTGATCATAACGATTACACCCATTGCGGTTGCTCCCATCACGCTTCCGGCCAAAAAATCACGGAACCACGTTCGGTTCAGGGATAGTCCAAACTCAGGAAAAGGGCGCTTGTCAACTTTTGCAGATGCAAACCATAACAGAAATATCATGGCCACAGCCAGCAGAATAGCGAAACCGTAGCCCGAACCGCTGATCAGTGTAAAGAGCAGCATCAAAGAAAAAAGTAGCGAACTTATGATGGCTATCCGCCAAAACGATCGCAGTCTCACTTCATGGGCGTTGTAAAATATTCTCTTCAGCATGCTTCAGGATGAAAATAGGTCTTTTATGAATGTAATATTATCTTTTAAGAAACAACACCCTAACATGACCCAGGTTCCCCTATGGCCAGACGAGTTGCTTTGTTCGCAGATCTAAAAGAGACTGAAGACTATTTCGGAATTTCTATAAATCATCCCGGACTCTTTTCCGGGCGCTACAACATCTCTCCCTCATTTCAGCTCCCGGTTGTATATCGGGATAATAAAGTAAAAAAAGTGAAGCCAATGCAGTGGGGGGATGGACCTGGGGGTGTTGCTGTAATCTCCAGGGCTGATGCAGAAAAAGCTATAGAGGAGAGAAATGTGGAGCCTTGTGTAGCCGTGATCAGCGGGTTTTATGTTTGGAAAGATGACAAGGAGAAAGAGCATCCATTTTTTGTACGTATGCTGAATGCTCCACTGATGGCGGTGGCATCACTGATGTTTAATGGCTCAACTCCTCACTTCAAAATGATTACGGCCGAGTCGAATGTGCTGATACAGCCAATGACGGAGACCATGCCATTGCTTCTGGATTCTGATCTGTCCGGAACATGGCTGGATGAGGCTACTTCGGTTAAGGATGTTCTGAGAGAGGGAATACCGCAATTCTTACTCACTGAACTCTCTGTTCTACGAGTGACCAAAAAGGTGAACGACCCTAAAAATGATGATCCTTCGCTGATACAGCCAATTCCGAAATAGACCAACTCTCTCTTGAGTTGAAGGGTCAAATCAGGTTTATCACCATGCTATCCAATATCTTATGGACTTATTTAATCAACTTCAGGGTTGCGCTGCAATAACATGAAGGTCAGCCGTTATCAATGAAAGAGAATTGAACGGAGAGCCGGTTTATGTTTGATTCAGCTATAGTGATTTAGTGCAACTAAAACACTTTGCAAATAGAACAAATAGTGATATTTTTAAGGCTCTCTAAAAAACCGAATTGAATATAGCATGCTTTACGCAATTATTGTTAGCCTGATCGCGATCATCTGTGTACTTCTGATCGTAGTAGTACTTCTTCAGCCGGGTCAAAAGGAGGGTCTCTCCGGTGGACTCGCAGCCGGTATGGCCGGTGGTGCCGCTATGGGTGCGCGCCGAACTGCGGATCTTCTATCCAAAACAACGTCAATCCTTGCGGCTCTTTTCCTCAGTCTGAGTGTACTTGCCAACTTTGCGATCGATCGTGATGGTGGTGGGCAGAGCACCATCCAACAGACAGGAATTGAGAATGTAGATCCTTCTGACTTCAGGGCTCCATCACAGACCGAATCGGCTGTACCACAGCAGCAGGATGATGTTGATATCGATATTGAAAATTAATTTCTGATCAGGCCGGGCCAGATTCAGAAAAATTGATGAAATTAAAAAACCCCGAATAGCTCGTGCCGTTCGGGGTTTTTTGTTGTAGAGTCTTAAAAAGTGACGCTAGTGAGGATTAGCCCTCAAGAAGCTCCTTCACATACTCATTTTCAGGGTCCATCTTGAGCGCCTGCTCATAATAGGTTCTGGCCTTGGCGTCATGTCCCCCCTTCTTCATCAGGTCTCCCATCAGAATCCAGTTCTCTACGTTTGCAGGCTCAGCACGAATGCGATCGAGCAGATAGGGAATCGCCTCTTTACCTTTGCCGCTCATTACTTTGTATAGAACGATATTTCGGTGTGCGGCCGAGAGGTCATCCAGTGCAATTGCGCGCTCAAAGTCGACACGGGCCTTTTCAGGTTCATCATTGCTCATGTAGGAGTAACCGCGCATGTTGTAAAGCCTGGCATTGTCGTCCTCAAGCTCAATTGCTCTGTTAAAGGACTTGATACTGGCATCCCACTGATTCAGTTTCTGCATCACCTCTGCCTCAAGGGTGTGCCCTTCAGAGGCGTCAGGGTTCAGTTTCTGAAGTTCCCGCGCCATGTCGAGGCTTTTGTCGAGGTCCTTTTCATGGAGGAGTTCGTATCCCTTCTTATGTTTTTCTTCAAAGCTCATTTGTTCTGGTCGGATTTTTTCTCTTTTTCGGTTATGTCTTCAAATTCTGCTTCTTCAATCCGGTCAAAATCGGGCTTCCTGCCTTTACGGCGGGGCCCGGCTCCGTTACGGCCTGTGCTAAACGGATTTTGATTCCGGGGACGTTTTTTGGGCTTGGGCCCACGGATCAGTTTCCAGATCATGTAGATAAATAGTGCTATTAATAACCAGCGAATCATGAGTCGGGTAAAATATGTATATGTGTATTGCTGCGGATCGGCTGTTCAAATATCTGCTCTTCAATATACGACAGATGAGCGGGATTATTGACAAAATCGATCTCTGATGCGTTGATAATCATCAGGGGAGCCTTGTTGTATCGATAGAAGAATTGATTGTAGGAGTCGCTGAGATCTTTCAGATAGTCGGGCGAAATATGTTTTTCATAGTCGCGGCCGCGCTTCTCAATATTCTCCATAAGGCGATCAACATGGCTCTGTATATATATAACCAGATCGGGCTGTGCAGAAATCCCGGTCATGATTCCGTAGATATTGTCATACAGCCCCATCTCGTCATCATCCAGATTAAGCCGGGCAAAAATTCTGTCTTTTTCGAATATATAGTCTGAAATGATCCACTCATCAAAGAGCTCCGGGCTTGTCATTCTCTGCTGCTGCTTAAACCGGCTGGCAAGAAAAGCGAGCTGCGTCTGGAAGGCGTATCGCTTCTTGTTTTCGTAAAATTTGGGCAGAAATGGGTTGTCTTCAAACTCCTCCAACACAAGCCTGGCGTTGTGCCTTTCGGAAAGAAGACGGGCCAGGGAGGTTTTACCCGCACCGATTACCCCTTCTATTGCAATAAAGTCGAACTGGTTGGCCATAAATAAAGCGCTGGTTCCGCATTGGCGGTTACCAAACGATATCTGTTTTTCTGATCTCTATATCTGGTGCCGAACTGATTAACTGGTCGAGAGTGCTGCCGTTTTCAGGATCATCAGCAACGGGGCCGATCTCCTTCATCGGCAACAAGACAAATCTCCGTTTGGCATATTCGGAATGTGGAATAATAAGGGTATCGTCGTGAATCACCAAGTTTCCGTATCGGATGATATCGAGGTCCAGAACCCGGGGGCCCCACCGTTTGGGGTTCTTCTCCCGGCCACACTCAATTTCGAACTCCTTGAGCCGTCTCAGAAGCTCGTGAGGGCTTAGTGTGGTGTGAATAAGGGCCGCTGTATTGTAAAATGAGTAGAGGGCTCCACCTACCGGTTCCGACTCCCATACAGAAGATTTTCGGATCTCTCCTTCGGATAGCTCCTCGAGAAAGGCGGATGCCTTCTGAAGATACACTCTTCGTTCGCCAAGGTTGGATCCGGCAGCAACAATTACCTTTTCCATTCCATGATTACTTCAGCGGACGCGGCCGGTGGGTTAACGGGTGGATTTAGCTTTCTGACGGTTACGTTCAAATGGTTTAGAGTAGGCATCGCTTCCATAAGCCTCTCCCCAATTTGTAGACAAAGGGTTTCAATCAGTTTCTCGGACGGGCCATTCATCACCTCTGCCGTAATTGCGGTGGCCTTCTCATAGTCGAAAGTAGCTTTCAGGTCGTCTTCATTCACAGAACCTCTGAAATGCCCAGAAGCCTCGAGGTCTACCTCAAAATCGTTACCCTTCTCTCTTTCACTTTCGTAGTAGCCGTGTGGCGCACGAAATGAAAGTGAATTGAGTCTGATTCTGTCCAATAGAGAAGGCATTTGTAGTTGATTCGATCTTAGTAGGTCATAGTTAGCTTTACCGGAGTGATAACCGAAAAGTAGTGCTGACAGTTCTGTCATCTGCCGGAAGTATCAATAAAGGCAGTGTTAGTATCAGAGCGTTGCTAACTCAATTTTCTGTTCCAGTTCGCTGAGGATCCTCTTGTGTTTCGGGCTTGTAGAGAGCCGCTCTTCTACCGTAGAGATTGCGTGTATCACGGTTGAGTGGTCTCGCCCGCCAAACTGAAGTCCGATCGTTTTAAGGCTCGATTTGGTAAACTTTTTGGAGAGATACATGGCGATCTGCCGTGCTTCAACAATCTCCTGCTTTCGGGTCTTTTCACGGACCTTGTTGGTGTCGATTCCAAAGTAGTCGCAAACGTAGTTCTGAATCGACTCTATAGAGACCTGGGTGTGTGAGCTCTTCACCATATCCTTTAATACAGACTTGGCCATTTGAAGGTCGATCTCATCAACGTGTTTCAGGGAAGCAGTGGCAAGAAGTTTAATAATGGCTCCTTCCAGGTCGCGAACGTTCGACTTAAAGTTGTGAGCAATAAACTCAAGAATTTTTGAATCGATGTTGATGCCGTTGTCATTCGCCTTTCGCTCAAGAATGGCATATCGAGTCTCAAATTCAGGGATCTGCAGGTCGGCGCTCAGGCCCCAGCTAAATCGTGAAATCAGTCGGTCTTCAATGTCGGGAATATCTTTGGGTGCGCGGTCACTACTCAGGATAATCTGTTTGCCATCCTGATGGAGTGCATTAAAAATGTGGAAAAACTCTTCCTGGGTCTTCTCCTTGCCGCTGAAAAACTGGATGTCATCGACAATGAGTACATCGATGTTGCGGTAGAATGTGGTAAACTCGCTGGCCCGGTTGTTTCGGATCGCCTGAACAAATTCATTAGTAAAGCTCTCAGAGGAGATATAGAGCACAGATAGCTCATCTCCGAAATCCTGTTTAATCTTGTTGCCGATACTCTGGATCAGGTGCGTCTTGCCAAGGCCGGTTCCGCCATATACAAAGAGCGGATTGAAGGAGTTGTTGCCCGGATTGTCGGCTATCGCCATTGCGGCCGATCGTGCAAGACGGTTGCAGTCTCCCTCAATATAGCGCTCGAACACATAGTTGTTGTTCAGGTTCGAATCAATATTGGTCTTTCGGATACCCGGAATCACAAAAGGATTCTCAATTTTACCGGGATTCTGATTGGTGAAGGTATTCATCTCCTGCGGCTTGGAAGGGGGCATCGGCCGCTGAGGGAGGCGTATAGAGCGGTTGTCTTCCATCCGATCAGATTTCTCTACCAGTACCGAATATTCCAGTTTTCCTTCATTACCCAAAACTTTGGCAATCGTTGAGCGTAGCATATTGTAGTAATGCTCTTCCAGCCACTCATACCAAAATTGACTAGGTACCTGAATGGTCAGGGTATCATTATCAAGCTTTACCGGTTTGATCGGTTCAAACCATGACTTGTATTTCTGATAACTGATGTTGTCCTGGATGATCTCCAAACACTCACGCCAGGCATCCTCAGCAGTTAGCGTATCCAATTTTACAGCCTCCAAATCCTTCAAACACAAATTTTACTTAAGTAGTTAGTTATCCACAGGGCAAATGAGCACGGCGTTTTTTGTTCGACACAAAAATGTGAATAATTCAGGCTCAAATCAAACGGGCAATCGTAAGTTATCCCAAAGTTATCCACATTTTTATAAATACCTTAAACAGTTGGCACGCAATAATTTGAGGTTTTATTGCGTTAATTACAAAAAACCCCTTGACAGCTCATAACAATTCCCTAACGCTGATTTAACACAGGCCGGTTTGCCGCAAAGAAGCCCTTAAAAACTTTTCCACAAGTTATCCACATTTACCCAGGCAACGTTTAAGGCTTGCTAAATCAGGCCTTGCGAAAGGGTGCAACCCAATGACAGGAAGGGGGATAAAAAGATTATAATGCGATCAGAAAGCGATTCAGGTCACTGTAGTCTTTCAGGAGTTCTGCACCTGGAAGTATACGTGAGACTTCGACGTGAATATCTTCAGCAAGGGGAGAGCTGCACTCAAGAAAAAGTGAGCTCTTCTTTTCTTTGGCAAATTGAGCGATCGCAACGTAGAGGGAGAGGGGATTGTGGTGGAAAAGAGCCACTTCAGGTTCGTAATGGCTCACCTGAATTTCAAGAGACTCTCTCTCCTCCGGTTTGATATAAGGAGGGTTGGAAATGATGATATCCCAATCACGATTGCCAATTTCAGGGTGAGTTCCGGCTTCCAGCATGTCGCAATGGAGAAATTCGCAATTGGTTTGATTGGTCTCCGCGTTTTTACGGGCGGTATTCAGTGCCTTTTCAGAAATATCGATTCCGGTACATCTCCAGGAGGGGTATTTTTTTTGAATGGCTATCGGGATACATCCGCTGCCCGTTCCAATATCGAGTATTGAAAGCTCTTCGGTCTTTCTCTCAGAGAATCGATCGAGAACCACTTCGGTAAGTTGTTCGGTTTCCGGCCTGGGAATAAGCACACTCCTGTTTACAGCAATGGTGCACCCCAGAAAGTCGGTACTGCCGGTGATCTGCTGCAACGGTTCATGCTTAGCACGTCGCTTAATGAGGGGGCGTATCCTATTTAACTCATCAGTTGAGAGAGGACGGTCGTACTGCAGGTAGAGGTCAAGGCGGCGTATTTCAAGTATCTCGGCCAAAAGCCATTCGATACTCATCCTCGGACTGTCTACTCCTTTTTGCTCAAAATAGTCAGTAGCCCATTCAAGCATGGTGAGAACAGTCCACACCTTGCCTGTGTAATCACTCATAGAGACGGGTGCAGATTACTGCTGATTACTTTTTTTCCTCTTCTTTCTCTGTATCGTCATCCACCTCTTCCTGGAGGGAAAGGCCAAAGCGTTTGGAGAAGTCCATAACAAAGTCGACCACATCCGCTTCAATGTTCCTCTCTTCTGATAGTGAGCTGCCTCGGAAGCCCATGCGACCACCCGCTTTTTTAAGCTCGATGCGCGTATGGCGAGAGTTGCATTCAATCACACAGGTGAGAGTGATAGTGGCGTTGATCTGTTTTTCAAACTGTTCGTAAACGGCCACATAAATCTGATCAGCGTTTTTGTCAGATTTATAGGTGTAGAGATACTTTGGCTCATGGGATTCCATGAGTTTAACGGGAATTCGTCTTAATGTATCATTTGGTCCATACACCAAATATTTTGTGACTGTGCTCATATGGCTTTACGGTATTGTATTGTGCGTATAATGGGCGAAATTTCTGCCTGAATAAAAGCCTTAATACAACAATAATCAAATATCGATTTTACAGGTGCCCGGTTAGTAAATCAGAGTGTTGCTGTTTTTCTATACCTTTATGCAATGGAATTCATACATTTTGCGTTAGTGGCCTACAACATGAAAAAACTTCTTACTATGAAATTCAGCTACAAATTGATTTCAGCATCTGTTACTGCTGCTATTTTATTATTTGCCGGTACAGAATTGATTCTTGCGCAGGTTCAGGAGCCCGAAGTAAGGCCCACGCCCAGAAATGTAAGTTCACTACAGGATGGGTACCAGAGTGGACTGGGATTTAATGTGGTAATGAATAATTTCGGTTTCGGGGTTGGAGGAGAGTATCGCCGCGTTATTGCACCACAGTCTGAAGCAATGCTCACATTCAGAATTACGGGCCTTCGTGATGAAAGTGAACAAACTTTTACGGATGTCTTTTTCGGGCAGCAGATAGTGCCAAATAAATTTCAACGGGCATTTGCCTTTCCACTGATGCTTGGTGTGCGGCAGAGAATATTCTCCGATATTATTCAGGAAGATTACAGATTCTTTTTGAGTGCCTCTGCAGGTGGGGTAGCCTCTTTCTCCTTTCCCTATTTTGACGATCAGGATGGCTCAGGCTACAGATTTACCGGAAATGAGCTGATTCTGATTAACGATGAGCTTTTTCGTATTCCGGGTGAGCCTATAAATGATGTGTTTACCGGCTGGAGCAACGGTAGCTGGGATTTTGGAGCTGCCGGAGAGATTAAGCTGGCCCTTGACATCGGCAGTGGCTTCACGAGACTCAGCAGTATTGAGTTTGGATACTACTTCTACTACTTCCCCGATGGAATTCAGTTGATGAATCCAAACCGACCGGTTTTCAGGGATGATGTAACGCGCCCGGATGTGGTTCTCACAGATTCTAGTGGCGATATCGTTTTTGAGGAATTCTTCCCTGCTCAACGATTCTTTGGCACACCGCAAATCACGTTTACATTTGGCAGACTCTGGTAAGACAAGAACTGCTTAAAGTTGTTCCAGCCACTCTAATGGATTCGACAGCCCGTTTCTGACAAGATCCGGGCTGTGTTTTTTTAACTCACTTGAGCTGAAGCCACCCGTTGTTACCGCCAACGACCTTGCCCCGAAATGTTTGGCGCAACGGATATCATTTGGGGTGTCTCCGATCACCACATACTGTTCGGGTGTGGGTTCATTTTTGAAGACTCGCCGATAGTCTAAATCCGCTTCACCCGGCAGGAATTTTCTGTCTGCGTGATTGCACCCAAATCCGCCAAAACGAAATACCCCTCCAAAACCAGCAGCATCTACCTTACGGAATGCGACCTCACGGAAATTACCTGTGCAGAGGCCCACAGAGTAGCCGTTATTAACCGCATGGTGAACGGCTTCATCGGCGCCGGGAATCAGGTCCAGCTGATCACTACTAAGCTCTTTCTCCATAATTTCAATGTAAAGTCGCTTAAGCTCTGAAAATGTTTCCGGATCGGGATGTTCGTCTGCAAGTTCACCAAAAATATCTCTATCCGTTCGGCCTGCAAAAGAGCGGTTTTTTATCCGGTCTCGACTTACATTCAATTCAGAGAGTATCTGTTCGATCACATCGTGAAGAAAAGGGCGTTTGATTTGGAGAAGAGTTCCGTCTATATCAAAGAGAAGTATTGGTTTCATGGGGTTTTTCTTTATGAAAAGGGGATTTAACGTTACCTTTCAGCATATACTAACCTAACCGAAAAATCCGATTATGAGTTTAATTGAAGATATCCGTGCCCGCCAGATTCTGGATTCCAGAGGAAATCCTACTGTGGAGGTTGATGTACTGCTAACCTCCGGACAAACCGCACGCGCCGCCGTTCCATCTGGTGCGTCTACAGGAGAGCATGAAGCAGTTGAGCTTCGTGATGAAGATGCGGGCGTATACCTCGGAAAAGGTGTTAAAAAAGCGGTTGAAAATGTAAATGGTCCGATTGCAGACGAACTGGTTGGATACCCGGTACATCTTCAGACTGAGATTGATCAGATGATGATACAGCTGGATGGCACTCCAAACAAGTCAAAACTGGGTGCCAATGCTATTTTGGGTGTCTCTATTGCGGTTGCAAAAGCCGCAGCGCAGGCAACCGGATTACCCCTTTGGAGATATATCGGTGGAGTGAACTCAAAAGTTCTTCCGGTTCCGATGATGAACATCATCAATGGTGGCTCTCATGCCGATAACAACGTGGATCCCCAGGAGTTTATGGTAATGCCATCGGGCGCAGCAAACTACAGCAAGGCTGTGCAGATGGGCGCAGAGATCTTTCATAATCTCAAGAAAGTGCTGAGTGAGAAAGGTTATGCAACCTCTGTGGGAGATGAGGGTGGTTTTGCTCCCAATCTCAAATCGAATGAAGAGGCAATTGAGGTGATTCTGACCGCAGTCGAAAAAGCGGGTTACACCCCCGGCGACGATGTGCTGATTGCGCTCGATCCTGCCGCTTCAGAATTCTACAATACCGAAACCGGCCTCTACGAATTCAAGTGGAGCGATGGCTCAACCAGAGACGCTGATGCCATGGTGGAGTATTGGGCCAAATGGTGTGAGAAGTATCCGATCATCTCCATCGAGGATGGAATGTATGAGGATGACTGGGATGGCTGGAAAACGATGACCGAAGCGCTTGGCGACAAGGTTCAGCTGGTTGGTGACGACCTGTTTGTGACCAATACCACCCGCCTTGCCGAGGGTATCAAGCGAGGAATCGGAAACTCGATTCTGATCAAAGTGAACCAGATCGGAACCTTGACCGAGACTCTCGACGCTATCGAAATGGCGCATAAAAATGACTACACCGCTGTTATTTCGCACAGATCAGGCGAAACTGAGGATACCACGATTGCCGACATTGCAGTTGCCACCAATGCGGGCCAGATCAAAACCGGTTCCATGAGCCGTACCGATCGGGTTGCCAAATACAATCAGCTCTTCCGTATTGAAGAAGAACTTGGCGACAGCGCTATCTTTCTCGGCCGTGACGTGTTCGGTTTCTGATAGCTGTCCGGCATCGCAACAGAGGGAAAAACATGCAAGGGGCAGCAGTCCGGTTCGGGCTGCTGCTCTTTATTTACAGGGTTTATGATCAACCCTGACATGAGAAAAAATGAAAATAAACCGGCTTAAGCTTACCAACTTCAGAAATCATGAGGCTGCAGAGGTTCACCCTGCCCCTCATCTCAATCTGATTACGGGCCCGAATGGCGCAGGTAAAACAAGCCTGATCGACGCCATTCACTACCTCTGCATGAGCCGCAGTTTTGTCTCAACAAGTGATCTATATGTTGCTCATCAGGATCATAAATATTTTATGATTGAGGGCGATTTTGAGGGGGAGATTCGGGCATCCTTCAAGGTAGGTTGCAGCTACTCACGCGGAGATGGGAAAAAAATCTTTGTGAACGACAGTCCTCTCAGCCGCCTTTCTGATCTGATTGGAATGGTGCCTGTTGTGGTGCTCAGTCCCGAGGATCAGAAGCTGACGAGTGAAGGGCCTGCAGAAAGGAGATCATTTCTGGATGCACTTATCAGCCAGATTTCACCCAAATACCTGCGGAATCTGATCCGCTTCAGGAAAATCCGGAAACAACGAAACAGGCTGCTACAGGAGTTTCGTGGACCTCTGGATGCACTTGCCGGAATGCTGGAACCCTGGAACGTGCAGCTGGTTGAAGCCGGTACGGCAATCATTCATAAGCGTGCCGAAGTGCTGAATCAGTTCAGCCGATATCTTGCGTTACAGTACCGTACCATATCGGAACTGAACCTTGAGCCGAGGTTGACATACCAGACGATCTGTGACGAAACCTCGGCCCCTGAGGCGATCAGCAGCAGCTACTATGAGCAGCTGAAGTCGGCATTGGAGAAAGAGGCTGAACGTGAGCAGACCCTGATAGGTCCGCACAGAGATGAAGTGGTTTTTTATCTGGATGATATGGAGCTCCGGAATTTCGGATCACAGGGCCAGCACCGCCTTTTTGCAATGGCTTTGAAGATGGCGCAGCTCTTTTATTACTCAGATGAGCTGGACGATCTGCCGATTATGCTTTTGGATGATGTTTTTGGGAATCTTGATCAGCAAAAAACCGATATTATCACCGAAACATTGACCAGACATTCCGGTCAGACCTTTATCACTTCGGCCTCCGATCGCCCCTTCAGCAAAGACCTCTTTGAGGGACGCGAGAAGAATCGATGGTTCACGGTCGAAGATGGAACTGTAAAGAAAAAATATTGACCTGCATCACTATGGCATTCGGAAAAAAACCAAAGCCGATGAATGAACTTCTCCGTGAAGCGCTCAAGAAGATGCCTCAGCGGACTGAGTTAAAGCGGGGAATGGTTCTCCATTTCTGGCCGGAGGTGGTTGGCGAGAGGATTAAGTCGGTCACAAAAGACCTTCGTTTTGAGGGAGAGCGGCTCATCGTTAAGGTTGATAATGAGGCATGGAGACACGAAATTCATGCAAACAGGTTCTCAATTATAAAAAGATTGAACGACAAGGTCGGTTCAAAAGTAGTCAAAGAGCTGATAGTGCGCGCATAAACCCTTTTTACTTCTTATCATAAAGCAATGGGCTTATTTTCATTTATAACGGACCGTGTTAAATCGTTCTTCTCTGATGAACCGGCAACACCGGAAGAGGCGGATCACAGCGGATTCTTTACCCGCGAAAAGGTGATTGCATTCAGTGCGGCGCTCTTTATCTCCATCAGTCTCTGGTTAATTGTAAACCTGAGCCGTGATTTTAACGTTACGATCCAGGTTCCGATTCAGATCGTAAATCTTCCCGATGATGTTGCTCTCAGTAACGATGTGCCCGAATACGCTTCGGTAAACCTTACAGGTGAGGGGTGGAAATTGATTCCCATCTACAATAACCCTCCCAGAATCAGCCTTACTGCAGAGTCGCAGGAGATCAATCTTTTCGATCAGATGAGGAACCAGGTTAGCGCCTTTTCTGACTTGAACGTGCAGCAGGTTGATCCGCTTTCAATCCGAATCGAGACAGAGCTTAAGGCAACCAAGCGGGTTCCCGTCTACTCCCGTGTCGAACTAAATATGAGAAACCGCTACGGTGCTGTTCAGGCGCCCGTTCTGGAGCCCGACAGCGTTACAATTACAGGTCCTGAATCGAGGCTTGCCGATATCAGCAGGTGGGAAACCGCCGAGGTTGAGCTCAGGGATGTAAGTTCAAACGTGGAGCGTACTATTGATTTGCGCTCCTCCGGTTCAGGTATTCGTGTTGAACCGCAAACGGTTAACCTGCGAGTAGAAGTGGCCGAATTTACAGAGTCGGAAGTAAGGGTGCCGGTTCGAACACGAAATCTTCCATCGGGTGAGGCGGTAACCTTCAATCCATCCTCCATTACGGTTCGCTTCGATGTGCCTATCGATAAGTTCAGTGAAGTGCAGGAGTCAAGACCGTTTACTGCATTTGTAGACTACGCAGCATTGGAAGCGGATACCACCGGTTTTATCACCCCTCAGATTGAAAACTCACAAGAAGATATCAACGTGAGAGTGAGGAGCTTTCGGCCAACCCAGGTCTCCTACTTCAACATCGTTCAGGACTAAAAGCACAGAGAGAAAAAAGGGGCAGTTATCCCTCGGTAATGAGGGTCTCCTCAAAAGGCCTCAATACCTCGCTTAAATCAGTGCTGCTCGGGTAAAACTCCAGAATTTTCAACAGAACTTCGTCTACAAGCACATCGGGGCAGGAAGCTCCGGAAGTCAGCGCAATTTTCAGATGATCCCGGTCGACCGGCAGCCAGTTCTTAGTAGTAAGAATCTCTTTTTTCCACTGATTGAAATGCCGGATTTTCTGAGGGGAGTCGAATTCACCTGAGTCGCGCAGATGGTAGGTTGGGCAGGTATGCTCAAGTATCTCAACAAGGTGCATCGTGTTCGATGAGTTGTAGCCACCAACCACAATGGCGATGTCCGGCTTGGCATCGGCAAGGGCGTAGGTAGCCGACTGATTCTCATTTGTGGCATAGCAAAGGGTGTCTGATGTGTCTGCGAAGTGGTTCAGAACATTCTCTTCTCCAAAACGCTCCTTCGCCGCTTCCTTCAGGATATCCATAACCTTCTGCGTCTCCGTAGCCAGCATGGTGGTCTGGTTTATCACCCCGAAATATTCCAGATCAGTTAGTGGGTTAAACCCTTCCGTGCTCTTGTGTCCGAAGTGTGCTTCGAAGTCCTTCAGCGGACGCTTTTCGGTCATGATTTCAGCCAGAATTGTTGCCTCTTCCGGGTTTAGAACGACGACTGTGGCAGAGTGGTCTGCACTGTGCGAAAATGTGGCTCGGGTCTCCTCATGCCGGTGTTTGCCGTGAACCACCAGGCTATACCCCTTCTTGCCGAGCTGCTTCCCCCGTTTCCACACTTTCTCTACAAATGGGCAGGTGGTATTAAATTCATAGGGATCAATACCGCGCTCCCTTAGCTGCTCGCCAATCTCCAGGGTGGTGCCAAAAGCGGGTACAATTACGATATCATCCGAAGAGAGTGTGCTGATTGGAATTTTCACCGTGCCGTCTGTATCGAACAGAAACTTCACTCCCCGCTTCTGCAGGTCTTCGTTGACGGTGGGGTTGTGAATCATCTCGCTGAGGAGATAGATATCCTTATCCGGATTCTGCTCAACGGCACGGTAGGCGATATCAATTGCATTTTCTACGCCGTAGCAAAACCCGAAATGGCGGGGAATCAAAAATGTAACCGGCCCAAAGTTCAGTGTCGATGGTTCGAGATCCTTTTTTCTTGGATCGGTAACCTTGTTCGCCTCCTTAACCTTTCGGATGACGGGAGACTTGTACATTGCCGGAATTTCGAACTCTTTTCGGGCCATTGGTTTATTGAGTATTTCAGGTCGGTATATTTGCTGCAGGAAGCCGCAATCTTTCGCAGTATCGGAATTTATATTCAGGTGAAAGATACAAAGTTAAAGAGAGAAACACGGGCCGATCCTCAGGGGTTCGCAGATCTGTGTGCTGTATTAAAAAAAGGAATTATGTGAAATTTTAATGCAAAATAAAGATCCGCTTTCATATAATATTCGTGAGTGCAACCGGAATTCTGAAAACAGAACAGGGAGAGAGTTATGTCGCATATTATAAAACCCGAAGCAGGTAGCTTCAGGCTCTTCAGAGCAGGACTTTTCCTCTCATCATCACTAATGATTTTCATCTTTGCACCCACACTGTTTGGTTATGAGGTGATCCCCGCCTACTTTCCACAATTCGTGGAGGGGCTTTTTACGGGCCTTGGTATCGGATTTTTCGCCTACTCCCTCTTCAGAAACAAGCCCGGGTCAATCGGATTGAATGAGGAGAAACTCTCTGTTTGGAATACATCATGGGATAAGAGTGTAAGGTGGGATCAGCTACGGGAGGTTCGTCTTTATCGAAACAGAATCGAGTTCACCTTTGCCAAATCGGGAATTACAGACTCGATTCGAATTCCGATGCTTGTTCGTTCAAAAGCTGATGAAATAAAAAGCGCCCTCTCTGAGCTGACGGCAAAAAATGGAATAGAGTTTCACTATGAAGTGGAGTTGGCGGTACAGCAAATCCGATAGCTTATTGGCTCTCAACGGGCAGATGTAAAGAGTGTATCCGATTTCGGAAAAACTTCCTTATCTTGAGAGGATAATCATACTGACGTTCAACGTTGACCTGCCAACCGGTACCTTTTTGCTCTCCTTCAGTAAGTTCACTTCTGAACATTGTAAAACGCGCTTTTGGCCAGGGAGTATCTCCGGCTTCCGATTTTAAGATCATACAGACAAGAGCGGAGCGATGCGCGTGTGGGACGACAGATCTCAATTAAATTTCCAATTACGATATGAATAACAAATTATTCTCAGAGCTGGGTATCCAGCCTGACATTCTTGCATCTATTGCCGAAATGGGTTTTGAAGAACCCACCTCAATTCAGAAACGATCTATACCCACTATTTTAAGCGGTGTTGACGTTGTGGGGCAGGCTCAGACGGGTACAGGTAAAACCGGTGCATTCGGTATTCCGGCCATTCAAATGGCAAACAAAGGGTCAAAAACCCCAAGTGTACTGATTTTATGCCCAACACGGGAGCTTGCGATTCAGGTAACCGGAGAGCTGATCAAGCTAGCCAGACACGCAGAGGGTGTGTTTACAGTACCAATTTACGGAGGTCAGCCAATTAGCAGGCAGATTAAGGCCCTCAAAAAGGGAGCACAAATTGTTGTGGGAACTCCGGGGCGGATTATCGATCACCTCAAACGGGGCACGCTCAGGCTCGGCAGCCTGAAGATGGTAGTACTGGATGAGGCGGATGAGATGCTGAACATGGGCTTCCGCGAAGATCTGGAAGAGATTTTGAGCTACAGCGAGAACGACTCTCAAAAAGTGATGTTCTCCGCAACGGTACCGAAGGCGATCCGCCAGATTATGAATCGGTGGATGAAAAATCCCGAGATGATTCAGGTGAAAGGAAAAGCGGAAACTGCAGTCGGAATTACCCAGTATGTGATGGAGGTTCGGGACTCAATGAGAACCGAGGCCGTGAGCCGCGTCATGGATATGGGCAATTTCAATCTCGGGTTGGTATTCTGTAATACCAAAAAGCTCTGCGACTCCCTTGTTCTCGAGCTTCAGTCACGGGGTTTTAGTGCTGATGCTTTACATGGTGACATGAATCAGCGCGTTCGTGATAAAGTGATGAAGAAGTTCAGAGATGGACATATTGAGCTGTTGGTTGCAACTGATGTAGCCGCCCGCGGGCTTGATGTGGATGATATTGACGTGGTTTTCAACTACGATATTCCACAAGACCCGGAGTTCTACGTCCACAGAATTGGCCGAACCGGCCGTGCAGGAAAAACCGGTGTGTCGATCACATTCAGCTCCGGACGCAAGAGAAAGCGAATTCGCTTTATCGAAAAGGTGATTCGTACCCGCCTGGAGCCAATCCCGATGCCATCTGTAAAAGAGGTTCAGCTATCAAAGATGGACCAGCATCTGGATGAACTTCAGAAGACGCTGCAAGCCGGTGGGTTGCGGGAGTATATCGATCTGCTCGAGCCTCTTGCGGAGGGTGATTACACCTCCATCGAACTTGCTGCGGCACTCTTTAAGATGAAGGTCGAAAGTAAATCATAAAAGATGAGACTATGGGGGGGCAGCTGTTCTGCAGAGGCCCCCGCTTATCTTAATCTTCGTTGCCGCTTTTCTCGTCATTTCCGCTCTTTTTTTCGCGGATTCCCATATTCAGCGGCCTGTTTTTGTCCCCTGCCAGATAGATTGTCTGTGTTGGGAATGCAAAGTCGATTCCCTCCTCATTAAACCGTCTGAAGATCTCGCTGTTCACCCATTCAGTAAAGTCCATATATTTCCAGAAATCCGGGGGATGATACCAGTAGAAACACTTCAGATTGAGCGAATCCGAATTTAGGTTGTCGAAATAGACGCGAGGCGGCAGGTTCTCATTCATTCCTTCGTGATTGTCGAGGATCTCTATGAGGATCTCACGAGCCCGATTTACCATCTCCGGGGAGGTGTCGTAAGTTATAGTAACATCAAAAACGCGCCGGATAGACTCTCTCTTGCCGATGTTGTGAATGGTCATATTTGCCAGGTTACCATTAGGCACGGTTAGAACATGGCCATCGAGCGTACGGATTTTTGTGGTTCGAACACCCACTTCGAGTACACTTCCAAGCTTTCCGTCGAGATCAATCAGCTCACCTACATTGAATGGCTTGTCGGCAAAAATCATCAGGGATCCAAAAAAGTTACGGATGGTATCCTGAGCAGCAAGACCAAGAGCAAGGCCACCAATACCAATACCGGCGAGAATACTCGTGATTGGCTGATCGCTGAGCGCCTGGGCAGACTGCAGAACAACCAAAATCACAACCGCTACACGGATCGATTTACCAACAATCGGAATGAGCATGTCATCGATATTGACGGAGTCTGCAGACCCGAAACGTCTGAGCCAGCGGTCAAGCACATCAACCTGGCGATAGATAAAATGCCCGATAGCGAGGATGATCAAAAGCTCAAGAACGGTATTGAGCAGGCTCTGAAAGCCATCCGGGACATTCAGGAAGGTCATCCCGATGGCAAGGCCGAAGGCAAAGAATAGAAAGGTGACGGATATTGAGGCCGATTGAGCGGAAACCGCCAACATTCCCCTACCGGCACTCTCCAGTTTTGGCCTGATCCTGTTCAGGAAAAATTTGCTTAGCTTGCCTCCCAAAAAAGAGAGCGCAATAATTACAATGAAGAGCAGAATTCTCCAGAGTTCGTTACCGGCAAAGACATATTCAGCCGGCTCTGTTAAAAATTCCATGCAGCAGTTTCAGTTAGAGATTGAATTGATGGCTTAAAATAGCTATTTACGTTCTGTAATCGTAAACCGTTCTGACCTGAATGTTACTTAATCCATTCAGGCAGATAGTGCCGGCGTAGATGGATAACAGCCGGAATGAAAATTCAACAAAGCCAGATTAACCGTATGAAGTTATTAAAAGTCAAAAGTGTAGCACTCCTGTTCTTTGTGGTCCTCTTTTTGGATGCCACCGCCCAGCAGGGAGTTTTGCCTGAAGATTACTACAAAACCGTCTTTGTGAGCCAGACAGAGATCTCCCCAGATGGAAACTATGTGGCATTTACCCGCACCATCGTGGATGAAGAGAATAACTCTCGCCACAGCGAGGTTTGGATGCAGAAATTGAGAAACGGACAACCCGATGGTGAACCCTTCAGGTTTACCGATGCAACGGTTCAGTCCTCCTCCCCGAAATGGTCTCCGGATGGTGAACTTCTCGGCATTCAGTCGCGTCGGGGTGATGACTCCAACTCCGTACGGTTTATTCGTGTAACCGCCCCGGGTGGTGAAGCGTTTACCATTGAGGGACTCGACCGCGATCCGGTTTGGTCGCCCGATGGTAGCCGTATCGCCTTTGTGAGGGAGCCCGAAAGTGATGAGGAGCAACCTGAACGCGCCGGATGGATCGCCCCTGACGCAATTACGAATACCCTCGACTCAACCCGTTTCGACGGCAGGGTAATTACGCAGATGCGCTATCTGAGCGACGGCCGCTCCAGTATGCTGCCTCATCCATCCATTCAGAAGAAGCGTCAGCTTTTTGTGATCGATGCCGAGGGTGGCGAGCCCGAGCAGATTACGGATCTGCCCCACCATGTGAGTCAGATCGAATGGTCTTATGATGGCAATCGAATCTTCTTTTCTGCCGACCCCGAAGAGGATGATGAGTACAACACCGATTTTACCCGAAACCTCTATTTTGTTGATCTTGAGAGCGGAGAGAGTGAACTTCTGCTTGAAAAAGATGGCAACCAGAGCAACCCCACTCTATCACCAAACGGCCGTTTTCTGGCATTTCAGCACACACTGGAGCGAGGTGCTGAAACGGACGTGATGATCGTCTCACTGGATCGTAATGGAAGTGTTAATGGCTCTCCACAGAATTTGACAGAAAACTGGGATCTACAGCC
Source organism: Balneolaceae bacterium (assembly GCA_020832225.1). GTDB lineage: Bacteria > Bacteroidota > Rhodothermia > Balneolales > Balneolaceae > Rhodohalobacter. The sequence continues at coordinate 67,051 of JAFIFA010000063.1, forward strand.
CGGCGGACTGCACTGGACCACAAATGGAAATCGAGTTCGCTTTTCGGCTCAAATCCGCGGAAATGCGCACCTGTTTGAAGTGAACCGTTCCGGCGGAGAGGTTAGTCAGGTTACGCAGGGTGAGCGCAGGCTTGGATCGATCTCCACCACCAAGGATGGCCGTTATCTCGCCTACACATCGACGGATGCGGTGACTCCGGCTGAGGTATTTGTTTCACGTGCCGACGGCAGTGGTGAAGCTCAACTCACTCGCTTTAACGAGGAGTGGATGGCGGAGCGTACGATTAACCCAGCGGAGCCGATCACCTGGACCGTTGAAGACGGTACCGAAATTGAAGGATGGGTGATTAAGCCGGTTGGTTACGAGGAGGGTGAATCCTATCCGATGGTTCTGAAAATTCATGGTGGTCCACACACTGCCTATGGTAACACCTGGTTCCAGGCTTTTCACACGCTGTCGGCCTCCGGGATGTTTGTGTTCTATCCAAATCCTCGCGGTTCATCCGCCTATGGGCACGAATTTATGTACGCCACAATGGGCGAGTGGGGCGTGATGGATGAAGAGGACTTCATGACCGGAATTGAGGCAGTTAAGGAGAAATATTCCGGTGTGGATCCCGACAGAATTGGTGTGGCCGGCGGAAGTTACGGTGGTTTCATGACCAACTGGCTCACGGCCCGTTTTCCGGATGATTTCAAAGCGGCGGTAACGAGTCGTTCGATCTCCAACTGGAAGAGCTGGTATGGCTCATCGGATGCACAGGGTCTCACCGAGTTTGAGTTTGGTGGATATCCCTGGGAGCAGCGTGATCTCTATCGCGATCTCTCCCCGATTAGCTATGTGGAAAATGTAGTAGCGCCAACGCTGATCATTCACAGCGAAGAGGATTGGAGAACCCCGATTACCGATGGCGAACAGTGGTATATGTCCCTGAAAAAGATGCAGGTACCGGTGGAGTTTGTCCGCTACCCAAGATCATCCCACGGACTCTCCCGAACCGGTGAACCGTGGTTACTTGTAGACCGCCTCGAACGAAAACGCAGCTGGTTCGATCACTGGCTGAATGAGCAGGATTGAGTTGCTGTAGAGCTGAAAGGGATGGTAGATTCAAGACCTACCAGCGTGCGTAGCTCCTGGTAGCGTCTGTTGGTGTTATACTGTTGAAATGTTGTTGGAGCCGGAAGGCGGAAGCTTGAAGCCCGAAGCAGGTAAGAATTTCGTTGTGGGTTGAATATCCCCTCTCGAGAGGGGACCGTGATGAGAAAAAGCGCGTAGTGCGGCTTTCGGATTACAGGGGTCTGTTCGTGAGTGTAGGGAATACCTCTTTCACTCGACCCCATTTTACCCGAAACCTTCCCACTGCGCCTCGATTGATCCCATTCCTTTTCATCAACCGCTCCTCGGTGCGGATTGGGCGTCGCCCTTGTAGACCCGGAGCGTTGCTCCGGGCTAAGTTGGTACGCCCTTTCAGGGCTGGGGAAGGGGAGATTGTTAATAGCTGGGTTTGAATTAGTTGGGGCTTGAAAGTC
>JAFIFA010000231.1 GCA_020832225.1 Balneolaceae bacterium
CTCTCTGTTTCTCTCCGTCTCTGTGATCATAGGAATTGGAATATCTGCTGTGCTTCTCTCCATTATCAGCATTATTGATATTATTAGCATTATTATTCTAATTCTGCCCCTAATCTCTGGCATTCTAATTCTAAACCTAATTATTAGATAATCACGCCAGCCAGAGGTTAGAACCCACATCCGTTTCACATCGCGATCTGTTTTAATGACCTCTGGCGGGCAGAGTATATCCGCGAGGCCTTATGAAACCACAAAAACAGACAGCATCCGCCAAATCAAGCCAGACTTCACCGCTTAAGCCGATTCAGGGCCCAGCCCTCCGGCCAGAAGCAAAAACGCACAACGGTGCCGAAATTCTGATCAAAACCCTGGCGGATCTTGATGTTGACACCATCTTCGGCTACCCAGGCGGTGCCGTTCTCCCCGTTTACGACTTCCTTTTCGATAATCACGACCTCAAACACATACTGATTCGCCACGAACAGGCCGGTGCGCACGCTGCCGATGGTTATGCCCGGGCTACAGGCAAGCCGGGAGTTGTTCTTGCCACATCGGGACCGGGCGGCACAAACACCGTAACCGGTATCGCCACTGCCATGATGGATTCGATTCCTCTTGTAGTCTTTACCGGACAGGTTCCAACCGGCGTGATCGGCAACGATGCTTTTCAGGAAGCGGATATTGTTGGCATCACACGGCCAATCACCAAGCAGAACTACCTCGTACGAGACGTGGATGAGCTTGAGCACGTTATCCGCGAGGCATTTCACATTGCCACCAACGGTCGCCCCGGCCCTGTTTTGGTCGACCTTCCAAAGGATATGCTCAACACTCCGGGACGCTTTTCCGGTATGAAGAAGGTGGAGATCCCCAGTTTTAAACCAACGCTCCATGGCCATCGCCCGCAGATTGCCAAGGCAGCAGAGATGCTTAGTAACGCCAAAAAACCACTCATCTATGCCGGTGGCGGCGTCATTCTCGGCGAGGCGTGGGAAGAGCTTACCGCTTTTGCCGAACGGATGAATATTCCGGTTACCACTACCCTGATGGGGCTTGGTGCCTTTCCCGAGTCCAAACCACAGTCTGTGGGAATGCTTGGAATGCACGGTACCTGGTACGCCAATATGGCAATGACCGAGTGTGATGTACTGATCGCTATCGGCGCCCGGTTTGATGATCGTGTCACGGGTCGCCTGGACGGATTCTCCCCAAACTCCCGGAAGATCCATATTGATATTGACCCCTCCTGCATTGGAAAAAATGTACCGGTTGAGGTGCCGATTGTGGGCGATGTGAAACATGTGATTCCGGCAATCGATGAGATGGCCAATCCCCCCGAAATATCGGAGTGGTGGAGCACAATCGAGAACTGGAAAAGTGAGCACCCGCTTGTTGTTCCTGAATCAGCCGACAAGATCTACCCGCAGCATATGGTGAAGATGATCTCCGAGGTGACCAACGGGGATGCCATTGTGGTGACCGATGTGGGCCAGCATCAGATGTGGGCTGCACAGCACTACAAATACAATCACCCCAGATCCTGGATCTCCTCGGGCGGCCTTGGCACCATGGGATACGGATTCCCGGCTGCAATTGGAGCCGCGCTTGCCTGTCCCGATCGTGATGTTGTCTGTATTACAGGCGATGGCGGTTTCCAGATGCTCACTTGCGAACTTGCCACCGCTGTTGAGTACAACATTCCCGTCAAGATTGCCCTGATGAATAACAGCTGCCTCGGCATGGTTCGCCAATGGCAGCAGCTCTTCTACAACAACCGCACCAGCTACTCCGTGTTCGGTTCCAACAACCCCGATTTTGTGAAACTTGCCGAAGCATACGGATGCCCTGCCATGCGGGCTGAAAATCCTGCCGAGATGCAGCAGGTTCTCAATAAGGCGATGAAGATCGATGGCCCCGTACTGATGGACTTCCGCGTAGTGGAGAACGAGAACTGCTATCCGATGGTGCCATCCGGGGCAGCGCTCAATGAGATGGTGGAGTCGGATGAAGAGTGCAATTAATAAAAATGGAAAGGAGAATCACTCAATGAGCGTAAACACGATCGCAACCAAATCACGCCATACCCTCTCGGTTCTGGTGAAGCACAACCTCAACACCTTTTCGAGGATCATCGGGATCTTCAGCGGAAAGGGGTTTGAACTGGAGAGCGTCACCTTCGCCTCCGAAAAGGAGCGCGGCATGGCGCGGATCACCATCACCACCTATGGCGATGAGGAGACTGTGGAGCAGATCAATAAGCATCTCTACAACGTGATTGATGTGCTGAAGGTGACCGACCTGACCCATAAAAAATGTATCGAACGGGAGCTCGCCATTGTGAAGGTCTCCACCGCCAAAGCGGGTCGCCCTGAGATTATGATGATCGCGCAGGCCTTCAAGGCGAAGGTGATCGACATCACCGGAGACAAACTCGCACTCGAGGTAACCGGAAACACCGACAAAGTAGACGCCATGATTGAAGTGATGAAACCATACGGCATCATTGAGATGTCCCGAACCGGAAGCGTAGCCCTGAAACGCGAGTTCCAGGGAGCCGCAAACATTGATTTGACATGATGGTGGATAGAACTACTCAGTCCCCTCTCGAGAGGGGACAGTCAACGAAGCGTACAGCGGAGTTGACAGGGGTGTGTAGAGCCTGGCACGTACCAAGACCCGAGAACACACCCCTCGCTTGACGAATCGTGCTTTGCGCTTTCGTCATCGCATTTCCCCCCTCGAGGGGGGACTAACACAAACAAATTTCAATAACTCAACAACACACAAACAAACCAATGAAAGCAACTACCTATTACAACGGCGACGCCAATATGGACCATTTAGCCGGAAAAACAGTAGCCGTGATCGGTTACGGAAGTCAGGGGCATGCCCATGCCCGTAACCTAAGTGACAGCGGCGTAAGCGTCGTGGTTGGACTCCGGAAGGAGAGCTCTTCATGGAGCGATGCGGAGAAGGCCGGACTTACCGTGATGGAAACAGCCGAGGCAGCCAAAGCCGGTGATATCGTCATGGTGCTCATCCCCGATCAGCATCAGGGTGATGTCTATAAGGAATCCATCGCCCCCAATATGGAAGCCGGTCAGGCTTTGATGTTTGCCCACGGTTTTAACGTCCATTTCGGACAGATAGAGCCTCGCGACGATGTCGATGTCTTCATGGTGGCACCAAAGGGGCCGGGACATCTGGTGCGCCGTGTGTTTACGGAAGGATCCGGAGTTCCGTGCCTCTTTGCCGTCCACCAGGATGCAACGGGTAATGCCAAGGAGACCGCCCTTGCCTACGCCAAAGCGATTGGAGGAACCCGCGCCGGTGTACTCGAAACCACCTTCAAAGAGGAGACCGAGACCGACCTTTTCGGTGAACAAGCCGTGCTTTGCGGCGGTGCATCAGAGCTGGTGAAAACCGGGTTTGAAGTACTTGTTGAAGCCGGATATCAGCCTGAAATCGCCTACTTCGAGTGTCTCCACGAGTTGAAACTGATTGTAGACCTTATGTACGAAGGCGGAGTTGAGCGGATGTACTACTCCGTAAGTGATACGGCCGAATATGGCGGACTCTCACGCGGAACACGGGTTGTGGATCACGACACGAAGAAGCGGATGAAGAACATTCTCGAAGAGGTTCAAAACGGCACCTTCGCCGACGAATGGATGAAGGAGAACAAGGAGGGAATCCCCAATCTGAAGCGGATGCGCAAGAAGCTCGGCAAGCACAAGATCGAAACGGTCGGCAAAGAGCTCCGCTCCATGATGAACTGGATTCCCGGCAACGAAGAAGAGTCCAAACCCGAACCTCAACCGGCGGAGTAGATCTGGGAAGAGATAAAAGTCCCCCTTTGAAGGGGGCAGGGTGACTGAGCGTACAGCGAGGTCGCCCGGGGGATGTCTCAGCGAAGGGCGTTGATTTGTGGCACTACCATATTTCAAATCACACGCCCCCAGGAACATCCCCCTCCCGAGAATTTGGGACTAAACGCATTTACTCATCCCCTCTTCCCGAAGGATCGGGACAGGCTAAGAGGGGACTTCAGAAACCCAAAATTGAATTAAACACCAAACATAAATTCTCCCTGACACCTCATTACGAAGTCACTCCTCTCTATCCGTAGAGAGGGGGACAGGGGGTGAGTCAAATCAACCACATGTCCAAAACCATCCAGATATTCGACACCACACTGCGCGACGGCACCCAGGGCGAGAAGGTCTCCTTCTCAGCTGAGGATAAGATTCGCATTGCCCAGCGGCTCGACGAGTTCGGAGTCACCTACATAGAAGGGGGATGGCCGGGCTCAAACCCCAAAGACATGGCCTTCTTTGAACGGGCAAAGCAGCACACCTTCCAAAATGCGAAGATCGTCGCCTTTGGGAGCACCTGTCGCGCCGGAAACAGCCCGGAAGAAGATCCCAATCTCTGTGCGCTGATTGAGGCTGAAACACCAGCCGTCTCCATTTTTGGAAAAAGCTGGCTCCTCCACGTTACCGATGCGCTGAAGATCACTCCGGAAGAGAACCTCTCGATGATCACCCGATCAGTGAACTACCTGAAGGAACACAACAAAGAGGTGATCTACGATGCCGAGCACTTTTTTGATGGCTACAAACATGATCCTGAATACGCTTTATCTACGCTGAAAGCGGCCGAATCTGCCGGGGCAAGCGTGCTTGTACTCTGCGACACCAATGGCGGCACACTCACACATGAAGTTTCAACCATTGTGGCTGAAGTAGCAAGGCAGGTCAACACTCCCCTCGGTATTCATACCCACAACGACTGCGAACTGGCCGTAGCCAATTCGCTGGCCGCCATTACAGCCGGTGCCGTTCATGTTCAGGGAACCGTGAATGGATATGGAGAGCGGTGCGGGAATGCCAATCTCTGTTCGGTGATACCGAATCTTCAGCTCAAAATGGGTTACCACTGCGTGCCTGATGATCAGATTGAACAGCTCTCCAAACTCTCCAGGTTTGTGAGTGAACTGGGTAACCTCATCCCCGATCACAAACAGCCCTTTGTCGGCAAAAGTGCATTTGCGCACAAAGGTGGCATTCACGTGAGCGCCGTCATCAAAAATGCAGACACTTATGAGCATATCCGGCCTGAAGTGGTGGGCAACAAGCGTCGCGTACTCGTCTCCGACCTTTCAGGAAAAAGCAATGTCGCCTACAAATCAGAAGAGCTAGGGTTCGATTTCGACAAGAGATCGGCCAGCAGCGGAGAAATTGTACAGGCGCTTAAAGAGCGAGAAAATGGCGGATATCAGTATGAAGCTGCCGAAGCCTCATTTGAACTTCTGGTCAAGAAGATCAGCGATGAGGCTCCTGAATTCTTCAAGCTTGAGGGTTTCCGCGTGATGATGGAGCGAAACGGCAAAGATGAATATCGGTCGGAGGCTACCATCAAGGTTCGGGTGAACGACCGGATTGAGCTGAGTGCCGCCGAAGGAAACGGTCCTGTGCACGCCCTGGATGCCGCTCTCCGAAGGGCCCTCAGGGAGTTCTATCCCGAGATCGCCTCGATGCATCTGCAAGACTATAAGGTTCGGGTACTGAATGAGAAAGACGGCACCGCTGCAAAAGTTCGCGTGTTGATCGACTCTGCCGACGAAAACTCCTCGTGGGGAACCGTGGGCGTATCCGAAAACATCATCGACGCCAGCTGGCAGGCACTCTCCGAAGGGATGACCTATTTCCTTATGACCCGAAACAGTAAACCGCAGAAGACGAAATCCGTTAACAAGAACCAAATCTTAACAGGCTAAAAATCTCCCCTTAAGGGGAGTACGGCGTAAGCCGGGAGGGGTGTAGCCGGAGTGCTGATCTGAATCGGTAGAGATTTAAGATCATCACCCTCTCAAACATCCCCCCAGATCAAACGCTCAACGCGTTTAATCATCCCCCCTTCAAAGGGGGACTTTCATACCAACACAACAAACATGGACAAACCAATGAACAATCACATCACCATCTTCGATACCACGCTTCGGGACGGAGAGCAGTCTCCGGGGTACAGCATGAACCAGCAGGAAAAACTGCGCCTCGCCCTACAGCTGGAAAAGCTGGGTGCCGATGTGATTGAAGCAGGCTTTCCGATCGCTTCTGAAGGGGATTTCCAGACCGTTCGCGAAATCGGCAGGGTGGTTAAGAACAGCACCGTGGCGGCCCTCTGCAGAACCCGGCCCTGCGATCTCGAACGTGCCGTGGAAGCTCTCGAATTTGCGGCAAAACCGAGGGTTCACACCTTCATCGCAACGAGCGACATCCATCTGAAATACAAACTGCAGATGGAAAGGGAAGAGGTGGTAGAGGCAGCCGTTAAGGCGGTGGAGTATGCAAAATCACACTACGACGACGTCGAGTTCTCTGCCGAGGATGCCTCAAGAAGTGACCCTGAATTTCTCATCGAAATATTTACCGCAGTGATTGAAGCCGGGGCAACCACAATCAATGTGCCGGACACAGTGGGCTATGCCCTTCCGTGGGAGTTTGGTGATCTGATTCGCACCCTCAATGAGGAGATCCCAAATATTGACCAGGCCACCATCAGCGTACACTGCCACAACGATCTCGGTCTTGCCGTCGCCAACTCATTGATGGCGGTTCAAAACGGTGCGCGTCAGGTAGAGTGCACGGTGAACGGAATTGGTGAGCGTGCCGGCAATGCCTCTCTCGAGGAGGTAGTGATGGCGGTCGAAACCCGTAAAAATAACATGGATTACACCACCTCGGTAAATACAAAGGAGATCTATCCGTCCAGCCAGATGCTGGCTCAGGTTACAGGCAAAGGAGTCCAGCCAAACAAAGCGATTGTTGGTGAAAATGCCTTTGCTCACGAAGCGGGTATCCATCAGCACGGTGTGTTGAAAAATCCGCTGACCTACGAAATTATGACGCCGGAATCGGTGGGTCTCACCTGCAACAAGATCGTTATTGGCAAGCACTCAGGTCGATTTGCCCTGGGCAAAAAACTGGAGCAGCTTGGATACTTCCTCAACAAGGAGGATCTGAATGATGTCTATACGCGGGTCACAAAAGTAGCTGATGAACAGAAGACCGTGGAAGATCACGACCTGATCTCCATCATGTCGATGATGAATGACATGCCCGCCAGGCAACCCGGAAAAATGGCTTCAGGCGGATAATTATAAAGAACTTAGCCTGGACTTCAAACTCCCCTCCTTTTTAAGGAGGGGTTGGGGGTGGTTCCGTAAGGGCGTTGATTTGGATCATTGTCCAGTGTCAAATCAAAGACCTTGTGAACATCCTCCTTCAAAGGGGGCTTTTACTTTTTTCAAAACTAACATTAAAACATAAATATCACTCCCGATCTTATTTCAAAGTTCCCCCTCTCTAATTTTTTAGAGAGGGGTACAGGGGGTGAGTCACAAAAAACAACACCATTACCATGGGAATGACGTTAACCGAAAAAATTCTTGCAAAAAACAGCGGCAGAGATCGGGTTAAACCGGGCGACAGTGTCTGGGTGGATGTCGACGTATTAATGACCCACGACGTCTGCGGGCCGCCGGCTATCTCTATCTTTAACCGGGAGTTTGGCGAGGGTGCCAGAGTCTGGGATAAAGATAAGCTGGTGATCATCCCCGATCACTACATCTTCACCAAAGACAAATATGCAAACCGGAATGTGGATGTGCTGCGGGCTTTTGCAGCCGATCAGGATCTCCCCCATTTCTACGATGTGGGAACCGACCGCTACAAAGGGGTCTGCCACGTGGCGCTTCCGGAAGAGGGATTTACCCGCCCGGGTGAGGTTCTCTTCGGAACCGACTCCCACACCTGTACGGCCGGGGCATTTGGTCAGTTTGCAACCGGTATCGGAAATACGGATGCCGCCTTTATTATGGGAACAGGCAAGCTTTGGGTGAAGGTGCCCGAGACAATGCGGTTCGTATTTGAAGGCACATCACTGCCGCCTTACCTGATGGCGAAGGATATCATTCTGAAGATCATCGGGGATATCGGTACTGACGGAGCCACCTACCGCACCATGGAGTTTGCCGGTGAAGGAATTCAGGCGCTAACCATGGAAGACCGCATGACCCTCACCAACATGGCGATTGAGGCGGGTGGAAAGAACGGTGTTGTGGAGCCGGATGAGATCACCGAAGAGTATGTTAAGTCGCGAACCGACAGACCATTCCAAAAGTTTTACAGTGATCGCGATGCCGTTTACCACAGCGAACACTACTACAATCTGGAAGAGCTGGTGCCGATGGTGGCCAAGCCGCACAGTCCGGATAACAAGGCAACAGCCGAAGAGCTTGAAGGAGTGAAACTGGACCGTGCCTACATAGGCTCGTGTACCGGTGGCAAACTCTCCGATTTCAAAGCGGCTGCCGAGATCATTCAGGGTAAGGATCTCAAGGTTGACACGTACATCGTACCTGCTACTACGGAAATTGCGCGTGGCCTTGAGACCGAAACCCATCTCGGTACGCCGCTGATGGATATCTTCCGCGAGGCGGGGTGTAAAATTGGAAATGCGTCCTGTGCGGCATGCCTTGGCGGGCCATCCGACACATTCGGCCGACTGAATCAGGATGAGGTCTGTATCTCCACCACCAACCGAAACTACCCCGGACGAATGGGATCAAAAGCAGCCCAGGTCTACCTCGCTTCACCCTACACCGTGGCCGCATCCGCAGTCACCGGCGTCATAACCGACCCAAGAGTCTTCATCCAGGAAACGGTGATATGATTCAAGGAACAGGGTTCGGGGCGCAAGATGCAGGATGTAGTATCCAAGAGCGATTTTGCAATGGCAAAGAAGTCCCCTCTCGAGAGGGAAAATGTGAAGACGAAAGCGCAAAGCGCGATTCGTCAAACGAGGGGTGTGTTCCCCGGGGCGTTGATCAACTAATAACCATGTTTTAAATCAAAGCCCAAACGAACATCCCCCCAGAGCAAACGCTGAACGCGTTTGCTCATCCCCCCTTCAAAGGGGGACTTTTAGTCCTTCATTTTA
>JAFIFA010000073.1 GCA_020832225.1 Balneolaceae bacterium
TCTATAACTACGATTTTGAAGAGAATCCTCTTGAGAGGCAGGATGTACAGCTTCTGCCGATTATTCCATCCATTTCCTATACCGTAAATTTTTAACGATATGAAACGAACCCTGCTCATACTATCTCTTTTCCTGATGCTGATCTCATGTGACATCTATGACCAGGATGAATATCAGGAGTTGGTTGTTCTGGAAGCTTATTTGGTTGCCGGACGGGATCTGCCGGTTGTAAGAGTGAGCCGCACCCTCCCTGCCGATGTGGAGTACACGTTTGAGGAAGCAGGCCTTAGCGGAGCCTTCGTTCAGATCGTTCTCTTGGATGATAATGAAGATGATGAAACGATCTTCAGCTATGAACCAGCTGTCTCTGAACCGGGATTCTATCTTCCCTCACCAACTGATCACAAGGTTCTGGCTGAACGTACCTATCGGATCGATGTGGCCTTTAATAACCGGGACGAGGTTCTGAGATCGGAAACCACTATTCCTGAGCAGATAGAAATTATAAATGAAGTTAAGGATTCTGTTGTCTACCAATCAGATGACCGACTTGAGGTGATCATCAACGCAACCCAGAATAGTTCCAGAAAAGTTTATCTTTTCGACACAATCGCCAAGGAGCCATCCGAAGAGAATCTCACTCCTTTCTATAGGGCCGCTTTCGATGGCGGTGATGTTGAGCTGGACGAACTAACCAGCAACTCTTCCGGGTTGATCAATGAAGGTAACTTCACGTTTCTGGATGATGGATCTATCAGTATTCTCTTTCCATGGATAGGTGTGGCCTTCTATGGAGAAAACCGGGTTATCACCAACTCCGTGGATCCGAACCTTGCCGATCTGATTCGGTCACAGAGCGTTCAGCTTGGTGGCTCCACCCTTCCGCCTGGAGAAATTCCCAACCTCATTTATAACATCGAAGGAGGTATTGGAGTATTCGGTAGCATCAGCTCTGATACGGTAACCACCCGCTTCCTGAGGCCCAATGAGAGCCAGTAAACAGCCATCTGCCTAACCTATCCTGTAGTCACCTACAGTTTCTTCCCGAAACGTTTTTTCATCACTGTTTTTTTCGAGATATTTAATAGTCTGAAAACCTTTCAATAAATGACTTTATGATTGTACCTATCGCAAGTGACCACGCAGGCTTTGAAGCAAAGGAGATCACCAAGAAACTTCTCGATAAAATGGGGATCACAGCCGTCGACTTCGGCACCCACTCTCCTGATTCGGTAGACTATCCCGATTTTGCCACCCAAGTCGCAAAAAAAGTGAGTACCGGTGAGTATGAATCGGGTATCCTGATCTGCGGAAGCGGACAAGGTATGTGTATGACCGCCAATAAGTTTCCAAAAGTTCGCGGTGCGCTCGTCTACTCACCGTCCGTAGCTGAACTGACTCGTCAGCACAACAACGCCAACGTACTCTGCCTTCCCGGTCGTGAACTGGATAAGGATAGCAGAATGGCTATTTTAAAAGCGTGGTTCGACGCCGAGTTTGAAGGGGGCCGTCACGAGCGCCGAGTTGGTAAAATCCATTCGTTAACCGAAAAGTAGCAGTACCTCATGAAATCACTTAAAGAGCAAGATCCGGAAATTTACGACTACATTGAAAAAGAGACTCAGCGTCAGAACGACAATTTTGAGCTGATCGCCTCTGAGAACTTCGCATCAAAAGCGACTATCTCCGCCATGGGGTCTGTTTTGACCAACAAATATGCCGAGGGTTATCCCGGCAAGCGATACTATGGTGGCTGCGAGTTTGTTGATGAGATTGAAGATATCGCCAGGGATCGGGCTAAGAAGCTCTTTAAAGCTGATTACGCCAACGTTCAGCCACATTCCGGTGCATCGGCTAATGCGGCGATCTACCTTGCTTTTATGAGTCCGGGAGATACCCTCCTTGGACTCGACCTGGCTCATGGTGGTCACCTTACGCACGGCTCCCCTGTTAACTTCTCCGGCATTACCTACAAAGCGGAGTTTTATGGCGTGGAGAAGGATACAGGACGCATCGATATGGACAAGGTGCGTGACAAGGCGAAAAAAGTGAAGCCCCGAATGATCTCAATCGGTGCCAGCGCCTACCCACGTGACTTCGATTACGAAGCATTTCGTGAAATCGCTGATGAAGTAGGCGCTTTTCTCTGGATGGATATGGCGCACACAGCCGGTTTGATTGCCACAGGCGAACTGAACGACCCGCTTCAGCTTTGCGATGTGGTATCAACCACCACTCACAAAACCCTGCGTGGGCCAAGAGGCGGTATGATTCTGGTTGGCAAAGATGGCGAGAACAAACTGGGTGTAACGGCCAGAAAATCGGGGCGTGTAAAGAACTGGAGCGAGGTTCTCGATTCTGCAGTATTTCCCGGTAGCCAGGGAGGCCCACTGATGCATGTGATTGCCGGAAAAGCTGTTGCCTTTGGTGAAGCTCTTCAACCAGAATTTGTCTCCTATCAAAAACAGGTACGCCTGAACGCCACCGCAATGGCCAACGCCTTCACAAATCGCGGGTACGATCTGGTAAGCGGCGGAACAGACAATCACCTCATCCTCGTGGACCTTCGAAGCAAGGGCCTGAATGGAAAAATTGCAGAGGAGTCACTAGACCGAGCCGGCATCACCGTGAACAAAAATATGGTGCCATTCGATACTGAGAGTCCGTTTGTGACTTCCGGAATCAGAATCGGTACCCCTGCTCTAACCACCCGAGGTTTTGGAAAGGAGCAGTTTGAGCAGGTTGCTGAACTGATCGACAAGGTGCTTCAGGATCCTGAAAATGAGGAGCGGTTAAACAGCATCAGAAGTGAGGTTCAGGCGATGTGCGAAGAGTTCCCTCTATATGACTTTGTAACCGTCTGAAATTGAGTAACTCACCAAAGCTGAGAATCCGGGCTTATAAACCGGATTCTTTTCCTTATCATTGCATCAGATTTGAACAGAATAGCGGGACGGGATGTCCTGAAAGTACCGGAACGTAATGAGTGATTCTACAGACCGCCCCAAACGTGGCATCATGGGGCGAATTCTGCCAAAAGCCAAACCGCCCGAACAAGACCCTTTAGCGGCAATGTCGTTCCTCGATCATCTTGAGGAGCTGAGATGGCGTATACTCAAAGGACTTACCGGCGTTCTTGCCGGTGTAATAATCGCATTCATCTTTCGGGATTTTATTATTCAGCAGCTGATTCTGGGCCCTGCCAGAGCGGATTTCTTTATGTATCAGATTATGCCGATCGATCCGGTAAATCTCTCTCTCATTTCCAGACGGCTTCCGGGACAGTTTTTCACCTATTGGGGTACGCTCATCATCACCGGTTTCATTATTGGTGCCCCACTGTTTATATATCAGCTATGGTCGTTTATTGAGCCGGCTCTCGAATCCGGGGAGAAACTCAAGACGTTTCTCAACGCGATGTTCATCACCTTCTTTTTTCTCCTTGGTGTTGCCTTTGGATACTTCATTCTGGTGCCGTTCGCCGTTCAGTTCTTCACCCAGTTTGTGATATCAGATGTGATCAGTAATGAGTTCGACATCAACGAATACTTTATATCGGTAGCTGTATGGACACTTGCCTGTGGTATCATCTTTCAGATACCTGTCATCAGCTACTATCTATCTAAGATTGGCCTTCTTACTCCCGAAATCATGCGCGCCTACAGACGTCACGCAATCATTGCGGTGATGATTGTCTCTGCGTTTCTGACGCCACCTGACCCGGTTTCGCAGATGATGATTGCTGTGCCGCTCGTTATTTTATACCAGTTCTCCATACTTCTGAGCCGAATTGCCAATCGCCAGAGGAAGAGAGCGATGGAAAAGGCGTTCAGTAACGAAACGTAGTGTGGACCAGATTGAGGGTAACATGATTCAAAAAAACCCGTTAACTTACTGATCTGCAAAATTTCTGCGGTCCTTCGGCCGTTGGATAGCGAAGAACCCAATTAAACTGACCCATAATCAACTATATGCATCTTTCGGTTTTCAAATTCCTGCTACCGTCCATTCTCCTGGCTTTTCTGATTATCTCCTGCGACACAACCGATCCTTTTGAGATTCCGGAGCCTGATTTCTCCACGGTTCCAGCAGCATGGGACTTTAACGGCGTAGAACCGGTAGAGATAGAGTCCGGTCTTACCGCCTATATTCTTGAAGAGGGTGAAGGTAGCAACAGTGTCACCGTGCGTGATCAGATCTCTGCATTTATTACGCTTCGAACCACCGATGGTGAGATCATCTACAGTACATACAACGACGGTATTACTGACCCTGCCATCTTTTCCGTTGGAAATATCCAGCTCGATCAGAATGTGTTTCAGTACTCTTTGAATTTGGCCTACACAAACGGACTCAGAAAGGGTTTGATCGGAATGAGAGAGGGTGAACAAAGAACCCTTATTGTAAGCCCGGAACTTGGATTTCAGGCGCTCAGATCAGAAGCGCTACACGGACAGTATCGAGAAGATACACTCCAATACGACATCGAAGTGGTTGAGATTCGGAACTGATTTTAATTGAACTGAAAACTTCCTACTCACCCCCTGTCCCCCTCTCTACGCGGCTGTTCTAACCGCCTGAACGGCGGCTGAACAACCTTGTAAAGAGGGGGAACTTCACAATCAAATTCTTTCAAATTTGAAGTTTGTATAACTGCCTAGAAATTTACTAAGGCTTCCCCCATCTTTGCGAATTCAGTGGGTAGAGAGATAAGAGGGTCGGGGGTGAGTCCTTTGCGCCACCCCCTCAATAATCACTATAAACCTTCTCAACCCGGCCGGTTAGGTTCGTCAGAATCTCGTGGGTATTGGTCCCGGCTTTTTCAGACCAGTCGTAGGCATTCCAGGCATCGCCACCCAGCAAAGTTACTTCACTCTCAACGGGTACTTCTTCCTTTCCAAGCCAGACCATGATGTAGTCCATCGTGACGTTTCCAACCTGCCTGTACATCTTTCCGTTGATCAAAACCTCCAGCTTGTTGCTGAGAGAACGGGGAATTCCGTCGCCATACCCGGTTGGTATTGTTGCAAGATATCCCTCCTCTTCCGACGTCCATGTTGATCCGTAGCTAACCCTCTTCCCTTTTCCAACATGACGGATCTGAGCTACTTTCGTTTTCCAGGTAAGAGCTGGTTTGAGCCATTCATGGCGAGTTGTACCGGAATTGTACCCCAACATCGCAAGACCTACCCTGAACATATCAAAATGGTCAAAGTTGTAGTTGGTTGCCGCTCCTGTGTTGCTCATATGCTTTAACGGAACCTCCTCAAAGCGGGTCAAAACCTCCTTAAACCGATCGTGCTGTTTAATTGCGAATTGGTCATCCGGATCATCCGCTGTAGCAAAGTGTGAGTAGATCCCTTTACAGATCAACCTTTGATTCATTACCGCAAGCTGACGAACATCATCGGCTGCTTCCGGTTCAAACCCGAGACGCCCCATACCCGTGTCAAAGTTGATGTGATATCCCGTGCCATCCATCAGAATATCAAAGTGTGTCTTGTGGCTGATGGTTGCGGTCAAGTTATGGGTCTGAAAGGCTGCGGCCGATTCGTATGTAGGAACCCCAAACACCAGCACCGGTTTCTTCACGCCCCCCATTCGAAGCTGAATGCCCTCATCCACGGTTGCAACTGCAAACCAGTCTACATGATCTTCAAGATGTTTCGACACCCGAACTGCTCCGTGACGGTAGGCATCACACTTCACAACGGCGAGCACCTTCTTTCCGGGTATTCGCTCTTTCAGGGTTTGAATGTTGCCTACAATTTTGTTCAGCTCAATTTCCGCGTAGGAGTTGGGGAAATGGTTCTTCAATGTTCAGCTCCGAATAGTTTTTTAACGTTTAATATGTGTGTGAAAATGGATGCTATATCTGGAAATTCGTCAGACGGCTGTGGGTCTTGGTCCTTTGTTACTTCCCCGGCTGAGCCGTCAGACGAGGGTTGCCTTAATTGATAATTCGTCAAACGGCTGTGGGTTTCGGTCCTTTGTTACTTCCCCGGCTGAGCCGTCAGACGAGGGTTGCCTTAATTGTGAATTCGTCAGACGGCTGTGAGTTTTGGTCATTAATTAATTTCTTGGTATAGCCGTCAGACGAAGATTACCGGTTCATTGTTTCTCAAAAAATCACCTGAAAAACTTCTTCCTCTTTTTCAGGATCACCTGCGCCGCATTGTAACCTGCAGCTCCAAATACTCCACCACCCGGGTGGCATGAAGCACTCGACAGATATAGGTTTTTGATCGGGGTTTCGTAGCGGCTCAGTTCCGGCACGGGCCTGAAGATAAACATCTGATCGAAGTTCATCTCCACGTGCATCACGTTGCCCCGCAGCAGTCCATGTTTTCGCTCTATATCGAGCGGACTCTGAATATACCAATCTATCAGCTTTCCTTTCATGTTGGGAGCGTACTTTTCCACCACTCCGTAAATCTTCTCAGCTTCCCGCTCCCGGATGTCGTCCCACTTCTCACCGTTCGAAAGTTCGTAGGGGTGCCACTGCGCCCAGGCAAAAAGAGTGTGCTTTCCATCCTTCGCCACTTCGGGGTCGATCTTTGAGAAGGTCATGGCCAGAACGGCGGGGTCCTGCGGCGGCTCGCCCTTCATATAGTCACCAATTGCGCGATTCATATAGTGCGTGGATGGAGCCAGCAGCTGCATCCCGTTGTGAATAAGCGGATCATCGGGAGCGGCCGTGTATTGCGGCAGCTCGTCCACTGCGCACCGGATAACCATGCCAAATCCATTTCCTACCTGAATATTCTCCACTTTTGTGAAGAGAGAAGGATCAAGGTTTTCGCGTCCCACCAGTTTGAGCATCGTGGTCTGAACGTGGGCGTTGGAGACAATCAGGTCTGCCTTATAGTAGTCATCCTGCTCTGTAACCACTCCACGCGCTTTTCCATCCGCAATATCGATCTTCTTTACCGGGCTGTCGGAAATCACCTCTCCACCATGCTGCTCAATCAGATTCTTCATCGCCTGAGTGAGCATGCCACTCCCACCCTTGGGATGCTTGGCACCGCTCTGATGCAGCATCGACTGCCACCCAACAAAATCACCGGTAGCCGATTGGTCGGGCAGCGGACCCGATTGCGCCGCGAACCAGGTAAGGGCCGCCTTCAGATAGGGACTTTTGAATGATTTCTCCACAACCCCACCATAGCTGCCAAGAATTTTTTGAAGACCATCGATCTGTTCTCCTTTTTTGAACATCGATCCATCCCGGATTTGCCCCTTTGCCATCTCCATAAAGATATTGCCACCTGTTGGCGGAACCATAAATGCTTTCAGCACACCTTTGTTGATGCGGCCCCAAAAGTCAATGAACTCGCGGTAGTTGTCAACGTCTTCCGGGGCAACCTTTGAGATAGACTCAATCGTCTTTTCGAGGTCTCTGTGAAAGTGTATCACCCCTTTCCCATCCGGTACCGGATAGCTCATAAATGGATCCATGTCGATATACTCAAGCCCATAGTTCGTGAGCTCCAGCTCTTCAATGATGCCGGTCTGGTGAATCATGATGTGAACCGAGGAGCCCACATCCATCAGGAAACCGTTTGGATTCTCATCCGATTGAAACATCCTTTCGGTGCAAACCGCCCCCCCAATCGTGTCTCTGCGCTCCAGAACTCCCACTTTCATACCTGCTTTTGCAAGATAACAGCCGGTCACCAGGCCATTATGGCCCGATCCAATAATTAGTGCATCAAAATGTCTCATTTTTCGTAGGTGATGAATGGTGGAATGAAGTCTGTGATTTATTAAGTTCAACCAACAATATAGAAGCCGTTCTCATTCGGACGGAAAACGATCAAGTAACATCATCTCATAATGAAATTTTTCAAGACCTTCCTGGCTTCCCTGCTGGGCACCATATTAGGTATTCTTCTGCTTATTCTCATCATTTTTGCGACAATTGTGAGCAGTTCATCTGAGGCAGAACCCTATATCCGTTCGAACACGGTTTTAACCATGAGCATCACCGGAGATATACCTGTTCGTGCACCCGATGATCCGTTTGAAGAACTTTTTAACCCTGGTGCAGGAGAGCGTCTTTCGCTGGAATCCCTTCGAACCAATCTCAGGAAGGCAGCAGCTGATGACAATATCAGCGCAGTTTGGGTGCGAACCAATATGGTATCTGCATCATGGGCTAACCTTGAACGTGCCCGCGGCTATTTTGAGGAGTACAAAGAGAGTGGAAAACCGCTCTATTTCAGTACGGATGATCTTGGCATGAATGAGAAATCCTACTTTCTTGCAACCAAGGCCGACAGCATCTTCTCACCAATAGAAACCAACTTCCAATTTGACGGTTTCGTGGCGAGTTTCTCTTTCTATCGCGGACTGCTTGATAAAATCGGCATTGAGCCGGAGATCATTCGTGTGGGTAAATATAAATCTGCCGTTGAGCCGTTCATGAACAACTCTCCTTCCCCCGAAAGTGTGGAGCAGACTCAGGGAATTCTGGACACCGTTACCAATACTTTCATTAATGCGGTGATGGAGCGAACCGGTAAAAGTTATGATGAGGTTAGTGCCTTGATGGACACCCCTCCGGTAGACCGAGTGAATTTCGCCCTTGAAAATGGATTGATCGACGTGATTGCATTTCCGGATGAAGTTGAGGATATCATCAAACAACGTCTTGAAGTAGATGAAGACACCGACCTGAGAACCGTCAATTTCCGCCGATACTCAAGAGTTTCTCCACGTTCAGCCGGTGTGGACGTACCGAGTACAGATAATAAGATCGCTGTGATCTATACATCCGGTCAGATTCTGCCGAACATACCAGACTCACCGTTCGGTACAGGTACCGGAATCACCGCAAGCAGTGTTAAAAGACAGCTTGATGCGGCAATTGAAAATGACGCAAAAGCGATTGTGATCCACATCAACAGTCCCGGTGGAGCTGCCACTACATCTGATATGCTGATGCACTACATTCAGCGTGCATCCGAGAAGGTACCGGTTGTCGCTTCGATGGGATCGGTTGCTGCATCCGGTGGTTACTATATGGCGATGGGAGCTGACACCGTGATGGCTGCTCCAAACACCATTACAGGTTCGATTGGCATATTCAGCCTTCTCTTTAACACGGAAGAGCTTTATAACGAAAATCTGGGCATCACATTTGAGACGCTCAAGACCCACGAGTATGCAGATCTTTACAACCTCACCCGTCCGTTTACTGTCTCTGAGCGAAATGTAATTGAGCAGAATATGGAAAATGGATATGAAACCTTCCTCCAGCGAGTTGCCGATGCGCGCGGGATGAGCCGCGATGAGGTTCATGAAGTTGCTCAGGGACGTGTATTTACCGGACAGGCTGCTTACGAAGCAGGACTTGTCGATATTGTTGGAGATCTGGATCGTGCCATTGAGGTGGCAGCTGAGATGGCTGAACTTGAGGAGTACCTTCTCGACACCTATCCGAAAAGAAAAGATCTCTTTGAGACACTCTTCAGCTCTGCCAATACACAGATGAGGGCAATGCTCACCAGCTGGATACCTGCAGAGATGAGAAGTGAAGCAGATGACCTTCACGCAATTCTTCAGCAGCCCATAGGACAGAACTGGGCGTTGCTGCCAATCCGTATCGACGTGGATTGATGTAAATCGATCTGGAAAATTTAAAGCCTGGCAGGATGTTCTCTTGTCAGGTTTTTTTCTTTGTGTTCATTGTGGTTTTAAAAAGCTGAAAGCAAGAAGCTGAAAGCTCAAAGGAGGGTTAGTTGA
>JAFIFA010000026.1 GCA_020832225.1 Balneolaceae bacterium
ACCCAATACGGGTAATGTCTATGAGTTTGATGTAGTTGAAGTGGATGGCCTTATGCCGCTCGAAGATCTGGCAGAAGCCGCTGGTATCTCCGTTCAGGAGCTCAGAAGCTACAATCCTGAACTGTTGAGATGGGCGACACCTCCGGGTGGAAAATATCCGCTCAAGCTGCCAACAGGCATTAAGGAGGAGTTTATTGCGGCCTATCAGGAGATTCCACAGGAGAACCGTGTATCTGATGTTGCCATGCACACAGTAAGCAGTGGTGAAACGCTCGGGTTTATTGCCCGTCGTTACGGAACGTCCGTGAGAGCGCTCTACGACTCAAATGAAGGGTTGAGCAGCACAATCCATCCGGGTCAAACTATTGTTGTACCGGTTGCACCGGGATCACGGGAGCAGATTGCTGCTGACCGTCCCGCAAACAGGGCATCAGGAGGTTCAACTCAGAGAAGCAATCAGCAGCAGCAACAGCAGGCTCAGGCACCGCCAAATACCACGCCGGTCACCTATACCGTTAAGAGTGGAGATACCGTTGGTCATATTGCCGAATGGTATGATGTGAGATCACAGCAGATCCGAAACTGGAATAATATTCAGAACACGATCCGGGTAGGGCAGAGACTTACTATCCACGTGCCATCTCAGCATGCAGCATATTATCAACAAGTGGATGATCTCTCTTTTGCACAAAAGCAGGAGATCGAACGCCGACAGCGTGCCGGAGAGAATATCTATCAACTTCGGTTTGATGATGACGGAAACACATCAACTGCGCGTGAGATTACATATACCGTACGCCGTAATGAAACACTTGGCGGAATCGCCCGAAGACACGGTGTATCCGTATCAGCAATACAGAGTGCAAATAACCTGAACGGAACAACGATCTACGCAGGTCAGTCTCTGGTTATTCCTCAATAGTAGAACCATTATTTATGAAAGCTGTTTCAAAACCAATCCGGATAGTATTACTGGCTTTGGTCGTAATATCCGGACTTGCGTTAGCGCGCAGCGACCTCTTCTTTCAGATAAAAAAACAGCTCACCATTTTCAGCGATGTCTTCAGGGAGGTATCGATCCACTATGTGGATGAGGTGCCGCCTGAGACTCTCATGAAACAGGGAATTCGCGGTATGCTGAGCGGGCTCGATCCCTACACCGTATTTGTGGATGAAGGAGAGCAGCAGCAGATGGAGATCCTTTCAAGCGGCACCTATGGTGGTGTTGGCATTGAGGCCGGCTACAGGGGAGACAGAATTGTGATTATCGCACCTCTGGAAGGGTATCCGGCTCAGCGTGCAGGGTTAAGGCCCGGAGATCAAATCATTAAAATCAATGGGCTCGCTGTTGAGGGGATGTCGCCCGAAGAGGTTCAGCAGCTAACCATCGGGGACGTTGGTACGATATTGAGAATGGAACTTAGGCGTCCCGGCCACGACCAGACAATCGAGGTTGAGCTCGAACGTGAGCGCATCGAGGTGAAGAATATCTCATTTGCGGGAAAAATTGGTGATAATGACCAATTCGGATATGTAAAGCTGACCCGTTTCGGGCAGAATACGGGTGAGGAGCTGAGAGCCCGTTTGGCGGAACTGAATAGTACAGGAGATTTGGAAGGGTTGATTCTGGATCTTCGCAACAATCCGGGCGGTTTGCTTAATGAGGCTGTTGAGGTGGTTGATAAATTTATTGAACCCGGTGTTACCGTAGTTGAGACCCGGGGCCGCTATGAAAACCAGAACAACGTCTATACCACAGATGAACCGGCTCTTTTTGAAGATATGCCGATCGTAGTTGTGATGAACAGCGGCAGCGCCAGTGCATCGGAGGTGGTTGCCGGCGCACTTCAAGATCTGGACCGGGCAGTGGTAGTAGGTGAGACAAGTTTTGGAAAAGGACTGGTGCAGACCGTAAGACCACTCTCTTATAATACATCCCTTAAAATTACCGTTTCTCAATATTTTACTCCAAGCGGCAGAGGAATTCAGTCGATGGACTACGCCCGCTATAGCGATGAGGGAGGTATTGAGGTGGCAGACTCACTTCGCCGTGCATTCCGCACAAAAAATGGACGTACTGTATTTGACGGGCAGGGAATAGAGCCTGACATTAAGCTTGAGGGAGATAGGCGCTCGCTGCTGGAGATCGCTCTGAAGCAGGAGAACGAATTTTTCTTCTTTATCAGCGACCGGCTGGCGGAAGGGAGATATGAAGAGGGGGCACTACCCGAATCACTCTACAGGGATTTTACGCGATACCTGGTCGAGAAAGGATTTAGTTTTGAGACTCCTGTGGATCAACATATTGAGGCACTTGAAAATAATATCGATCGCTTCTCGAGTGAGACGGGTGCGAATGAACACATTAGCGAGTTGAAAGCACTGCTCAGAGACTATAAAGTGGCGGAACTCTATGACCAGCGGTCGATGATCGAGCGGGAATTGCGCTCTGAGTGGTATTCTCAAACACTGGAAGGAGAGAACAGAGAGCGTCGATTACTTGATTACGATCCCTACATCACGCGTTCAACCGAATTGCTGAGCCAGATGGATCAGTATATGACCATATTGAGGCCGTAGCGGTTGGGGAAGGCAGATCTACACACACATACCACAGCATCAGATGGCTCTTTTTCACCAGAAGAGCTTCTTATAAGAGCGAAGAAGAAAGGACTTCAGACGCTGGCCATCACCGATCACGACTCAATTAAAGGGTATCTTGCGGGTAAAGTGATTGCAAAGGAGAACGGGATAGAGCTTATCTCAGGTGTTGAGTTTACTGTATCCTGGGAGGGAAGAGAGGTTCATCTGTTGGCCTATCTTTTTGATGAGGAGAATGAAGATCTTATCTCTCTGCTCTACTCCAATAAAAAAGCCAGAAAAGATCGGATGAAGCGTATTGTAACCGAACTGCGTAAGAACGGTGTCGATATTGAATACGATGAAGTGATGGCAGAGTCGGGACGCGGGATGATTGGGCGTCCGCATGCAGCTTCGGTTTTGGTTCAAAAAGGCTACGTCAGATCGGTAAATGAAGCATTTATACGGTATCTTTCAAGCGAAAAACTTGGGGATGTCGATGCGGGATACAGGCCTATTGAAGAGGTAGTCAGGGTTGTGAGTGAAGCTGGGGGAGTGACATCGCTGGCTCATCCGGGGCCGCTCTATTCGGATGTCGACCTGAAGGGGTTGATCGCAACAGGAATCGATGGTATCGAGTGCATACATCCAAGCCACTCCTACCCGGTTCAGAAGAAGTTCTCCGAACTGGCGAAAGCAAATCATCTGCTCATGACGGGGGGGAGTGATTTTCACGGAACGGGCAGGTCGGACTACGATCCCTTTTTTGGCATTGTGACTATTGGTGATCAATACGTAGCTTCCATGAGGAGGCTCTCGGACCGAAGAAAACAGAATCAGTAACATTTGAACTATGCCTGAAATTAAACTTGAAGATGATCTCAATTGGAGCGACGTCAAAATTGCCGTTGTTTCGGCTCGCTGGAACTCATTTGTGACAGATGAGATGGCCAAAGGAGCCTATGATGCCTTGAGGGCAAAAGGGATACCTGAAGAAAATATTTATACGATGCGCTGTCCTGGCTCGTTTGAATTGCCGTTGGCATGCAGTTACTGCATCGACGAACTGGATGTAGATGGAGTTGTGGCTATCGGAGCGGTAATTCGAGGCGGTACGCCCCACTTCGATTATGTCTGCGATGCGGTTACCCGCGGCCTTACTGATCTCAATATGAGCTCAGGAGTGCCGGTTGCCTTTGGAGTACTTACCACTGATACAGTGGAACAGGCTGTAGAGAGAGCTGGCGTGGATAAAGGGAATAAAGGTGCTGAAGCAGCACTCTCAGTTTGCGAGATGCTTGAGTTGATGCAGGCTGTAACGGCAGCTGGCGAGTAATCAACGCTTGAATAAGGCGTGATTTAGCTCTATTTTTTAAAGCTTCAAACACCTCATGAAATTATCGAATTGGAACCACTGACACTGACAGATAAAGCCCAGAGTAAGGAAGATATAGATCTTCAGGCCGAACTTAGCAAGTCCGGTTCCATCCCCCGCCATATCGCCATTATTATGGATGGAAACGGCAGATGGGCTCAGGATAAGGGTAATGTCAGGCTATTTGGCCACAAAGCCGGTGTCGATTCGGTTCGCGACATTACTGAGAGCTGTGCACAGCTTGGTGTGGAGTATCTCACACTCTATGCATTCTCTACAGAGAATTGGGATCGTCCGGCCGCTGAGATAAATGGACTGATGAAGATATTGGTCCACTCCTTGAAAAATGAGGCAAAGCGGCTTCATCGAAACAATATCAAGCTGGTTTCGATAGGGCAGACTGAAAGGCTTCCGGAAAGCTGCCAGAAACAGCTCAATGAGGTTATTGAACTTACCAAAGATAACGATCGCTTAGAGCTCTGTCTCGCGCTCAGTTATTCCGGTAGGTGGGATATTACAGAGGCGGTTAAGAAAATGGCCAAGGAGGTCCGGGATGGTGCCTTGGAGCCGGAAGAAATTAATGACTCTCTGATTAGTAAGTATCTCTCTACAGCAAATGCTCCAGACCCTGATCTGATTATCCGCACCAGTGGTGAATTCAGGATCAGCAACTTTCTGCTCTGGCAGCTGGCTTATTCAGAACTCTATATTACGCAGACCTATTGGCCCGATTTTCGAAGAGATGAACTCTACCGGGCAATAAAATCCTACCAAAAGCGTGATCGTAGATACGGGAAAGTAAAGAACGGATATGCCAAACGGCTTTCCGCTTCAGTGATCAATCAAATTATATCGTAAACAGCAGTAAGCATACCTGAACGTGTATAAACAAAAGCTTCTCTACTTCTGCACCTTTCTATTTATTCTTGGTTTCATCTCGTTTCAGACTGCCGATGCGCAGGATAAAAAAGAGATTGAAATAACAGACCCTTCCGAAATGACCCCTCTCGAGTTTGAGATTCGGGAAATTGCCGTTGAAGGTCTCGTAACCAGTCGCGAAAGCTACATCATCAGCAGCAGTGGTCTGCGTGTTGGTTCACGGATCACCATTCCGGGTGAGGAAATCCCAAACGCAATTCGTCAGCTCTTCAGAACCGGAATCTTTTCTGACGTAGAAGTGGCCCACGAGCGTGTCTCCGGTGGCGTGAAGCTCACCATTCGTGTTGAAGAGCAGCCAAGGCTGCAGAGATACGAAATTACGGGTGTAAGACGATCTCATCGAAGGGATCTTCGGGAAAGACTGAATCTTCTCTCAGGATTTGCAGTAACCAACTCTGTGAGAACGCAGGCACTCAATACGATCAAGCGATATTACCGTGAAGAGGGTTACTGGAATACAGAAATTGAGATTATTGAAGAGATCACAGATGAAGCTGCAAACCGTGTAACGCTCACATTTAACATCGATCCCGGCGAGAGAATCAAGGTTCGGGAGATTGAGTTTGAAGGAAATGAGACCTTCAGCGACCGAAGGCTTCGCCGTGAATTTTCCACGATTAAGCGGGATCGCTGGTGGAGAATTTTCAAACGGCATGTGTTTACCCAGGATGAGTATGAAGAGGGTATTGAGAATGTAATGCAGTTCTACCGCGACAACGGTTTTCGTGATGTTCGCGTCGTAGAAGATTCAGTTTTTGTGGATAACTGGAGACGAAGCAAGGATGGTGTATTCTTTACCATTAATATTGAAGAGGGGCCACAGTACCGCATCCGTAACATTGAGTGGGAAGGCAACACCGTCTACTCCGATGACGAGCTTACTCAAGCATTTGGTTTTCAAAAAGGAGACGTTTTCAATGAGTCTCGCTTTAATGAAAACCTGGAGGGCAGACGGGATGAAAATGACATCATTAGCCTTCATCAAAATATTGGTTACCTATTCTTCGATATCCGACCCGAAATTCGGATTGCAGAAGGAGACTCTCTCGATGTGACATTTGAAATTACAGAAGATGAAATTGCGACCATTCGTGAGGTCTCTTTTACAGGCAACACAAAAACGCATGATGATGTTGTAAGACGAACGCTTCGAACAGTACCCGGAGATACATACAGCCGTACTCGAATTATCCGTTCGATACGTGAGCTTGGTACACTTGGCTACTTCAACCCGGAAGGCATTCAGCCCGATCTGATTCCGGACTTCGAAGAGAAGACGGTGGATATCACCTATCAGCTTGATGAAACCCAGGGATCTGACAACTTTGAATTTTCCGGTGGTTTTGGTGGTCGTCAAATCGGCGTGATTCTGGCAGCCCGCGTAAACTTTAATAACTTCTCCGTTCAGCGAATGTTCGAACGTGGCGGATGGAACCCAATTCCTTCCGGAGACGGACAGCGGGTATCTCTTGGAGTTCAGGTTACCGGACGTGGATACCAGAGCTACAACTTCAGCTTTACAGAGCCATGGTTGCGCGGCCGTCCAACTTCACTTGGTGTGAGCGTATCTTACGACTTCCTCAACTTCAACCAGAGCCGTTTTGGATTTGGACAGGGGAATCAGCCCGACCGAAGAAATGAACTCTTCTCAGCGAGCACGACAATTGGACGTCAGCTGCAGTGGCCGGATGACTTCTTCTCACAGCGATTTATTCTGACATACAACCGTTTCAATGTACTTGGATTCAGTGGTGTGTTTGATGATGGTCAGGCCGACCTGTTAACGCTGAGATCAGTAATTGAGCGTAACTCGCTGGATAACTTCATCTCACCAAGAAGAGGATCCAAATTTGGTCTCTCTGGTGAAGTAGCGCTGCCTATCCCTGGTTTCGATCAGTTCTACAAAATTAAATCGGAGTATCAGCACCACCATACCCTTGTAGGCAGGCTTTCGCTGAGTGCAACGGCCGAGTATGGATATATGGGGTATCTGGGAAGCGAAAACCAGAGTAACTTCCAGCGGTTCTTCCTGGGTGGTACAGAAATTCAGCAGCGACAGAACTTCCTTAACGACAACGTTGATCTGCGTGGTTTCCCCGGTGGTTTTAATGGAGTTATCTCACCTGTTAATGAAGACAGAAATCTGATTGGTGGACGGGCATACAATAAATATAGCCTTGAGTTACGTTATCCGGCTGTATCATCCGAACAGATCCAGTTGATTCCATATGCGTTTGTGGATGCAGGAAATACGTTTGAGGGTATGTCTGATTTCAATCCGTTTGAAGTGAAGCGTGCAGCCGGTTTCGGTGCAAGGATCTTCCTGCCAATTCTTGGTCTTGTAGACTTGAGTTACGGTTACCGTCTCGACGGAACACCGGCATCCAACGAAGGCCCTGGACTGAATCCGGGAGAATGGGAATTTCTGTTTAACATCGGAGCACCGTTTTAAAAACTGTTGATGAGGAGAGCACTCTCTTATACAATGTCAGCCGCTTTGGCTATCTCTCTTTCTGTTCTGCCTGCATCTTCGGATGCGCAGAACCAGAAGATCGGCTTCATCGATTCTGAAGTGATCATGGAGCAGATGCCTGAATATTCCGGAATTGAGCAACGACTCTCACTGATGAGTGAAAACTGGAGACGCGAAATTGCTGAGATTGAAAATGAGATTGAAGAGCTTGAACGGGATTTTGAAGCTCGTGAGGTTCTCTTTACCGATGAAGTTCGTGAGCAGAGAATCAATGAAATTAACAATAAAAGGGATCAACTCGAGCGTTTTATAGAAGAGAAATTTGGCCCAAGGGGTGAATATTTTGAGCTTCAAAAAGAATTGCTTGAGCCTATACAAAGACAGATCTTTGATGCGTTAGAACGGGTGGCTGAACGGGATCAGTTCGACTTCGTTTTTGACCGGGCACAGGATTCCAGATTTCTCATTGCAAATTCCCAATGGAACCTGACGGACGATGTGATGTTAGAGATGGGTATGGATCCGGGCAGTAATTAAGTTTTAAAAAACGTAAATTAGGTGGCTAAACTAAAAATCAATCTATGAAACGGACACTATTAACACTACTCATTTTAACCCTGCCTGCGCTGGCATTCGCACAGCTCAAAGTTGGCACGATGAATCCTGATGAGGTGCTTGAAGCACTTCCGGAAACCGCACAGGTGGAAGAGGATCTGCAACGATTCGTTCAGGAGCGTCAGCAGAGCTATCAGAACCGCTACCAGACATGGATCGAGGAGGTGACAGCCTACTCCGAAAGATTGGAAGCCGGCGAACTCTCTGAAGAGGAGCAGGCTCGTGAAGAAGAGCGCCTGATGGACGGACAAGAGGAGCTTAATAGCCTTCAGAACCGTATTGAGCGTCAAATTCAGCAGAGACAGAATGATCTCTTCACTCCGTTGCTCAACCGTGTGGAGCAGGCAATGGAAGAGGTAGCTTCAGAACTCGGTCTGGAGTTTGTGATCAACAAAACCGCAAGTACCGGAGACCCAATCGTCTACTATTCATCTGAGCGCGGCGTTGACATCACAGAAATGGTTATTGAAAGACTTACACAGAACTAAAGCGAATCCTTATTTATCATGAAAAAAGCGAATATTTTCAGTTTCATCATCCTCATTGCAATCACAACATTGATGGCAGCTCCAAAGGCGGAAGCCCAGGACATGAAGATAGGTTTCGTTGAGCCTCGAGCGATTCTGGACCGTATGCCAGAAATGAGAGCTGTACAGCAGCGTCTGCAGAACTTTGCAGAGCGTAAGCAGAACGAACTTGTAACCAAAGAGCGTGAGCTCCAAACCGAAATCGAACTCTATCAGCAGAAAGTAGGCGTGATCTCTGAGTCTGCCCGACAGTCTGAAGAGGAGCGACTTACTGAGATGGAGACAGAGTTCCGTCAGCTTCAAAGCCAGGCTCAGCAAGAGATGCAGCAGCGACGTGCTGAATTGATGTCTCCGCTTCTTCAGCAGATACAGGAAGGTATTGACGCAGTTGCTTCCAGAAAAGGTCTGGACTACGTTCTGAATACAACCACATCAAACGGTGACGTTATCATTCTCTATGTATCTCCACAGGTACAAGAAGAGTATGACATCACAGATGAGGTTATGAGCGAACTCGGAATCTGATTCTGAATCCGAAGCTTAAAATCGTTTACGATTAAAAAAGGCGGCCATATGGCTGCCTTTTTTGTTTTCAGGAGTGGGTGAAAACTACTTTACATTCTTTTTACGATTGCGGATGTAGTCTTCAAAAATATATCCGCCAAGCTTATTGAGTGAAGAGTAGTAGGCACGTCCCTGATTGGCTTCCGTCATCTCCCTTACAAAGTTCTGCAGATATGGATCTCTTGCGATCATAAAGGTTGTGATAGAAATATTTTCGCGTTTACACTTTACGGCCTCATCAAGAACTTTATTGACAATCTTTCGGTCAAGGCCAAAGCTGTTCTTGTAGAAGCGTCCCTTTTCTACCATACATGATGGCTTTCCGTCTGTTATCATGAAGATCTGTTTATTCGAAAACTTTTTTCTCTGCAGAATGTGTCTGCCTACCTGAAGCGCCTGAAGGGTATTGGTGT
>JAFIFA010000076.1 GCA_020832225.1 Balneolaceae bacterium
ATCGGAATCATGATCTCGGAACCTCTTCCGGCTGATGTCAGGATCGGCAGGAGTGCGAGCATCGTGGTTCCGGTGGTCATCAAACAGGGGCGAACCCGGCGCTGGGCCGCTTCGAGCACGGTGGCGTAGATCGACTCGCGATCCTGTGGGTTCCGTTTTTCGAAGAGCTGATCGAGATAGGTGCTCATGATCACCCCGTCATCCACAGCGATGCCGAAAACGGCTAGAAAACCGACCCAGACAGCCACACTCAGGTTCATAACCTCCATCTGCAAAAACTCCCGGAACTCCATTCCAAAGAGGCTGAAGTTCATGAACCAGCTTTCGCCATAGAGCCATAGCATGATAAATCCACCCGCCCACACCAGCGCAATACTGCTGAAGATGATCGATGTTATCGCGACCGACCTGAACTGGAAGTAGATCAGCAGAAAGATGATTAACAGGGTGATCGGAAGCACGAGGGCGAGCCGTTCAGCCGCCCGCTGCTGGTTCTCAAATTCTCCTTCAAAGGTGTAGCTCACGCCGTCGGGTATGGATATACCACCTTCATCAATCCGACTATCCAGATGATCCCGCACGTTGTTCACCACCGAAATGAGATCGTAGTCTGCCTGGCGGTCGAACGTCACATAGGCGCTCAGGAACGTGTTCTCGCTTCGAATATTCATCGGGCCGGTTTCGAACCGGATTTCAGCCAGCTGACCAAGCGGAATTTGCGATCCGTCGGGAGCCGGTACCAATACCCGGGCCATGGCATCGGGATTGTCGCGATATTCGCGGGCGTAGCGGACCCGCATCGGATAACGCTCGCGCCCTTCCACAGAGGTGCTTGCGATGGCTCCGCCTATAGCGGTCTGAATCACCATCTGCACAGTCTCGATAGAGAGTCCGTGACGGGCAATCTCCCGCCGGTCGATATCAATTTCGATATAAGGCTTACCCACAACGCGATCAGCAAAGACCGATGCCGGTCTCACACCATCCACCTCGCGAATTTCCCGCTCCAGATCGGTGGCGAAATCGTCTATGGTGTCCAGATCGGGACCGCTGATACGAACGCCCATCGTGGCACGCATACCGGTTTGAAGCATCACAAGACGCGTTTCAATCGGATGAAGTTTTGGAGCGGACGTGACGCCCGGCAGATCAGATGCGTGAAGGACCTCGGTCCAGATGTCATCTGTGCTCTGAATATGATCGCGCCACTGCCTGTAGTTCTGACCACGCCGGTCGGGAATGAGATCTCCATGATCATCGCGGACAAACTCGCCGTTCTCAGTCTTGAATCGAACACGCCGGCCGCTATCATCCGTCTTAAACTCACTGTGGTAGTTGATCACCGTTTCAAACATCGAGAGAGGAGCAGGGTCCAGGGGTGATTCCGCCCGGCCGATCTTACCGACCACTTCGCTAACCTCCGGGATCGATGCAATTCGCATATCCATCTCCTGCATCATCTGGAGCGTCTCTTCAACACCGGCGTGCGGCATGGTGGTGGGCATCAGGAGGAAAGAGCCCTCATCGAGCGTGGGCATAAACTCCTGCCCGAGGCCCGGAAAACGATCGTCTATCGAGCTCCAGAGACGGGTCTCTTCGATATCCCATCCAACAGATTGAAATCCTGAGGAGACGTAGCTGAAGGTGGTTCCAAAACCGCGCCAGCTCATCAGCCCGATCAGTAAAATGATTGCCGGCACCGCCAGGAAGAGTCCCTTGTTTTGAAGCACCCAGCCCAGGATTTGCTGGTAGTATCGGATGTAGAGCCAAAAGAGTCCAAAGAGAACTCCTGCAAGCAGCAGGATAAACAGGAAACTGAGGGTGACCGGGTTCTGTGGCCCGAGCGGCAGCCAGTTACCGGCAAGCAGCCACGCCACGGCAATGATGATGATCGCGTTATTCACCCACGGCGACCACTCCCGGCACTCTTCATAATAGAGCGAAACCAGGTTATTGATTCCGAGAGCGATCAGTATAAAGCCTGCCCACGCCATCCAGGAGATCGCCACATAGAGCCCGAACAGGATCAGCACTCCGTTCCAGAAAAGCCTTGCGCGGTCACTTCCGATTTTCCGGGAGAAGAGCCAGTGGGCAAAAGCGGGTATCAGCGTGAGCACGATGATCAGCGCCGCAATCAGAATAAAGGTCTTGGTGAAGGCGAGCGGACCGAACAGCTTTCCTTCCTGCGCTTCGAGCATAAAGACCGGCAGGAAACTGACGATGGTTGTGGTGAGAGCAGTCACCACGGCCGGGCTCACTTCTGCCGTCGCTTCATAAATCACATCAAAAAGGTTCTCGCCCTCACGCTCTTTCATGTGCTGCAGCATATTTTCGGTGAGCACAATCCCCATATCCACCACGGTTCCGATCGAGATGGCGATTCCGGCAAGAGCGACTACATTTGCATCTACACCTACGTAGCGCATCAAAATGAAACTCATCAGCACGGCAAGCGGAAGCAGGGCGGCGATGATAAAGGATGTACGCAGATGCATTACCATGACGATGATGACCAGGATGGTAATCAGAATCTGCAGCGACAGTGCCTCTTCGAGCGTACCGAGTGTTTCGTAAATCAATCCGCTGCGATCATAAAATGGCACGATTTTAATTTGTGAGACGGTGCCATCAGCCAGCTCTTTTGTGGGGAGCCCTGAGGAGATCCGTTCGATCTCCTCTTTCACGTTGTTGATTACCTCCAGCGGATTCTCCCCGTATCGCGAAACCACCACGCCTCCAACCGCTTCAGCGCCGGCTTTGTCGAGAATACCTCGACGCTGAGCAGGTCCAAACCCGACCCGGGCCACATCTTTAATTCGGACCGGCGTGTTGTCCACCACTTTGATCACACTCTCTTCCAGATCCTCGAGCGACTCCACATAACCCAATCCGCGGACGATATATTCAGCACGGTTCATCTCAATGGTTCGGGCACCTACATCGAGGTTGCTACTTCGCACGGCATCGGCGATCTGCAGCACATTCACGCCCGATTCGCGCATCAGCACGGGGTCAATATCAACCTGGTACTCTTTCACGTGTCCGCTGATACTGGCCACTTCCGCCACACCGCTCACGCCGGAGAGCGCCAGCCGAACCTGGTAATCCTGAATCGTGCGAAGTTCATGCAGGTCCCATCCTCCCGTGGGGTTGCCGTCGGAATCATACCCTTCGAGGGTGTACCAGAATATCTGTCCGAGCCCAGTGGCATCGGGGCCAAGTGACGGCTGAACGCCTTCCGGCAGGGTTCCTCCGGGCAACGCGTTCAACTTTTCGAGAATACGTGACCGGCTCCAGTAGAACTCCACGTCATCCTTAAAAATGACGTTGATAGTGGAAAAACCGAACATAGAGTTACTGCGAACGGTACGCACACCGGGCAGTCCCAGGAGTTGTGTGGTGAGCGGATAGGTGATCTGGTCCTCAATAGCCTGCGGCGAACGACCCGCCCATTCGGTAAAGACGATCTGCTGATTGTCACCGATATCGGGTATAGCATCCACCGGCACAGGATCGCGCGGCAGAAAATCGATATCCCAGTCGAACGGAGCCGTAGCAATACCCCAGCCTGCCAGCGCTAAAAAAAGCAGCAGGGCTATGAGTTTGTTTTCGAGGAAGAAGCGAATTATGGTATTAGTCATGAGATTTGAGTCATGAGTCGTGAGATTAGTCTCCCCTTGCGCTTGCGTCCCGATACCTCGGGGAGGGGAGTGGATGCCGTAGCGATAGCGGAGGCAGACGAGGGGTGTTCTCCATATTCAGAATAGCCAAACAAGAAAGTGTTCAGCCCCCCATCAATTCAGGGAAAGGAATGTTTGCAGAGGTGATGCACTCGTTGGTGGTATCAATACCAGCTCAACGCTCCGTTAACACACCCCTGAGTTTCACGAGTCACGCGCTGCGTGCTCACTCAACTCGGTCCCCTCTCAAGAGGGGACTGTCTTGTCCTTCCCAGTAATTAGATAAGGCTAGGTCAAAAACGTATCATACACGAGCCAGAGGGGCGGGTCGTGCTGGGCGAGCTGTTTGTTTTGGGAAATGGATATCCGCTCGGAGGTGGTGATGTACGGGGTGAGATCTCCTTTTTCAGCAAGCTGAATGGCACTGTCTGTGGTTGAAATCGTCCAATCGGCATCACTCAGGGCGCTTTCGCCGATACCGCAAGCGCAGATAAAGCCCCAGTCGCAATCGTGATGGCTGTGGGCATCGGATGCGGGATCTTCGCTGTCGTCATCTTCACAGCAGCTGTGATCCGCTTCCATCTCATTCATGGGAATCTCAGTGGTGTGACCCGGCATGGATCCGAATTCTGTTTTACAGAAGTCAACAAGCTGCTTCGCATGGAGTCCGCTTGGAATAAGCAGAGCCATCAAAAGCGTGACGGCCGTCCACTTTGTTATAATTCGATATATTGCCGGTTGGATTTTCACACGGTAAGAATAGTCACAAATCTGTGCAAAACCATCAAATCCAAAAATTTTACACAATAACAGCGTTCAATCGAAACCTGTACTTTAATTTTTGAACGCCAATGAATGATAAGCTCTTACTTTTGCAGAAAATAGTTGTAATGGCAAGAAATCGCTTACGCGTTCAAAAAATGAGCCCTCCTTATGAAGGAGGGGTTAGGGGCTGACATTACCCATGTAATATTCCTACCTGAAATAAAATATGATGTAGCGCAACGATTTAATGCATTAGGCAAGATCCTTGTTCATTTTGGCTTGATCCAAAACGAACCAAAAGATCAAGGCGGTGAATCACTTGGCGGCGGGTGCTTCTGGGTGACGGAAAAATTTCAAGGC
>JAFIFA010000079.1 GCA_020832225.1 Balneolaceae bacterium
TCAAACCGCACAACAGACTGCCGATCCCTGTTAACCGTCAGTCTGGTAACATCGGGTCTTGAGTAGTGGCCTGACGGATCAAAATTCTGACGCTCCTCAAATACTCTGTTGAGGTCCAGTTCAACCGTGATCAGCTTTTCTGTGCCAACTACAGGCTCAACGATCCACTCTCCATCAGGACCGGCTACACAGGATCCACCATCCGTCAGGATATCGGGGCAGTTGGCAAGAATACGATCGAGATGCGGGGTATCCTTTGGGAAATCCTCCTTTCGCATCAAGGCAGAGACGGAGATTACGTAGGAACGGTTCTCCATGGCCATGAATCGGGTGATATCTTTTGTATTGCGGATACTGCCAGGCCAAACAGCCACATGGAGGTTTTCGCCCTGTCCGTAGAGGGCCGTTCTTGGCAGAGGCATCCAGTTCTCCCAGCAGTTGAGTCCGCCAACGGTGAACTCCTTTAGCGGATGAACCTGAAGCCCATGTCCATCACCCGGCGACCATGTGAGTCGCTCATCGTATGTTGGCTGAAGTTTTCGATGAACGGAGCCAATCTCTCCCTTGGGATCAATATAGACGAGTGAGCAGTAGAGACTGTGTCCGCCCCGATCTTCAGCCCGCTCAATGATTCCGAGATAGACCGCCATTTCATGGACCATAGCGAGATTCTTGATCCCGTTCAGATCCCCTTTACTGATCTCTACCGCATTTCGCATATAGTGGGCATGTAGCTCTTTTTGAACCGGGGAGTTCCATTCGGCGCCATTGGTTAGTGCGAGCCAGTGAGGATAGCCGGGAAGAAGTGCTTCTCCGAAGGTGATAAGATCACACCCCTGTTCACCGGCCTCCTCCATAGAGGCCTCAATTTTTTTTATGGTTTCTTCTTTATTGAGCCAAACCGGCGAGATTTGGGCAAGAGCAGCTTTTAACATGGTAAACAGGTTTATATATGTTGAATGACAGACCAATCAAGTTCTGAATCTGCCGGAACAATGCCAAGGAAAACCGATACTCTCTCTGCATGGTTCTGAATAGATCCCTCATATTTGTTATAATGAAGATTATGACCGCAAAAAGACAGATATGAAAAACAGGCCCCGTACTGAAATACCGAACGCGCTCGATGAAAAATCAGAGGTAGATTCAACTCGCACTGAGAAGGGAGAAAAACAGAAGAGGGCACCGGTTCAAAAAAAGCGGGTCGACTGGTTCAAACTGATGTTCCGTGGTATCATGTCTCTCATCGTTGGATTGATGGTTTCCGGTGTTGGAGCGGGTATCATTGAGGCAGGCACAGAACGAACCATCGATTTTGGTTCCTGGCTTATGCTCGGGATCTCAGCTGCAACGGTTGTCGGCTTCTGGGTTCTCTTCACGTTTATCGGCCCCTATAAGGATGAGTAGAGCGATTTGTGGTTCTGTTGACTACAAACCGTAAAATGAATTTCAAAAATCAGAAATAGTATGATCAACGCTGCTATTGCAGGATTTGGTAAGTCGGGAAAGAACATTCACGCTCCACTGATCAAGGCCACCGAGGGTATTGAACTGCATTCACTTGTAAAGAGAAGCGGTCCCGATCTGATCGACGGTTATCGTGATCTGAAGCGTTTTCGGGATTACAAGTCGATGCTGAAGGACGATCAGGTGAATTTGGTCGTCATCACAACGCCGAACCATCTCCATTTCTCCATGGCGTCTGAGGCGCTGGCTTCCGGCAAACATGTGGTGGTGGATAAGCCGTTTGCGGTTACCCATGCTGAAGCAGAGAAACTGATCCGGATCGCCAAAAAGGAGGAGAGAATACTAACCGTCTTTCAAAACCGCCGGCTTGATGCCGACTTTCTTACCGTGCAAAAAGTGATCAAAGAGGGTTCAATTGGCAGATTGGTCGAGTTTGAGTCCAGGTTCGACCGTTTTCGGAGTGAGCTGCGGGAGGATGCCTGGAAAGAGAAAGATCTGCCCGGCAGCGGGATTTTGTATGATTTGGCCCCTCACCTGATCGACCAAGCCCTTCAGCTCTTTGGAAAACCGGAATCGCTCTTTGCCGATATATCAGCACAGCGGGAGGGCGATGCAGACGACCGCTTTGAAATTCGACTATCGTATTCCGGATTCACCGTCAAACTGAGTGCCGGAATGCTTATACCCGAAGCAACACCCAGATTTGTAGTTCGAGGAATGAATGGATCTTTTGTTAAGTATGGAATGGATCCTCAGGAGGAGTCTCTGGCATCGGGGAGTGACCTTAACAGTCTGAAATTTGGAGTGGAAGAAGCAGAACGGTATGGTGAACTGATCACGGTGGAGAGTGGGAAAGTTATACGCAAGAAGGTACCCTCTCAAAAAGGCGAGTATGGTGAGTTCTACAATAATCTGAATGCAGCCATCAGGGGGGAGAAGCAGATTATGGTAAAGCCAGAAGAGGCCGCTGAAGTGATTCGATTAATCGAACTGGCCCGCCAAAGTCACCGTGAAGGGTGCAGACTGGAGTGCTGATTCCGGGTCTATAGCTTACGGAATCGGTCCGGTTTACCGTAAGCATCCTCTTCAAGCGAAATCAAGATCTTCTGCAGCTCTTTTTCGCAAAGCGTATTGATCTGATCGCTCTCTGATCCATCTGCCTGATCCAGATCAACAGGTTTGCCAATTCGTATGAAGAGCTCCGGTTTATCGTGGCGTGCCGTATGAATACAGATCCCGACCGGCACCAGGTCGCAGCCCGGTGAATGTCCTGCAATCCAGCCCAAACCCTTTTTGAAGTCCGGTTTTTCGGTCGAGAAAGGCAAAACCCTGCCTTCAGGGAAGATAAAAAGGGATGAGTTGGTGCGTTTCATCGACTCTGCCGCATATCGAAGTGATCTCACAGCGGATCGAGGTTCCTCAAGGTTTACAGAAAAGGCACCTATACGGCTAAAGAACTTGTGCTGAAGCATCTGCTTATCCTCCATCATTGCACGAGCATTCTGCCGGAATAACTTTTGATTGAGCAGCAGGGGAATCAGACCATCCCACCATGAGGTGTGATTGAGAAAGTAGATGGTACGGCTCTCGTTTCCGGGTTGGTACTGTTGATCAATCAGGATATTTTTAAACCGTCGCCGGAAGAGCAGCCGAACGTAGTAGTCGAAGATAAATATAAACCAGGCAGATTCTCTGGCGGGGATAAATGGCTGATTTGTGTTTGGCAACGGCTGGAAAATAAATTTTAAATACAATTGGAAACAGACCCGCTGGTTCAACCGCGGGCAGTAATCTGATACTGCGGAACATAGTACAGGATAATGGAAATCACCAACAAAGAAATTGCGTCCTACACGGAATCGTTCACATCTGAAGAGCCGGAAATCATCAGGGAGCTCATAAAGGCCTCAGAAGATAATCTGGAGTTTACAAACATGCTGAGTGGAAAGCAGGTTGGCCTTCTGCTGAAGATGTTGGTAAAGGTTTCCGGGGCCCGACGTATTCTGGAGGTCGGAACCTTTACAGGCTACTCCGCAATAATGATGGCGGATGCGATGCCGGACGATGGTCTTCTGATTACCTGCGAAATGAACCGGATGTATGAAGATATTTCCAGGCCGTTCTTCGGCAGGGAACCCTATAAGCGAAAAATTCGACAGATTTTGGGAAATGCCCTGGATATCATACCCAGACTTGAAGGGCCGTTTGATCTGGTTTTTTTGGATGCCGACAAGATCAACTACCCAAACTACTACAAAATGGTGCGTGAGAAGGTGAGGCCCGGCGGACTTATCATTCTGGACAATATGCTTTGGGGAGGAGGTGTGATTGAAGGGGAGGATAGTGAGGATAGTAAAGCAACTGCCATTCACAAAACCAGTGAGATGATCCGGGATGATGGCGGAGTGGAGCAGCTGCTGTTACCCCTTCGAGATGGGTTGACGATTGTATTGGTTAATGATTGATTAATTAAAAATGCCACCGAGGCACGGAGTTCTCCGTTCTTCACCGTGGCAATAAGATCCATCTGAATCTCAAATCCTATCCTTTACAGATCCTTCATTCCACTCGCTGGGCTCGTTCCGTTCAGGATGACCCGGACAACGGGGATAAACCGGCGGCGCATGATGATCCGGGTTTGAGAATGATCTTCTGCGCCGCCTGAATGGCACGCGGCGTAAGAAGTTCTCAGCATAGCACCACCACTAAAACGCCGACTTTGTATTAAAGCAAGAACGTCATCCTGATCGAAGTGAGCAAAGCGAACGGAGAGAAGGATCTGTGGGGTGGTGGTCGATGATTGAGAGAGTGCTTTCAGTCAACGAGGCTGCTGGTGAAAGATAGAAAATTGCCATGGAGGCACGGAGTTCTCTGTGTCTCTGTGGCAGTAATATCCGTCAGAATCTAAATTCCTCTCCCTTACGGGTCCTTCATTCCACTCGCTGCGCTCGTTCCATTCAGGATGACTTGGTCAGTTGTAGTAAACGGCCGGGTATAAGTATCACTCCAAGAACCAGATTCCGTCTAACCCGGCTTTTTCTGAATTCTGCTCCTGCGGCGTTAGACGATTCCTGCAAATCACCACTGTTGAAACGCCGCCTTTGCATTAGGGCGAGAGTGTCATCCTGATCGAAGTAAGCAAAGCGAACGGAGAGAAGGATCTGTAGGGTGGTGGTCGATGATTGAGAGAGTGCTTTCAGTCAACGAGGCTGCTGGTGAAAGATAGAAAGTTGCCACCGAGACACAGAGAATTCCGTGCTTCTCCGTGTTTCCGTGGCAATATAGATCAGAATCTCTAAATCTCCACCGGTTCGGAGAGGTCGAACTCCGCTTCAAGGCGCATCTCGCCATCGAGGTAGAGTCGATAGTAGTATTTCATCGCTTCAAGGTCGAACTCCTTGGCCCATCGGTTGATCGACCTTGCGGGACGATCTTCAATCGTGCGGTGATCGGCGGGGAAATACTGGATAAAGGCGGTTCCCTCATCATCACCATATCCACCATAGAAATTGTTGTCGTGCTGGCTTCCATCCTCATATCGGTGATCGTGGCTGAGGTGAAGGCCCTGTTCGGTAAGTTTTACAATCCATGTTCTGGATGTGTCTTCATCCACATGAAAAGGGATTCGAACCACATCCTCTTCACAGTCACGGATCACCATAGTCAGTTCTGCCTCTTCAAAGATCTCGCCGCTGCCCAGATCTACATAATTGGTTGTTCCGCTGTATGCGTTACCACAAAAGTCGGAGTAGTTATCAAAGAAGTTTTTCTGGTTGTCGATCTCTCCGGCGCAGGAGATGATCAAAAAAGCGGTAAGCGTAAACAGGGTAATGTATATGCGGGTCATTAGTCGTCGTTATTTATTTTTGCCCGGTTAAGCCGGATCGCTATTTTTTGGTGCCCTTGTAAAGTTCATACTCCAGAAGTCTACATTCAAGTGTGGAGTTGAAGAAAGGTGTGCGGCTTTTAGCGCGCAATCCAACTTTTTTTGCCAGCTTCATATTGGCAGTAAAGACATAGCCGGTTTTGCCCGGACAGCTGTTTTTCATGAAGTCGCCGATCTGTTTGTAGAGAGGTCGGAGGTCGGTGTCATCACCCAGACGCATGCCGTACGGCGGGTTCACAACCACCACGCCGTCGCCATCCGGAACGGGCGTGTTGTCAATATCGCAGGTCTCAAATTCGATCAGGTGATCCACACCGGCTGTTTGAGCATTACGTCTGGCCGCCAGTATCGCCTGCGGGTCGGAGTCGGTTGCGATAAATCGACCGCTGAAATCTTTTCGAATCGCCTTTTTTGCTTCGTCGCGAACGGTCTGATAGACAGAGTCATCGTATCCCTGAAGGTGCATGAACCCAAAATTGTTTCGAAGAGAGGCAGGTGCCCTGTTCATGGCAAGCATGAGTGCTTCAATGACGATGGTGCCGCTTCCGGTCATAGGGTTCACAAAGTGCTGACCGGGTTCCCAACTTGTGGTTTGCACAATTCCGGATGCCAGAGTCTCCTGCATGGGGGCAGATACCGAATTGCTCCGGTAGTTCCGGCGCGAAAGGGATTCACCGGATGTATCGATAAAGATCCGGGCTGTTTCGCGGTTCCAGTATAGAAAGAGAACGGTTTTGTTCAGGTCTGAACCGCTGTCGGGCCGTTCATCGTCGGTAAAACGAATGCGGTCTACAACCGAATCCTTCACAACCAGGTTGGCAAACTGATCATTTTCAATTGTAGGATGATCCACCCGAGATGTTACCGAAAAATAACCGTCGGGGCGTATATACTCCTCCCAGGGATAGGCCTTCAGCCAGTTTCTGAGACGATCCGGGTTGTCGATCTTCTTTTCAGCCAAAAGGAAGTGAACGCGGTGAGCGGTACGAAGCCAGAAGTTGAGAAGGATGCAGTCGTTCAGTGATGCTTCGATCTCAACACCTGTATCACGTACGCTTAAGGGTTCGAACATCAGATCGCGCAGCTCCTGTTCGAGTATGGGTGCAAGCCCGAGGGGGCAGGTAATGCTAACGGTACTTTTTTGATTGAAATCGGCCATCAGAGAAGAGAGAAGTTGATTTGCAGGTCGTGTTCAGAAAATATCGTCAAAAAAAATCCCGACCTGGTTTTGAAAATGCCAGATCGGGATTAAATAGTGTAATAAGCTATTAACCGGCTACTTCAACAAGCTCAATCTCGAACTTGAGATCTTTTCCGGCAAGCGGGTGGTTGGCATCCAGCGTCAATTCGCTGTCGGAAATATCGGTAATCCGAACCGGAACGGGTTGTCCGTCTGGCTGATTAACCTGAAGCTGCATTCCGATTTGAGGCTCAACGTCAGCAGGTAGCTGATCTTTCGGTACGTTGATGATCAGATCTTCTCTGACATTCCCGTATGCTTCTTCAACCGGAATCTCAACGGTTGTGGAGTTGCCTTCTTCGAGGCCTTTTACTGCTTTCTCAAAACCCGGGATGAGCTGACCTTCTCCGAGTGTGAATTCAAGTGGTTCGCGTTCTGCAGAGGTATCAAATACTTCACCGTCTGCCAATGTTCCTGTGTAGTGTACTTTGACGGTATCCCCGTCTTTTGCTTTAGACAAAATGTTTCCTGATTTTCAATTTTGGTGATAATTAAGTTTGAAATATAAGAATTTAATCAGAGAAATTAGAATTTGGCCCTTTTCAACTCATCCGTCCCCGCTATTGATCGTGATCTCTTTAAAGATCTGAAAACTATTGTCGTTTTCGGGTGTTCTTCCAATCCATACAGAACCAGCTATCATATTGCTCAGTATATTCAGCAGGCCGGATTTCGGATGATACCTGTCAATCCCAATGAAACAGAGGTTTTGGGTGAGACGTGCTACCCTGATCTGGCATCCATACCTGAAGGGGTGAATGTAGACCTGATTGACCTGTTTCGAAATAAGGTTCACTGCTATGAGACCGTTGAGGAGATTATCGAATGGGCAGGTGACAGACCAAATAAACCGGTGATCTGGACTCAGCTGGATGTGAGCACACCCAAGGCCAAAGCACTGGCCGAGGAGCATGGTTTCCCCTATGTGGAGAACCGATGCTTTATGGTTGAGCACAGAAGGGCAGAGTAAGTCGAGACGTGCAGGCCAGGAAGATTTAATCTCTGAGGTTGTTGCTCAGAGTTGTCTCGCAGAGATATTCAAAGGAGGCAGTAATCGGATCTTTTTCTACTCTTCACCGCTGATGCCTAAAACCTTCTTTCTCTCTTTGTCATATTCATCCATCTTCGATTTCAGGATAAGTTCAATCTCTTTTCGCTCCTCCTCGGGAATGTAGGTGGCAAACTGCCGGATTCGATCTTCCCCATCCCGGTTTACGATATACTCGATCGAGAGTACCGATTCACTCTGCCAGTTCCATGAGATGATTTTTGGCCACTTGATATAGCGGTCCAGAAGAATGAGTCCGCCCGATCGAAATTCAGGAACCGCTTTAAGTGTCCAGGTAAAGAAACCGAAGGAGATCAGAGAGAGGCCGGAAGTGAGGCGAATTCCTGTAATCGGCTGATCGGTCAGAATCGCCATCCTGAAAAATCCATAGAGTATCAGCCCCACAGCGAGAAAGTTTGGTGCGTGGTCGATCCAGAAAGATCGGTGCTGGTAGAGTATAGCCCCTGCATCAGATCTTGAATTGATAAGCCGCACTCCATACCCAATAAAGAAACCCGCAATAGAGACATAGAGCGACATCATAAATGGTGCCGCAATGGATTGAGGAAAGAATCCGAGCACATAGGCGACCATCAAAAGCGTGAATGCAGCAAGCACAATAAGTGTCGAGTTGAGCACATTCTCGCGCGATAGTTTATCCAAAGTAAACCAGTCTCGGTTACCGGCAAAGCCGGCAATTAGAAACAGAACAGATAAAAAGAGGGTTAATATCCACATGAATTGGGCGTATATTTCATGAAACGGCGTTGCGCCGGATCATCAGACGGAATCAAAAGTTTTATGGAGAAAAGATACAATCCTAAATCGGTAGATGTTAGTAACTCTGAACAGCAGTTAACTGTTGTGTGGGGAGACGGTGAAAAGACGATTTTTCCTCTCTTTGGTCTCAGAAAAAACTGTCCTTGCGTTGCCTGCAGGGGAGGGCACGATAAGATGGGGCGTTTCGA
The DNA here is from genome assembly GCA_020832225.1 of Balneolaceae bacterium. Classification (GTDB taxonomy): domain Bacteria; phylum Bacteroidota; class Rhodothermia; order Balneolales; family Balneolaceae; genus Rhodohalobacter. The sequence goes on from JAFIFA010000079.1 coordinate 8,610, forward strand.
GCCGGAGCTATTTTTTGTTGAACCAACCCGGGAGTTTGCCATCGTGAAAGCGGAACCGGTTGGGAATCATGCACTCAAGATTACCTGGGACGATGGTCACAACTCAGGAATGTACCGCTGGGAACTGCTTCGGCGTATGGGCGACACCATTCTGGAAAGAGAGGAGTGATAGTATATTTAGCTCTATAGAGATCCTTCCCGCAACAGCCCTACAAAACCGGCTACGGATGCAGCGGCTCCGGTAATCATCAGCCATAAGGACCGGTTTTCAGGTCTTTCGGGTGAAAAGGGGGAATCCACTGTATCCGGTATCCCCCCGATTTGATTGCCCGTATAAAGAAGCATGAGGCCAATAATCAGTGTAAACAAAGCAATCCATCTGCGTGTGGAAAATTCTTTATCTCGGGCAGAGGTCATGCTATGAGAATTTGTTTCTGTTTATTGGCCTCTTAAACTAACGCCTGTTATTTTCGAATGATTCCGACCAATCCGGCCACGGCTGCAACTGCGCCGCCAATCATCATCCACATGGCGCCACTGTCCGGAGAGCCTGTAACAAACTCTTCAACCTCTGAACCAAGTGATTGTTGCTCCTGAAATCCGAAATAGAGTAGTATGAGACCACCAACTAGCAGTCCCGCTGAGATCATTTTTTTCATAAGAGAGGCTTTTTCTGAGATTAGTTTTCATTCTTTGAATCTGAATACTGCTCCCTTGCTTCCAGCAGTTTCAGCACCCTCTCCATACACTTCTTTTTTTCGAGGATATTTTTAGTATAAAATATTGTAGAAACAATAACAAAAGCCCACGAGAGAAGCCCCAGAATAAAGCTTGAAAGAGCATTATTGTTGCCAAAATCGATAAAATGCATGATGCTGATCAGCGAAAAGGTGAGTATGGTGAGGAGCACAAGAAAAGCGATCAGACGAGTTTGACGTAGCGATTTGCGTGCCAGCTCTTCATATTCGCCCCTCCGATAGAGCTCTCGCTCCTGAAAGAGAAAAAATCTCTGGTACTGATTGAGTTCCTCTTTGATCATTGCCGTAAATACGTCTTTACCGCTCATGTTCCTTTAGTTTTTTCTTGTATGGTTGTACAAAGAACTTATATAAGAGGAATCGCTTTTCAAATTTGGTTTTGATTTTGTAAAATCAAATAAACCTAAATGATAGAGGAGATATAACCAATGAGAGTATCTGCATTTCTTAAAAGATCTACCACATTATCACTTTTTCTACTACTCTGCCTGCCGCTTTTGGTCTTTGCTCAGCCTAATCCGGACCGATTAGCAGATATGATGGCCGAGAAGAATAGTTCATATCTTGCCAATATCGATCGCATTTCGATTTCAATGGAGATGGATGGTCTTCCGATAGGTGCGATGTCCACGATGCTTGAAAAGCGAACTGAAAATGGATTCAGCTGGCTTGCTGTAACCAGCGACGACAGCGACTTCGATTCCGGAATCAACTCCGGTCTGATGGATGATCAGGCGATTAAGCTGGTGAGAGCCGCAGAGTCTGTTACAGAGGAGACTTTTGCCGGCGTTCGCACCTATAAGCTGACCGTAAGTGATCCGGAAGTTTTGCAGGGAATTATGGAGCAGAATATGGATTTTGGAATTGATGAGGATATGTTTGAATTCACTCCAGAGCGAATCACAATGTGGATAGACCGTGAAATGCTGGTTCCCCGTAAAGTCTATTTTGAACAGCGTGGCGGCGACGGTAATCCAATGAACGTGGAGATGGTGATGGATGAATATCAGATCCATGATGGCCTGCCAATTGCGCACTCCGTACAACTCTCAATTGAGGGATTGGAGAATCAATTTTCGGAGTCTGAACTACAGGAAGCGCGAAGGATGATGGAGCAGATGGAGAGTCAGCTCCAGAATATGCCGGAATCGCAGCGAGCAATGATTCAGGATCAGCTCCGTCCACAGCTGGAACGCTTTGAAGAGATGCTAAATAGCGGCGGAATGTCGATGGTGATGAGGATTCGGGATGTGCAGGTAAATCCGTAAGGGGTAAGAGGTTCAATTTCAGGTCGGTTCAGTATTGAAACCTGATCCAGCCTCTATTTTCAAATGTCGGCTTGAACCGATGGGGATGAAGCACTTCAGCGACAATTCTCGTTGAGTCAAGAATTCTGGGACCGGGACGATTGAAGTAGTGATGTCCGTCCAGGATGTAGACTTCATTGTTTTTAACTGCTTTCAGGCTGTTCCAGCCTGATCCATCTTTCAACGTATCCATCTCGGAAAGGGTCTGCTCTATGGAGTATCCGCACGGCATTACCAGGATCACGTCGGGGTCGGATTTTATGAGATCACCCCATTCAATAAACGGGGAGTGCTTACCGGCTTCACCCATCAACTGATCACCACCTGCAATTTCAATCAGTTCAGGTATCCAGTTACCGGCCGTCATCAGCGGATCGATCCACTCAATGGTGAAGACCTCTTTGGCAGGCTCACCAACAACGCTTTGGCGAAGAATATTGAAGCGCTCCTCTAATTCTTCGGTGAGGGTTTGAGCCTCATCAATACGCTCAACAGCTTCTCCGATCGTTTTGAAGGAATCAAAGATGCCCTTCAGGTCGGCAGGAGATACCGAAATCACCTCGGGCTCATCAACCATCCAATTTTGCAGGGCACGTCTTACATCACCCATAGAGGCGGCGCAAACTTCGCAATGATCCTGGGTGACGATAAGATCGGGCTTAAGCTCTCTGAGGGCAATTTCGTCAACTTCATAGACCGAAAGTCCACGCCTCAGCAACTCCTTAACACGGTCGTCGGTCTCGCGAGAGTTACCGTCATCAGGATACTTCGGAGATGTGATAGCCGGCAGCTGATCCACACCTTTTGGGTAGTCACATTCATGAGATCGTCCAACAAGCTGATCCTTCAAGCCAAGTGCGGCGACGATTTCAGTTGTACTGGGTAACAGGGAGACGATTCGCATTTTCAGTAAACAGGGGTTCGGTTAGTGATATGGGATGTTATTACGGAAGCATCATTAAACAACATACGACTGTAGGTCTCTCAAAACGAAAAGTTTGTGAAACAGGATCGTTCCGATAGAGTGAATAATGCCATGGCTCATCTTTTGAACGCGAAGCGAATCACGGAGAGTTCCGTGCCCTTCCGTGCTTCAGTGGCAAACAAATATGTTCTCAATTACAGGCCAGATCCCCTACAGGTCCTTCATTCCACTTCGCTTTGTGTATTGCGTAACCTACTGCCATCGTGGTTAAAAAAAGATCTGAGAAAATTGCCACTGAGCCACGGAGAACTCCGTGCCCTTCCGTGTTTCGCTTCGCGTTCAAAAGATGTGCAGTGGCAAAAAAATATGTTCTCAATTACAGGCCAGATCCCCTACAGGTCCTTCATTCCGCCCCACTTATCGGAGTCCCCAGCGGATTGCTGCTTTCGAAGGCGGGGTAGGGATATTCGTCCGGAGTTACCTTCACACCGGTTGTCATACGAAATGGGCGATCCATACCGGTATCAAAGCGAGCTTCAACAAACCATGCGGTGAACCCGTTATCGGGGGTAGTTATCTCCACAAACTGTTCGCCGTTCTCATCGATCTCGAGTCCGGATGCCAGCCAGATGCGGTCAATTACGTAGAGCCTGAAATCGCGGGAATTGGGATTATGGGCACTCCAAAGCAAGAGGTCGTCGGGCATTTGATCGGGATCAAACCGAAGGTTGAAACCCTCATCAGTGGCCTCCCAATCAAACTCAGGAGTTGGAATATCATTCACGATCTGTTGGTAAAAAGTGACGATTCCGGAGGCTGCATCTGAATCACTCAGATTGTGGCCGCTATTTGGCACATACCGCATGGCTTTCTCACCGGGAAGGTCATTCCAGTAAAACTGCCAGGAGTCCGGCAGGAAGAACTCATCGCTAGCTGCATTGACGATATATTTCGGAATGGTAAGGCGATCAAGGTAGGTAAATGGATCAACCAGCTCTCTCAGCTTATGGTACTCTGTCGATCCCTGCCAATCCATAATCCCCTCATTCTGATACTCCCGAATAGCGGGCGACCATTCACCATAAGCCTTCCAGTGGTGCTCAAAGGAGGGCTCCATATTGAGGAGGTCGATTACGGCCGGCGCAACAGCAATCACCCTCTCATCAAAAATGGCGGTGGTCCATGCAGTCCAACCCCGTTTGGAGGCACCCGTTACCACAAACTCGTCGGTTTCAATTCCAACCTCTGAATCGGCGAAACTGGTTATGGTATCGATCGCCCGAATGGCAGCTGCGGTCATCGGAAACCGGCTTAGCCAGATCGCATCGTCATCTTCAGCTCCTCCCTCAAGGAACTTTCTCCACCCAAGGGCGATAATATCATCCTCATAGCGTTCATCCATTCGGTCATCTCCGGAAAAGGAGAGGGGCTGATTCGGGACATTATGAAGGTCTGCAGCTATCGTACCGGTGGAGAGTGCGGCATCACGTATCTCGGGATTCACCGAATCCGGCAGATCATCACTGCTTGTGCCACCACCAATTCGCAGAAGAGCTGTTGGGTGATTCACCTCATCCGGTACAACAATAGTAAGCCAGTGCCACCACACGGATGGATCCACTTCATCGGCTGTGAGCCACTCCTGTGATACCATTCGGATCACATAGGCGGTATAACCGTCACCTTCTATCGTCGACTCCAGTTCATAATCGTATGCAGGATGAGGTTCAGCGAGATAGGCTTCAAATGGGTGCTCGGGTGCTCTGTCTGTGCTGCAGGACAGCAGAGAGATCAGAAGCAGCGTGATCAGAATTATGGAGAAGTGTCTGTATGGAATTCGCATGTTCTGTAGTGAGACAGGTTTATGTTCTGGGCTTATTATTGGCTCTATGTTATTAATGAGCAAAGTACTAATCGCCCCTAAAAAGGGAGGACTGAGGGGGGGTGTCAATTCATGTTAATAAGATAATATGTGATTATGGACACCCCTATAAATTTCACTTACGCATGAAAAAAAATGACTACATAAATTCCTCTTCAAAGCTACCCATTAAACCAACAAAGCCAATTTCCACAAAGTATAAGAAAAAAGAGCAATCGTTCGGAAACTACAGATTACCAGGGCAGGTGATTCAGGTCAACATTCCCGCCTGTTATTATCAGCCCGATTCGTTTTCCCTTAAACATCTCTTTGTTATCCATGATCACCGAAAGGGGAACCGCACAGGAGGGTTCGATGATGATCTTCATTCGCTCCCATACCGTTCGCATATCGCGGATAATCGACTCCTCAGGGACGGTTATGATCTGATCCACGTAGTTTCGGATCGCCTTAAAGGTGAGTTCACCAAGTGAAGTGCGGAGGCCATCGGCAACGGTATCGGTGCGCAGAACGGGTTCAATTTTTCCGGATTGGAGTGATCGATAAGCATCATCTGCCAGTTCCGGCTCACCGCCAATTACAGAAATTTCGGGGTTGAGTGATTTAGAGGCAATCGCAGAACCGCTGATCAGTCCGCCACCACCAACGGGTGCCATCAAAACATCAAGTCCGGACACTTCGTCCAACAGCTCAAGCGCCGATGTACCCTGCCCGGCAATTACGTGAGGATGATTATATGGATGGATAAACGTGGCACCGGTAGCGTGTATAATTTCATCCGCACTCTCTTGCCTGGCCTCAATGGTCGGTTTACAAAACACAACCGAAGCTCCATACCCTTTCACCGCATTTACCTTCACTTTTGGGGCGTTGTGCGGCATCACGATAGTGGCTTTGTAGCCGTTCATTTTGGCGGCAAGGGCAACTGCCTGAGCATGATTTCCTGAGGAGTGGGTGATGATTCCCTTCTCTCCCGAAGCTCTATCCAGCTGCATGATCGCGTTGCAGGCGCCTCTGAACTTAAAGGCACCCACCTTCTGAAAGTTTTCACACTTGAAGAAGATCTCAGCACCTGTCTCCCTGTTCAGATAAGAGGAGGTGAGAACGGGTGTACGATGGATAAAAGGAGCGATCCGCTTATATGCCTCACGGATCGATTTCAAATCAGGTAAGTTCATTATGTCGATGATCTTCTCTTATTACTGATATTAGTAGTCCAGGCCCGGCTGAGTGATCTCAAAACCGGTCTCATCTTTCTTCTGCTGAACGTACTCTTCAACATCCTTGAGAAGCTGTTTTGCATCAAACAGAATACCGTCTTTGATGGTGTACTTCACACCGCCAACCCGCTTGAGCTGATTTTGATCATCCACTCGTATCGCCCCGGTTCCGTAGAGCACCTGCAGATTCTGCTGCGGATTTTCACCAACTATCACAAGGTCGGCCAGTTTGCCCACTTCGATGGTGCCAAGTTCATCATCTACGCCAAGTACTTCTGCTCCGCGCAGTGAGGCCGACTGAAAGATCTCCAGCGGATGAAAACCGGCTTCCCTGAACATCTCCATTTCACGGATATATGCGAATCCATAGAGCTTGTAGATATATCCGGCATCGGATCCCAGCGTAACATTCCCGCCGCGGTTTTTGTACTCATTCACAAACTGCATCCAGATTCGGTAGTTCTCTTTCCATGCGATCTCCTGCTCGGTGCCCCAATCGAACCAGTAGGAGCCGTGTGCACGTCGGTCCGGCGCAAAGAACTCCCAGAGTGAAGGCAGGGTGTAGCGCTCATGCCACTCGGCACGGCGTTCGCGCATCAGGTCGCGGCTCGCCTCATAGATGGTGAAGGTTGGGTTGATGTCATAGTCGAGCTCGAGAAGACGATCCATCACCTCGTTCCAGCGATCACTTCCCGGTTCAGCAGCCTGCTTCCAGAGCTTGCCTGCCTCTTCAAACCGATGCTGTTCATTCTGATAGTTATAGTCGAGCGGATAGTCCTGAAGCACTCGATCGGTGAACAGAGCCTCGGGCAGTCCATACCAGTGGGTCATCCCCTGAAGGCCCATTTCGGCTGAATCGAGTGCATTGGCGTAACCAACACGGGTCTGTGCGTGGTGAGTCATCGATCCCAGTCCACGGCTGTTGGCTTCATCAAGGGCGGCTTGAAAGATCTCCGGGCGCGTGCCGAAAAACTTGATGCCATCGGCTCCGGCTTCATCAATCATCTGAACCCAATCGCGGGCCTCTTCCGGTGAGTTAATGCCACCGGCACCCTGACCAAATCCGATATAGGGGAAAATGCGTGGTGCTGTAATCTCATTGGCTTCGCTGCGATCACGGTGGCGCAGGGTCCAGTCCATTCCGTTAAACGAACCGGGTTCGCGAACCGAAGTGATTCCATGAGCCAGCCAAAGTTTGAAAACGTATTCAGGTACCGTTCCCTGTGCGTTTCCACCGATATGAGCGTGCATGTCAAAAAATCCGGGCAGGATGTACATCCCTTCTGCATCCAGTTCTTTGTCTCCCTCTTCTGCCTGCGGACGACCGCGATCGCTGATCGGCACGCCCGGGTAGCCTACCGTGCGGATTTGTGCAATTCGGTTTCCTTCGATTACGATATCAACAGGTCCCAGTGCCGGTGAACCGGTGCCATCAATCATGGTGGCTCCGCGTATTATCAGGCGGTCATAGGGGCCGTCGCCTTCCGTTCGATCAGGTGCATCGGGCATCTGAGCCAGGAGCGGGGCGGTTCCGATAATCAGGAAAATCAGCAGGGTAATATGTCGTTTCATGAGATGTCTGAATCGTTAATGGTTGATGACAAACGGCTTGGAAATTTATCAGGGGTTGGTAATTACAATCGAAGGGAGTCCGGTCTCTTCCATAATTTTGTGTATCGGAAGGAGAGGGGGAGTTCCGGTTCCGTTACCCTCTTTATATTCGCTGAGCTCAGCTAGCGGGGTGAGGGCGGTCATGCGGTCCCAGTAAAAGATGTTGTCGGATGTTTCCGGTTCCAGCAGGTGTGTAACCACGCGTCCCAGAAGCTGACCGGTACGGATCACGTACGATCCTTTTGGAAGTTCAAACTCTTCACGGACCTCATTTTCAATGTGGGGGATCATAGCGGCTTTCAGGCCGTTGTCTCCCTCTACCCAGCTCACATCACTGAAAGTGTAGGCAACGGCTTCGTGTGTGATGCTCTCTGTTAGTTTTTCCACCCTGATATTGTGGCGAAGCAGCATTGCAGCAGCTTCCCGGGCATCGGGAGGTAGTACGTAAGCCCATGGACGATCGCGGAATTCCGTACCGATCGGTTTTTTGATGATCGGGGCATCCTCAATAGTTATGAGGGAGCCGGAGTCATCGGGATCGGGAATCTGATAGGTGACCAGGAAATCTTCCTCTTCAAAGGTTTCGCTGACGGGGATTTGCCCCTCAGCCATCTCACCCAGTTTGATTGTTTCAGTGCGGGCCCGTTCGATGGTCTCTATCAGATCATCTCCGTGATCGCTTGCGTAATGCAGGAGCGCCTTATAGGCGAGAATGCCGCTGTAGTGAGCGGTTTCGTCATCGTGCCAGTCGCCGTGTTCAAAAAGAATTGAGAGGGTATTCGCAAGGCCTCCGTAATTCCGGCCCATTCGGGGATTGGCGCCTCCGCCATACCACTCATTTTCGTTACCGTGAGCCCAGTAGAAGGCTCGGTAACCTTCCTCTTCATACATCTTGTTGATATAGGGGAAGATCTCTCGATCGGCCAGAGCGGTAATCGCCTGATCGGCCCCGGCAAGCCCCGGCCCCTGGTAGGTCAGATTATATGGGTATGATCCGCCAAACTGAGCGGTACCGCCATCATGTCCGTCTACATAGAGATGCGGATGCCAGTAGTTGATTACATTCCCGATGTAGGCCGCCATAGAGGGCTGATCGAGTGCCATATAGTCGCGGTTCAGATCGGCGCCGATCGGGTTAAACCTGGATGCTGCAGCAATACCGTCCGGATTTTTTGACGGAACCACGAGTACGATCATCTCATCAAGCAGACTGTTCAGCTCTGAGTTTCGGTTGCCCAGCTCTCGGATCAATACCAGAAGTGATTCCCTCAGTACAAAGTTGTGTCCGTGAACGGTGGCAGCCAGAACCAAAATCGGTTTTCCGGAAGCGTGCGCTTCGGCCGGGGTGGAGATGCCGGGCCTACTGAAAAGCGCATAGAGCAGTTCGCGCTCCTCCATTGAGGTACCGTATCTGTGCAGCGTCATGTCGGGCGAGTTTTTACCCATCTGCTGCATAAACTTCACAAGTTCGGTGTGGGTGGTGTGTTCGGTAAGCCCGGATTGTTCAAAGGGTGTCAGCAACGGTTCGGAACCGTTAGACTGGGCATAAATGGTACTTGAGAAGAGTAGAATGCAGAAAGCTGAGACTGTAAGAGTAAAGCGCATGAAACGGATTGAGGTTCAGTAAAAAAAAACGAATCATTAAACTGGAATTCAGAATCAGAATATAGCAAAAAATGGTTGGGATAGGCGATTTGAAAAATTTTTGAAAAAAGTTTGTAACAAAAAACACCTACGGATCTCTTGTAAGTAACAGCATAGCACTAATCTTACTCTGGTTAGTCAATTAGTCACTCCTATTATGCTGAACCTAAAGCATAAAACCCTGGGTCTGAACCTCCCGGGGTTTTTTTATTTGAAGAATAATAGAGCTGAAAGGGCGGAATTGTTGAACTGTTAAGGGGCGGGAAGCTGGAATTGAGTAAATATTTAGTTTGATTAGAACTCCCCTCCTTCTCAAGAGCCTGCCCCGAACCGTCGGGGAGGGGGCATGCAGGCGGAGCATAGCGGCGTCCCGACTCACTAGGGAGGTGGTTGGGTTAGGTCCATAATCTGTGAGAGGAACATTTGTGGTTACGGGTATAATACTTCTTCCGAAAACCCCTCACCAATTCCTTCCCACTGCGCCTCGGTTAATCCAATTCCTTTTCATCAACCGCTCCTCGGCGCGGAATGTTGGTACATCCTTTAACCCGGAGCATTGCTCCGGGCTATGTTGGAGCGCCCTTTCAGGGCTTGGGTTAAGAGAGACTTGAAATAGTGGAAGCTGAACTGGAAAGCTGTTGAATCGTTAAGGAGCCCGAAGCGAATAGGAATTGGGGGATTAATCACTCTGCGTCCTCCGCACCTACTCTGCGGCAGCAGCGGTTAAACCAACCGGCTCCTTAGACGCTTGCAGATCCTTCGCATCGCTCCGGTGCTGCAAGGTCTTTGTTGAATTTTGAATCGAAGTTGTCAACTGCCTGCTGACTTTTGTCAACTTTTTTGGAACACAAACACCAAGCGCTTCGCGCTCTGCGCCGTGCGCTCAGCCCTTACGCCCCCTCGTCGGATAGAGCATAAACATGTTCACCAGAATAAACAAGAAGGCCATGCCCACCGAAAAGTAGAATGTGCCGCTCAGGTTCACGTAGACATAGACCAGTCCAAGCAGATAGGGACCAAGTGACTGGGCCGATCGTACAACCATCCAGTTAACAGAAAGAAATGCGGCTCGGTAGTCGGGTGGAGCGTGCCCTGTGAGCAGGTTCAGAACACTTGGTATATTGATTCCCTGCGCCAAACCGAACAGCGCAACCGGGATAATCAAAAACCAGATATTACTGATGTTGGGAATCATCAGAAAAATAAAGAGATAGATCACCGATGCGCATAGAATTAAACCTTGTTCGCTAAAGCGCCTGGTGAGATTTCCAAGCTGGGAGGAGGTTGCTGCCGTTACCAGGGACGAACCTGAGAGAATCAGGCCAATTAGGAAGGATGATTTTCCAAAATTCTCGTCCAGTAATACCGGAAAGAAGGTTAGGTAGGTGCCATAAAGCATGATAAACGTTAGGAATATGCCGGCATAGAGGGCAATCACCTTTTTTGATTTGATGGCTTTTTTCAGACTGTGGAAATATTCCCGAAGCGGCATTCCGTTCTCTACGGGTAGAGTCTTGAGGGTGAAGATCGCATAGATACCTACCGGAATAGCCAGAAGGCTTAGATAGAAGGGGTAGAACCATCCGAATGTAGCCAATGCGCCACCTATCGCCGGATAGGATGCGGTTCCCATGCTTAAAACACTTCCGTTATAACCCATTGCGGTTGCGCGTCGGTTGCCCTTAAAGAGATCGCCTATGAGCGTAATATTCATCAAACCAAGTGAGGCGCTGCCAAAACCCTGAAGAACCCGAAAAAAGAGTAGCCACTCAAAAGAGGTGGCAAAAGCGCAGGCAGTGCCAAATATTCCGAATACAAAGAGAGAAGGGATCAATATTACTTTTCGGCCAATCCGGTCGGCCATGAATCCCATGATCGGCGTGAGAAAAATGCCGGGTACGGCATAGAAGGTGATCAGAAGGCCGATCTGATTTGTGGAGATGTCGAGGGAACGGGCAATTTGAGGCAGTGCAGGCGCAATGGAGGCTACACCCATAACGGCCGTCAGCGTAATGCCGAAAATAACCTGCAGGTTCGGATTTTTAAGTAGAGAAGGTTGTTGCTGACAGCTCAAGAATATGACCGGTTTCGGGATTCAGACAAACTATAACAATAACGGGCAGATAGCGTTCGGTCTCATATCCATAAAAAGAAAGAGGACCGAAACTTCCGCTCCGGTCCTCTGCAGCCAGTTTATGACTAGCCTAAGGGATCTCTTTTAAGACAGGTTTGTTTATCTGAATGTGAGTCCAAGTACCAGGTAGGTGGTCAGATCGGTCGTGCTCAGGTCCTGTGTTGGATCGTGTACTACAAAGAACCCTTCATAATCACGAGTTAGCACATTGAAGGAGTATTCAGTTGAGAGTTCAGCAGTGGCGGTTCCGCCGTTGCCGTCAATCATAGTGGCCAGTACGTCACCATTTGGTGTTTCATCATATGGAGTGTTGTTCGGTGTCTCATCAGGATCAGCTGCATCATGGGTGTGAACCGGGTAGGTTTCACCATCGATCGTGTTCATCAGTGATACTGTGATCTGGGTGGTTCCGTCAATCCGCTCTTCAAGCATGATTGTGGCCATCAGGTCTCTTGAATGCTCACCGTCATAGGCGGTTGCTTCGTCATCAAGAAGTTGTCCTTCGTTGAAATCGTACATGAACTCAGCGGTGCGGAGATTGGGATCACCTGCTTCCAAATCCTGTCCAAAAACACCGAGGACCAGATAGGTAGTCAAGTCAGTAGTACTGATATCCTGTGTTGGATCGTGAACCACTAAGAAGGCTTCATACTCTTCAGTAAGTTCATCAAAGGAGAGAGAGCTTTCGAAAGAGAGTTCAGCGGTTCCGCCGTTGCCTTCAATCATCTCTGCATAGACATCTCCGTTTGGAGATTCGTCGTACGGGGTGTTGTTGGGTGTATCAGCAGGATCGGCCATGTCATGAGCGTGAACGGGGTACATTTCACCATCGATCGTGTTTTCAAGGGAGACGGTGACCAGCGTGTTGCCATTCTCAAGCTCTTCCAGCATAAGCGTGGCTGAGAGATTTCGGGGGTGATCTCCATCCTCGGAAGAGTTGTAGGCAGTGTCAGGATCATCAAGGAGCTGACCTTCGTTAAAAGCGTAGCTATAGCTCGCTGATCTGAGTTCTGTCTCATCATCACCGTTCATATCTATCGATGTTGGTGAGTCGTCGCTGCAGGCGGCAAAAATGCCAAATGAGAAGAGCAGCATTATCATTGGTAACGTCAGGCTGTTTTTTATTGTCGAGTACATCGTATTGTAGGTTTATTGGTCTCAACTGAGGGTTTAAAACCCTGCACTTTCAGTGCAGAACTTTAGTGTTTCGAAAAGTCTAAAAAATGGTAACCTTTGAGCTATGGGAAAACCAATGCTAAAAGGAAGTCATACAACGACCCGGTTGACGTGCCACATAGTTTGGGTAACCAAGTATCGATATCACGTGTTGAAGGGTGATCTTCAAAAACGGTGTCGGGAACTGGTGATACAAATTTGTGATGTTGAGGAAGTAGAGAT